>NZ_JBIRRA010000008.1:0-446311 GCF_044333485.1 Streptomyces sp. NPDC020983 | reverse complement strand
AGCCTCCTCGCCGTCAAAGTCATCGCCCGCCTCCGCACCGCCACCGACATCAACCTCCCCATCCGCACCCTCTTCGACAACGGCACCGTCGAAGCAGTCGCCCGCACCCTCGAAGACGCACTCCTCGCCGAACTCCACCAACTCACCGACGCCCAAGCCGACCAACTGCTCGGCGGGAGCACCCAAGGAATGGACGGATCAGCATGACCACCCCGGCGATCAAGGAACGTCTGGCCCAGCTCGTCGCGGAGTCCTCGGACGGCGCGATCAGTGCCGACCAGGCCCTCGCGAGCGCGGCCCCGCTGTCCGACCTCGGCCTGTCGTCGCTGTCGCGGATGCGGCTGGTCGACGCGGTGGAGGACGAGTACGACGTCGAGATCGACCTCGACGGCGACGGCTGGGAGCTGGTCGACAACCTCGACGCGCTCGCCGCGCACCTGGAGACCCGGTGACCGAGGCACCACCCGCCCCGGCCGCGGGCCGCCCGGCACCGCCCCGCGTGGTCTGGGAGCCCGTGGCGTTCTCGGCCGAGGGCGGCGAGGGGCCGCTCGCCTGGGGGCAGTTCCACATGTGGCGCCCGCTGCTGCGCTACGGGGCGGCCTTCGCGACGTTCACCCTGCGCCAGGTCGTCGCGCTCCCGGCCCCGGGCCCCGGCGTGCCGGAGGCGCTCGCGGCGATCCGGCGGCTGGTCGAGACGCACCAGGTGCTGCGCACCCGCTTCCGCGACCGTGCCGGGGAGGCGTGGCAGACCGCCGCGGCCGAGGGCACGCACCTGGTCGAGGTGTGCGAGCTGGGGGCGGACGCCGGTGCCGGGGCGCTCGCGGCGTTCGCGGAGCGGCGGACGCGCAAGCTCGCCGCCGAGCCCTTCCGGCACAGCCACGAGTGGCCGGTGCGCTTCAGTCTGGTCTGCCGCGGCGGTGAGGTCCGGGCCGTGGCCGTCGTGTGCTCGCACCTCACCTTCGACGGCTGGTCCGCCGATCTCGTCGGCACCGCGCTGCGCCGGCTGCTCGCCGGGGGCCGGGTCACCGCACCGGAGTGGCAGCCGCTGGACCAGGCCGCGTACGAGCGGTCCGAGCGCGGGCTGCGCGACGACGCCCGCGCGATGCGGCACTTCCGCGCGCGGCTCGCGGAGGTGCCCGACACCGCTCCGCGGCCGCCGCACGCGCCCGCGTCCCCGAGGTTCCAGCAGTGGTGGCTGACCTCGGCCGCGCTCGCCGCGGCCTCCGTCGCCGTCGCCGAGCGCACCCGCACCTCCAGCTCCGCGGTGATGCTCACGCTCGCGGCCACCGCGCTGGCGGCGCTGCGCGGGCAGTCCACGGTGCCGATGCTGCTCATCACCGGCAACCGCGTCACCGAGCGCCAGCAGCGCTACATGGCCGCGACCGCCCAGGACGGGCTGTACGTCCACGACGGCACGGCGGCCGCCACCCTGGACGACGCCGTCCGCGCGGTCTACCGCCGCTCGGCCGCCACCTACCTGCGGGCCGCCTTCCACCCGGCGTCCCTCGAAGCGCTCACCGCGGAGATCGACGCGGCCCGGACCCACCCGCTCGACCTCACCGGCTACTTCAACGACGCCCGCCTCAGCCGCGACTGGCAGCTCCCCCCGGCCCCCGGCCCGTACCCGCGCTCCGCCCGCGGTCCGGCCTTCGTCCGCGGCTACGACTCCAACGACATGGCCTTCTGCCTCGCCCTCGCCCAGCAGGGCCCGGACTGCCAGGTGTCCCTCCTCGCCGACACCCGCCTGCTCCCGGCCCCGGCGATCCCCGCCGTCCTCTCCGGCCTGGAGGCGGTCCTCTGCGAGGCCGCGGCGTCGGACGTCCCGCTGTCCGCCGTCCCCCCGGCCCTGGGCCTGGTGTAGGACGGCGCCCCGTACCGAACGGGCGCGGGGAGCCACGCCCCCCAAGGGCGGGAAGGGCGCCCGCCCACGCCGGGGGCGCCCGCCTACCGGCGGCTGAGCAGCCAGGGCTCCACGACGCCGAGTCCGCGCACCGGCCGCCGCCACATCGGCTGGAGGGCGAAGCGGTACTTCTCCGAATCCGCCGCCTCCGGGTCGACGTCCGCCTCGGACAGCGGCGCGTCGCCCGCCTCGCCCAGCGCCTCCGCGAAGTCCCCGTCGACGAGGACGGAATCCCGGGGGGCTATCGAGGTGAGCCGGGAGGCGAGGTTGACCGTCGTACCGAACACGTCGCCCATCCGGGTGGTGACCGTGCCGAAGGCCATGCCGACGCGCAGCGCGGGCATCATCTCGTCGCCCGTCATCGTCTCGATGAGCCGGATGCCGATCTCGGCGGCGGTGCCGGGGTCGTCGGCGACGAAGAGCACCTCGTCCCCGAGGGTCTTGATGAGCCGCCCGCCGTACGCGGCGACCTGGTCGGCGGCCGTGGTCTCGAAGGCCTCGACCAGTTCGCCGAGCTCCTCCTCCTCCAGCCGCCGGGTGAGCCGCGTGAAGCCGACGAGGTCGGCGAAGCCGACGGCGAGCCGCCGGTCCACGGCCTCCTCGTCGTCGGACTGGACGACCCGGCTGGTGGCCGCCGCGACCTGGCGGCGCCACACGTAGATGAGGAATTCCTCCAGCTCCGGCAGCAGCAGCTCGACCAGCGGATAGGCCACCTCCGCGCGCGTCATGCCGGGCTCGGGCGGCTCGGTGAGGCCTTCGAGGAAGGAGTCGGTCTGCCAGTCGGCGAGCCGCGCGGTGGTCTGGCCGGTGGAGCGGGCCACCTGGATGGCCATCGACTCGCTCAGCAGGCCCGCCTCGACGAGACCCGCGAGCCGCCGCAGCGCGAGGACGTCCGCCTCGGTGAGCGCCTTGGCCTGGCCGATGTCGGCGAAGCCCATGGCCCGCCAGAAGCGGGCCGCCAGGTCCATGGAGACGCCCGCGGTGCGCGCGGCCTGGAAGGGCGTGTAGCGGCGGGGCGCGCCGAGGATGAGCTGTTCGAGCCGCAGCGCGAGCGGGTGCTCCCCCGCCTCGGCGGCGGCCTCGCCCGCCCTGCCGTACGCGGCGGGCATCCCGTGCTCCCCGGGGGCGCGGACGGGCTCGGGCTCGGCGGACTCGACGGCGAGCGGCGGGGGCTCCGGTGGCTCGCCCGGGCCTGCGGCCTCCCCGTCCGGCCCGGGTTCGCGGCCCGCGGCCTCGTGGTCGCCACGGGAACCCGCGGCGCGGCCCGGCTCCGGGGCGGGGGGGCCCGGGTCGTCCGCGCTCACCGTACGGCCCCTGTGGAATCCCTGCGCACAGCCCTTCCGATCATCGAGACGACGCAGCGAGTCAACGATACGGCAGGTGTGCCGCAGCTCACTCTCACCGGAGCCGGATCTCGCCGGTGCGGCGGCGCTCCCCGCCGCACGGTCACCGCAACGGCGGTCACCGGCCCGTACGCGCCCGGCCGCGCGGAGCGGCGGACCGGCGGGCACCCCCGCCGCGGGCCCCGGACCGGCGCGCCCCGGCCCCGGGCCGGGCCGGCGGCGGCTGGGCGGGCGGCGGCGGGCCGGCTCAGGCCGAGGGCCGGCTCAGGCCGAGGGCCGCAGGTGCACGACGTCCCCCGCGCCCACCGCCTGCTCGCCCTCGGGGCCGGAGATGACGAGCCGGCCGTCGTCGTCGACGCCGACCGCGGTGCCGGACAGGTCGCGGCCGCCGGGGAGTTCGGCGCGGACGTCGCGGCCGAGGGTGGCGCAGCCGGCCGCGTAGGTCTGGCGCAGCCGGGAGGCGTCGGGGTCGCCGCCCGCCGTGCGCCAGGCCTCGTACCAGTCGGCGAGGGAGCGCAGGACGGCCCGCAGCAGCGGGTCGCGGTCGGTGGTGGCGGCGCCCGCGAGGGCGAGGGAGGCGGCGGTGGGGACGGGCAGCTCGTCGTCACTGAGCGACACGTTGAGGCCGATGCCCACGACGACACCGGTCTCACCGGTGCGCTCGGCGAGGATGCCGCCCGCCTTGCGCTCCTCGCCGCCGACGGTGAGCAGCAGGTCGTTGGGCCACTTGAGCGAGGTGTCGACGCCCGCGGCACGCGACAGCGCGGTCGCGGTGGCGACCCCGGCGAGCAGCGGCAGCCAGCCCCAGCGGTGCACGGGCACGGGCTTGCCGAAGGCCCCGGCCTCACCCGGCCGCAGCACGACCGAGAAGAACAGGCCCGAGCGCGGCGGGGCGCTCCACCGGCGGTCGAGGCGGCCGCGCCCGGAGGTCTGCTCCTCGGCGACGAGCACCGTGCCCTCGGGGGCCCCGGCGGCGGCGCGCGCGGCGAGGTCGCTGTTGGTGGAGCCGGTGGCGTCGACCACGTCGAGCGAGGCCCACAGCGGGGAGCCGACGACGGCCCGGCGCAGGGCGGCTTCGTTGAGCGGCGGTCGGTCGAGGTCGGACCAGCGGCTTGGCGTCATGCGCCCACCCTACGAGCCGCCGGTGCGCGCACGTCCGCGCGGGACACGCCGCCGCCGCCCGTGCCGCACAACCGGTGGCGCGGGCAATGGTGGTGCAGTGTGGTGAACGCCGCAGTGCCCGTACCGGAGAGTCGCCGTTACGCTACCGAGCACAGCGTTACTGACCGGTTAAGAAGACCCGCACCACAGTGAGCCGCCCGAGAGCAGCCGAGAGCAGGAGAGCCGCCGAGCCATGGCCGAGCCGGACTACGACATCCACACCACAGCGGGCAAGCTCGCGGACCTGCGCCACCGCATCGAGGCGGCGGCGCACGCGGGCTCGCAGCGCGCGGTGGAGAAGCAGCACGCGAAGGGCAAGCTGACCGCCCGCGAGCGGATCGAACTCCTGCTGGACGACGATTCGTTCACGGAGCTGGACGAGCTGGCGCGGCACCGCTCGACGAATTTCGGCCTGGAGGCCAACCGCCCTTACGGGGACGGCGTGGTGGCGGGCTACGGCACCGTCGAGGGCCGTCCGGTCGCGGTCTTCTCGCAGGACTTCACGGTCTTCGGCGGCGCGCTCGGCGAGGTGTTCGGCGAGAAGATCGTCAAGGTCATGGACTTCGCGCTGAAGACCGGCTGCCCCGTCATCGGCATCAACGACTCCGGCGGCGCCCGCATCCAGGAGGGAGTCGTCTCGCTCGGCCTGTACGGCGAGATCTTCCGCCGCAACACCCTGGCCTCCGGGGTGATCCCGCAGATCAGCCTGATCACCGGCCCGTGCGCGGGCGGCGCGGTGTACTCGCCCGCGATCACCGACTTCGTGGTGATGGTCGACCAGACGTCGCACATGTTCATCACCGGCCCGGACGTCATCAGGACCGTGACCGGCGAGGACGTCGGCATGGAGGAGCTGGGCGGCGCGCGCACCCACAACTCCACGTCCGGCAACGCCCACCACCTGGCCGCGGACGAGAAGGACGCCTTCGAGTACGTCAAGGCGCTGCTGTCCTACCTGCCGGGCAACAACCTGGAGGAGCCGCCCGCCTTCGCCACGCAGGCCGAACTCGCCGTCACCGACGAGGACCTGGAGCTGGACACGCTGATCCCGGATTCGGCGAACCAGCCGTACGACATGCACAAGGTCATCGAACACGTCGTGGACGACGGCGAGTTCCTGGAGACGCAGGCGCTGTACGCCCAGAACGTCGTGACCGGCTTCGGCCGCGTCGAGGGCCGCCCGGTCGGCGTGGTCGCCAACCAGCCGCTGCACTTCGCGGGCTGCCTGGACATCAAGGCGTCGGAGAAGGCCGCGCGCTTCGTGCGCACCTGCGACGCGTTCAACATCCCGGTGCTGACCTTCGTGGACGTCCCCGGCTTCCTGCCCGGCACGAGCCAGGAGTGGGACGGCATCATCCGCCGCGGCGCCAAGCTCATCTACGCCTACGCCGAGGCCACCGTGCCGCTCATCACGATCGTGACGCGCAAGGCGTACGGCGGCGCGTACGACGTCATGGGCTCCAAGCACCTCGGCGCGGACCTCAACCTGGCCTGGCCCACCGCCCAGATCGCGGTGATGGGTGCGCAGGGCGCGGTCAACATCCTGCACCGCCGCACGCTCGCCGAGGCCGGAACGCCGGAGGAGGCCGACGAGTTGCGGGCCCGGCTGATCGCGGACTACGAGGACACCCTGCTCAACCCGTACATCGCCGCCGAGCGCGGCTACCTGGACGCGGTGATCGCCCCGTCGCAGACCCGGGTGCAGCTGGTCAAGGCGCTGCGGGCGCTGCGCAACAAGCGCGAGAGCCTGCCGCCGAAGAAGCACGGCAACATCCCGCTGTAGCAGGCCCGCGCCGGAGGAGGGAGTTCATCGTGGTGGAGATCAAGGTGGAGCGCGGCCGGCCGACGCCGGAGGAGCTGGCCGCCGTCGTGGCGCTGGTCCAGGCACGGGCCGCCGCGGCCGGGACCGCCGAGGCGGAGCCGTCGCCCGCCGCGCGCCCCTCGGCCTGGTCGGCGCCCGGCCGCCGGCTGCCGCGGGCCCTCCCCCGCCCGGCGGCGGGCGCCTGGCGGATGTCGGCCTGGCCCTCCTGACCCGGCGGCCCGCGGGACGGGCCGCCGCCGTGCCGAGCGGGGCGTTCCGCTTGAGTACGCGTACTCAGGCGCCACGGGCGTCCCGCGAGCACCCTGGGGGACATGCTGTGGCCCGACGACGAACGCCGTGACGAACCGTCCGAGGACGCCCGCGAGGCGCTGCGCAAGCTGCGCCGCGCGATGGTGGTGGCGGCGCTCGTCGCGGCGCTGGTGATGGTCATCGCGACCTTGCGGGTGTGAGGCTCCCCCCGGCTGCGAGGACGCCGGAGGGCGGCCCGTCCGGCCGCCGCACCGCCCCTACGATGGTGCGATGACCTCGCCGACCACGCCCCGCCGCGCGCTCGTCCTCGCCTCCGCCTCCCCCGCCCGCCTCGGCCTGCTCAAGCAGGCGGGCTTCGCCCCCCGGGTGGTGGTCAGCGGTGTCGACGAGAAGGCGGTCACCGCCGCCGACCCCGCCGAGCTGGCGCGCGTGCTGGCCGAGGCGAAGGCCGCGGCGGTCGCGAGCGGCGGCATGCTCGACGACGGCGACGAACTGGTCGTCGGCTGCGACTCCGTCCTGGAGCTGGACGGCCAGGCGCTCGGCAAGCCCGCGGACGCCGCGGAGGCCACCGCACGCTGGCAGGCGATGCGGGGCCGCGAGGGCGTGCTGCAGACGGGCCACTGCGTCATCGACCGGGCGACCGGCCGCCAGGTCTCGGCGACGGCCTCGACGACCGTGCGCTTCGGCCGCCCGGACGACGCGGAGATCGCCGCCTACGTGGCCAGCGGTGAACCGCTGCACGTCGCGGGCGCCTTCACGCTCGACGGACGCTCCGCGCCCTTCGTGGACGGCATCGACGGCGACCCGGGCAACGTCATCGGCCTGTCGCTGCCGCTGCTGCGCCGCCTGCTGGCCGAGCTGGACGTGCGCGTCACCGACCTGTGGGCGTGAGGCCCCGGGGCGTACGCGGCACGGCTCAGGGCCCGGCGGACGGCAGCGGGGCCGCGGGCGGGGCGGCGGGCGGCGGGTTCTGCGGGGCGGAGCCGCCCCCCGTGCCGTCCGCGCCGCCCTCCGCGCCCTGGGCGCTGTCGGGCGCGTAGAGCAGCAGGGTGCCGACGAGCAGTCCCAGGACGGCCATGAGCGCGACGAACGCGAACCAGCCCACCAGGCCGACGACGACCGCGCCGACCACGCCGTGGACCACCGCGCAGACGATCAGCACGATCCGGACGGCCGGCGAGGCCGGCCCCTGCCGCGCCGCCGTACGGGCGGTCAGGAACGCGCACAGCAGCAGGAAGAGGGCGAAGAGGCCGCCCGCGATCCACGAGCCGACCGCCATCGCGTCCGGGTCGAGGCCGCCGAGCGACATGTCCTGGTGGCGTACGGCGAGGCCGAGGACCCAGTTCAGGAAGGCGACCCCGAGGGCTTCGAGCACCAGGACCACCGCCGTGGCCACGGCTATCCCTCTGCGCACCCTGTCCCCCCTCCGACGGCCGTCCATGGGGTCGCAGGCTACTCACGGGTAAGAGGCCCGGCAAGGGTCGCGGCAAGAGCGCGGGCGCACCGGTGCGCAACCGTGACCGCCCGTCCGGTGGCCGCGGGGACACGCCCGGCTCACCCGCGGCGCGCCGTCACCCGTCAGGACGGACCCGGCCGCAAACTTTCCGCGGACTCTTCGTGGGGTTCCCACAAAGAAGCGTCAACTCCATGCATGGACTCCGAGCGAGATTCGACCCGCGCCCGGTAGAGCGGGACATGGGCGGGAGCAGGGCCGTACCGTGGACTGAGCTGGAGTTCACGTGGGTGCGGTGGTTCGCGGATCACCCTCCGTGTGGGCAAGCTCACGTGCAGGGGTGCCTCGGCATCGAGTGTGGCCAGTACCTAAACTCGGCTTGTTTCATGGAGGGAGCCATCGTGCGCAAGGTGCTCATCGCCAACCGCGGTGAAATCGCAGTACGCGTCGCCCGTGCCTGCCGGGATGCCGGGATCGCCAGCGTAGCCGTCTACGCGGACCCCGACCGGGACGCGCTGCATGTCCGCGCGGCCGACGAGGCGTACGCACTGGGCGGCGACACCCCGGCCACCAGCTACCTGGACATCGCGAAGGTGCTCAAGGCGGCTGCCGAGTCGGGGGCCGACGCCGTGCACCCCGGCTACGGCTTCCTGTCGGAGAACGCCGAATTCGCGCAGGCCGTGCTGGACGCCGGGCTGAACTGGATCGGGCCGCCGCCGCAGGCCATCCGCGACCTGGGCGACAAGGTCGCGGCACGCCACATCGCCCAGCGCGCCGGCGCGCCGCTCGTCGCGGGCACGCCCGACCCGGTGTCGGGCGCCGAGGAGGTCGTGTCCTTCGCGAAGGAGCACGGCCTGCCGATCGCCATCAAGGCCGCCTTCGGCGGCGGCGGGCGCGGCCTGAAGGTCGCCCGCACGCTGGAGGAGGTCCCGGAGCTGTACGACTCGGCGGTGCGCGAGGCGGTCGCCGCCTTCGGGCGCGGCGAGTGCTTCGTGGAGCGCTACCTGGACCGGCCGCGGCACGTCGAGACGCAGTGCCTGGCCGACAAGCACGGCAACGTGGTGGTCGTCTCCACCCGTGACTGCTCGCTCCAGCGCCGCCACCAGAAGCTCGTCGAGGAGGCCCCGGCGCCGTACCTGACGCCGGAGCAGAACGCGCAGCTGTACGCCGCCTCGAAGGCGATCCTGCGCGAGGCGAAGTACGAGGGCGCGGGCACGTGCGAATTCCTCGTCGGCCAGGACGGCACGATCTCCTTCCTGGAGGTCAACACCCGGCTCCAGGTCGAGCACCCGGTCACCGAGGAGGTCTCCGGCATCGACCTGGTGCGCGAGATGTTCCGGATCGCGGACGGCGAGGAGCTGGGCTACGACGACCCGCCGCTGCGCGGGCACTCCTTCGAATTCCGGATCAACGGCGAGGACCCGGGCCGCGGCTTCCTGCCCGCCCCGGGAACGGTGACGAAGTTCGTCGCCCCGTCAGGTCCCGGTGTCCGGCTGGACGCGGGCGTGGAGTCCGGCAGCGTCATCGGCCCGGCGTGGGACTCGCTGCTGGCCAAGCTGGTCGTGACCGGCGCGACGCGCGAGCAGGCGCTCCAGCGGGCGGCCCGCGCGCTCGACGAGTTCCAGGTCGAGGGCATGGCCACCGCGCTCACCTTCCACCGCGTGGTGGTCCGGGATCCGGCGTTCGCGCCGCCGAAGGGCCCCTTCAGCGTCCACACCCGGTGGATCGAGACCGAGTTCGTCAACACGATCCCGCCCTTCGCGGGCTCGGCCGTGGACGAGGACGAGGCGCAGGGCCCCCGCGAGACGGTCGTCGTCGAGGTCGGCGGCAAGCGCCTGGAGGTCTCCCTCCCGGCGTCGCTCGGCATGTCCCTGGCCCGCACCGGGCTGGCCGCGGGCGCCAAGCCCAAGCGGCGCGCCACGCAGCGCGCCGCGGCGGCGGTGTCCGGCGACTCGCTGCCCTCGCCGATGCAGGGCACCATCGTCAAGGTCGCGGTCGAGGAGAACCAGCAGGTCACCGAGGGCGACCTGATCGTGGTCCTGGAGGCCATGAAGATGGAGCAGCCGCTCAACGCGCACCGCTCCGGCACGATCGTCGGCCTCAAGGCCGAGGTCGGCGCCTCGGTGTCGTCGGGCGCCGTGATCTGCGAGATCAAGGACTGACGCACCCGTACCACCACGCGCGGCGCGGTGCCCCGGACGGGGCGCCGCGCCGCGCGCGTTCGCGCGTACGTGACCGGGGGTCAGCCGCCGGTGGCGAGGGGCTTGCGCGGCGGCAGCCGCAGCGCGAGCACCAAGGCCAGCGCGAGGGCGACGAAGACGACCGCGAGCAGGAAGGCGGCGTCCACCCCGTGGATGAACGGGTCGTGCCGGTGGTGCCGGGAGACCGTGCCGAAGACGGTGACCAGCACCGACAGTCCCAGGCTGCCGCCGACCTGCTGCATCGTCTGGAGCAGCCCGGAGGCCGACCCGGCGTCCGCGGGCGCGACACCCGACAGGATGACGGTGTTGAGCGGCATCATCGTCCAGCCGATGCCGAAGCCCATGAGGACCATCGTCGGCAGCACACCCCGCGCGAAGCCGTCGGACGCGCCGAGCCGGGTGATCAGGACGGCCCCGGCCAGCGTCACCGCGAGCCCGGAGGCCGCGACGTTGCGGGCGCCGAAGCGGGCCAGCAGCCGGGGGGCGAGGCGCGCGGCCACGAAGAGCGGCAGGGCCAGCGACAGGAAGGCGACGCCGGTCCTGAGCGGGCTGTAGTGCAGGTAGCCCTGCAGGTACTGGGTGGAGAAGTAGAAGATGCTGGACATCGCGGCGGGCACCAGCACCATCACCGCGTACGCCAGGGAGCGGTTGCGGTCGGCGAACAGCCGCAGCACCACCAGCGGGTGCGGCGCCCGGGTCTCGTTGACGAGGAAGGCCGCGAGCAGCGCGCCCGCGACGGCGAAGGCGGTCAGCGCGCGGGCGTCGCCCCAGGAGCTCTCGCCGACCCGGATGAAGGCGTAGACCAGGCAGGCCGTGCCGAGGGTGCCGGTGAGGGCGCCCGCGACGTCGAAGCGGCCGCCGCGGTGCCGTGCGGTCTCGGTGATGTAGCGCGGACCGAGCAGGACGACGGCCGCGCCGATCGGGATGTTGACGAAGAAGACCCAGCGCCACGAACCCCAGTCGGTGAGCATGCCGCCGAGCGTGAGCCCGACCGCGGACCCGGCGCCGGCGACGGCCGAGAAGACGCTGAGGGCGCGGTTGCGCTCGGCGCCCTCGCGGAAGTTCGTGGCGATGAGCGCGAGCGTGCTGGGGGCGGCGAGCGCGGCCGCGGCGCCCTGGAGGCCGCGGGCGACCAGCAGGGTGGTGGCGTCGTTCGCGAGGCCGCCGAGCACCGAGGCGAGGGTGAAGGCGGCGACGCCCCAGACCAGTGCCGTGCGCCGCCCGACGAGGTCGCCGATGCGGCTGCCGAGCAGCAGCAGACCGCCGAAGGCGAGGGCGTAGACGTTGAGCACCCAGGACATCCCCGTGGCGGAGAAGCCCAGGTGGGTGCCTATGCCGGGCAGGGCGACGTTCACCACCGTCAGGTCCAGCAGCAGCATCAGCTGGGTGCCGAGGATGGCGGCGAGGGCGAGCAGGGCGTGCGCGCGGCCGGGGGGCGGCGTGCGGGTGGCGGCGTCGTGGCCGTCCCGGTCGCGCAGAACGGATGAGGGCATGACGGAGTGGCCTCCAGCGGAGAGATCGGGCAGCAGAAACGGAGGTTGCCTCCGATAAATATACGGAGGGAGCCTCCGGATTTACCATCGTTTCCGGGAGGGACTTCTCCGGACCCGGCACACGACCGCCGGGACGGCGTCCCCGAGGCCGGGAGGCAGGACCGCATGCGGGCAGACGCGCAACGCAACTACGACCGGCTACTGGAGGAGGCCCGGCAGGCGTTCATCGTGCACGGCACGGATGCGGCGCTGGAGGACATCGCCCGGCACGCGGGCGTCGGCATCGGCACCCTCTACCGGCACTTCCCCGACCGGTCGGCGCTCATGAGCGCGGTCTTCGTCAGCGAGCTGGACGCGCTCACCGCACGCGCCCGCGAACTGGTGGAGCAGGAGGAGCCGCTGCCCGCCCTGCTGGCATGGCTGAAGGCGGTGGCGGTGCACGCCACCGCCTACCGCGGGCTGTCCGCGCGGATCGCCGCCGACTCCGACGGGCACATGCGGCAGTGCAAGGTGCTGCTGCACGACGCGGGCAACACCCTGCTGGCCCGCGCGCAGGACGCCGGCGAGGTGCGGCCCGACGTCTCCATGAGCGACCTGCTCAGGCTCACCACCGGGCTCATCACGATCGCCGAGCAGAACCCGGAGGACAAGGGCACCTTCGACCGCCTGATGAACCTCGCCGTCCGCGGCATCGTCACCCCCGGCACCTGAGGCGCGCGGCCCGCCCGCTGCGGCCCGCTCAGTGCGGCCGCAGGTCCGCGAGCCGCGGCACGGCGGGCGGCCGCAGCCCGTGCGGGCGGCGCGGCGCCGGCAGCGGCTCGCGCGGCGCCGCCTCGGGGACCGCCCCGGGCGACGGGGCGACGACGAGCTGCACCCCGCGGTCGGCGAGCGCCTGGAGCTCGGTGGCCGCGCGCTCCTCGCCGGGCGGCGGCTCGTCCGTGACCAGATGGGTGATCAGGTCGGTCGGCACCGTCTGGAACATGGTGTCGGCCCCGAGCTTGGTGTGGTCGGCCAGGACGACGACCTCGGCGGCCGCCTGCACGAGCGCCCGGTCCACGCTGGCCGCGAGCATGTTGGACGTCGAGAGCCCGCGCTCGGCCGTCAGCCCCGCGCCGGACAGGAACGCCCGGGAGACCCGCAGCCCCTGGAGGGACTGCTCCGCCCCGCTGCCGACCAGCCCGTAGTTGGAGCCGCGCAGCGTCCCGCCGGTCATGACGACCTCCACCCGGTTGGCGTGCGCGAGCGCCTGCGCCACCAGCAGCGAGTTGGTCACCACGGTGAGCCCCGGCACCCGGGCGAGCCGCCGGGCCAGCTCCTGCGTGGTGGTGCCCGCGCCGACGACGATGGCCTCGCCCTCGACCACGAGCGAGGCCGCGAGATCGGCGATGGCCGTCTTCTCCGCGGTCGCTAGATGGGATTTCTGCGGGAAGCCGGACTCGCGGGTGAGCCCGCCCGGCAGCACCGCACCGCCGTGCCGGCGGTCGAGTAGTCCTTCGGCCTCCAGTGCCCGCACATCACGGCGCACGGTCACTTCGGAGGTCTGGACGACACGGGCGAGTTCCCGGAGCGACACCGCTCCGTTGGCCCGCACCATTTCCAGGATCAATTGGCGACGTTCTGCAGCGAACACGAAACCGACAGTAACCCCATCGATCGCTGCTTTCAGCGTTTTGCACCAGTACAGCGAAGTTCCGCGCGAAACAGACCGCGAAGTGCTACAGACCGACCGTACGTTCGCTAATTCCCGCGGTTGTGCAGCTGCCGGGCGACCTCCGCGATCGAGCCGGACAGCGACGGGTAGACGGTGAAGGCGTTCGCGATCTGCTCCACCGTCAGGCTGTTGTCGACCGCGAGCGAGATCGGGTGGATCAGCTCGCTGGCCCTCGGCGCGACCACCACACCGCCCACCACGATGCCCGTGCCCGGACGGCAGAAGATCTTCACGAAGCCGTCCCGGATGCCCTGCATCTTCGCCCGCGGGTTGCGCAGCAGCGGCAGCTTCACCAGCCGGGCGTCGATCCGCCCCGAGTCCACGTCCGCCTGCGTGTAGCCCACGGTCGCGATCTCCGGGTCGGTGAAGACGTTCGACGACACCGTCTTCAGGTTCAGCGGCGCGACCGCGTCGCCGAGGAAGTGGTACATCGCGATACGGCCCTGCATCGCCGCGACCGACGCGAGCGCGAAGACACCCGTGACGTCCCCGGCCGCGTACACGCCCGACGCGCTGGTCCGCGACACCTTGTCCGTCCACACGTGGCCGTACTCGGTGAGCTTGACGCCCGCCTCCTCCAGGCCCATCCCCGCGGTGTTCGGGATCGCGCCGACCGCCATCAGGCAGTGCGTGCCGGTGATGACCCGGCCGTCCGTCAGCGTCGCCTCCACGCCGTCGCCCACCCGCTTGACCGACTGCGCGCGCGAGCGCGACATCACGTTCATGCCGCGGCGCCGGAACACGTCCTCCAGCACCGCCGCGGCGTCCGGGTCCTCGCCGGGCAGCACCCGGTCGCGCGACGACACCAGCGTCACCTTCGAGCCCAGCGCCTGGTACGCGCCCGCGAACTCCGCACCCGTCACACCCGAGCCCACCACGATCAGCTCGCGCGGCAGCTCGTCCAGGTCGTAGACCTGCGTCCAGGTCAGGATCCGCTCACCGTCCGGCATCGCGTCCGGCAGCTCACGCGGCCGCGCGCCCGTCGCGATCAGCACGGCCTCGGCCGTCAGCCGCTCCTCCGTACCGTCGGCGGCCGTCACCACGACCGTCCGGGTGCCCTCCGCCGTCTGCGGGCCCTCCAGCCGGCCCCGGCCGCGCATCACCTTCGCGCCCGCACGCGTCACGGACGCGGTGATGTCGTGCGACTGCGCGAGCGCGAGCCGCTTCACCCGCCGGTTGACCTTGCCCAGGTCGACGCCGACCACCCGCGCGGACCTCGCCTCCGGCGGCGCGTCGTCCGTCACGATGATGCCCAGCTCCTCGTAGGAGGAGTCGAAGGTCGTCATGACCTCGGCGGTGGCGATCAGGGTCTTCGACGGTACGCAGTCGGTCAGCACCGACGCACCGCCCAGGCCGTCGCAGTCGACGACCGTCACCTCCGCGCCGAGCTGCGCCGCCACCAGCGCCGCCTCGTAGCCGCCGGGTCCGCCACCGATGATCACGATCCTTGTCACGTACCCCATTGTCCCGCACGCGCCAAGATGCGACCGCGCGGGGCACGTCCCTTCGCCCGTCCGCCGCAGGGCGGCCCCCGCACGGCCCCCGCCTGCGTCCTTACGCGGCGCCGATACCGCTCCCGTACTCTCGACGTCATGTCGCTCTACGCCGCCTACGCAGGCAACCTCGACGCGCGGCTGATGACCCGCCGCGCACCGCACTCCCCGCTGCGCGGCACGGGCTGGCTGACCGGTTGGCGCCTCACCTTCGGCGGCGAGCAGATGGGCTGGGAAGGCGCGCTCGCCACGCTCGTCGAGGACCCGGCGCACCAGGTCTTCGTCGGCCTCTACGACATCGCACCGATCGACGAGGAGTCCCTCGACCGGTGGGAGGGCGTCCCCCTCGGCATGTACCGCCGCACGACCGTCCGCGTCCACACGCTCGACGGCGACGTGCCGGCGTGGGTGTACGTCCTCGACGACTACGAGGGCGGACTGCCGTCCGCGCGCTACCTCGGCGAGATCGCCGACGCGGCGGAGTCGGCCGGGGCGCCCCACGACTACGTGATGGAGCTGCGCAAGCGTCCGTGCTGACGCCTGGCCGGCGGGCCTGTCCCCCTCGTAGTGGCTGACCCCCCACGTCCCCCGCGCCCCGGGGGGCTGCCCCTTGCGCTGGGCGGTTCGCCTCTCGCCCGGCGGGGGCTGAGCGCGCCGTTCCCGCGCCCCGGGGGGTGCCGCTTGCGGCGGGCGGTTCGCCTTCCGCCCGGCGGGGGCTGAGCGCGCAGTTCCTCGCGCCCCGGGGGGTGCCGCTTGCGGCGGGCGGTTCGCCTTCCGCCCGGCGGGGGCTGAGCGCGCCGTTCCCGCGCCCGTTTTTGCGCTGCGGGGTGCCTGGTGCGGTGTGCCGCGCGATCTTCTGCCGGTGGGGGCTGGTCGCGCAGTTCCCCGCGCCCCTGGGGTCATCCGGCGGGGCATCGCGCGCTTCGTGCGGGGGTGGGGTCGGGTGCCACTCCGGGGGTACCTCCTCGGAATGCGCGTCTGACGTCATGACGTGTTCGTTGGGCGGTGGGGTGCGCATTCCTGCGGGGGCACCCCCGGATCGTCCCCCTCCCGGGCCGGTGTGGCGGCTGCCTGCCGGTGGGGGTGAAGTCTCTGCAGGGACTGCGGTTCGCCCCCGACGGCGAATGCGCCCCACAGGCGGACCGTCAGCCGACATCTGTCCCGCACGGGTGGTGGGGGTGGGAACACCCCGCGCCGCCAGGCGCGGGAAACCCCCACGGCGGGCAAGCCGCCAACGCACCGGCAACCGGGCACCGCCCGAAGCGGCGCCGCAAGGCGCGGGAACCCCCCGCGGCGGGTCAGCCGCCCACGCACCCTGGACGGCCACCGGCCGAGCGCGGCACCCCGCGGCGGGGCACCCGCCCACGCACGGCAACCGGGCATCGCCCGAAGCGGCGCGGCGCCGGCAGGCGCGGAGGGGGCGTTGGGGGCCCGCCGCCGGGGTGGGGGCGGGCAAACCACAGGGGGCGTCTACGCGCGTAGGGGCAAACAGGCTACGCTCTGCGCGTGAACGCTTCCGTGAACCCCGAGCCCTACGCCGCGGCCGACGCCGCCGCCGCCCGCCTGCGCGAGCTGACCCGCGCGCAGACGCACGACGTCGCCCTGGTCCTGGGCTCGGGCTGGGTGCCCGCGGCCGACGCGCTGGGGGCGGCCGACGTCGAGCTGTCCTTCACCGATCTGCCGGGCTTCCCGGTCCCCGCGGTGGCGGGTCACGCGGGCCGGCTGCGTTCGGTGCGGGTCGGCGGGGTGCGGGCGCTGGTGTTCCTGGGGCGTACGCACCTGTACGAGGGCCACGGCGTGGCGAGCGTGGTGCACGGGGTGCGTACGGCGGTGGCCGCCGGGGTGAAGACCGTGGTGCTGACGAACGGCTGCGGCGGCCTGCGGCCCGGGTACCGCCCGGGCCAGGCGGTGCTGATCAGCGACCACATCAACATGACCGCGGCCTCCCCCATCGCGGGCGCGAACTTCGTGGACCTCACGGACCTGTATTCGCCGCGGCTGCGGGCGCTGTGCCGGGAGATAGACCCGACGCTCGACGAGGGCGTGTACGTGCAGTTGCCCGGCCCGCACTACGAGACGCCCGCCGAGATCGGCATGATCCGGGCGATCGGCGGGGACCTGGTGGGCATGTCCACGGCACTGGAGGCGATCGCCGCCCGTGAGGCGGGCGCGGAGGTGCTGGGCGTCTCGCTGGTCACGAATCTGGCCGCGGGGATGACGGGCGAGCCGCTCAACCACGAGGAGGTGCTCGCGGCGGGCCGCGAGTCGGCCACCCGGATGGGCACGCTCCTCGCGGACCTGCTCGCCCGTCTCTGACGCCACCGAACGAAGGGAACCGGCTCCCATGACCGACCTGCTCGCCCGCGCCCGCGCGTGGGCCGCGGAGGACCCCGACCCCGAGACCCGGGCGGAGCTGACCGCGCTGATCGCCGCGGGAGAGTCCGCGGAGCTGGCGGACCGTTTCGCGGGCACGCTGGAGTTCGGGACGGCGGGGCTGCGCGGCGCGCTGGGCGCGGGCCCGAACCGGATGAACCGGGCGGTCGTGATCCGCGCGGCCGCGGGCCTGGCGGCGTATCTCGGTCCCGGCGGTTCCGTCGTGGTGGGCTACGACGCCCGGCACAAGTCCGCGGATTTCGCGCGGGACACGGCCGCGGTGATGACGGGCGCGGGCCTGCGCGCGTATGTGCTGCCCCGCCCGCTGCCGACGCCGGTGCTGGCCTTCGCGATCCGCGAACTGGGCGTCGCCGCCGGGGTGATGGTGACGGCGAGCCACAACCCGCCGCAGGACAACGGCTACAAGGTCTACCTGGGCGACGGTTCGCAGATCGTCCCGCCCGCCGACGCGGAGATCGCCGCGCGGATCGCGGCGGTGGGGCCGCTGGCGTCCGTACCGCTGGCGGACGGCTGGGAGGTCCTCGGCGAGGACGTGCTCGCCGCCTATCTGGAGCGCGCCACCGGCGTGCTCGCCCCGGACAGCGCGCGTGAGCTCGCCACCGTCTACACGCCGCTGCACGGCGTGGGCCTGGAGACACTGACCGCGGCCTTCGCCCGCGCGGGATTCCCCGCGCCCCTGGCGGTCGCCGAGCAGGCCGCACCCGACCCGGACTTCCCGACCGTCACCTTCCCCAACCCGGAGGAGCCGGGGGCGATGGATCTCGCCTTCAGGACCGCGCGGAGCGCCTCCCCGGACCTCGTCATCGCCAACGACCCGGACGCCGACCGCTGCGCCGTGGCCGTCCCCGACCCGTCCGCGGACGCCGGCTGGCGCATGCTGCGCGGGGACGAGCTGGGCGCGCTGCTCGCCGCCCACCTCGTCCGGCGCGGCGCCGCGAAGCCCGGCCGGGACGTCTTCGCGGCGAGCATCGTCTCCTCCTCCCTGCTGTCGAAGATCGCCGCCCACGCCGGCCTCGGCTACGAGGACACGCTCACCGGCTTCAAATGGATCGCCCGCGTCCCCGGCCTGCGCTACGGCTACGAGGAGGCGCTCGGCTACTGCGTCGACCCCGCCGGTGTCAGGGACAAGGACGGCGTCACCGCCGCACTGCTCATCGCCGAGATGGCCGCGGAGGCCCGGCGGGCGGGCCGCACCCTCGCGGACGAGCTGGACGGGCTCGCCCTCGTGCACGGGCTGCACGCGACCGACCAGCTCTCCGTACGGGTCGACGACCTCGCCGTCATCACCGGCGCGATGGCCCGCCTGCGGGCCCACCCGCCCACCGGGCTCGCGGGCCTGACCGTCACCTCCGCGGAAGACCTGCGCGAGGGTGTGGACGGCCTGCCGCCCACGGACGGCCTGCGCTACACCCTCGCCGGCGAGGGCGTGGCCGGCGCGCGCGTCGTCGTCCGGCCCAGCGGGACGGAGCCCAAGGTCAAGTGCTACCTGGAGGTCGTGCTGCACCCGGACTCCGACCTGCCCGCCGCCCGCGCCCGGGCCGCCGCCCTCCTCTCCGCCCTCAAACCCGCCCTCGCCTCGGCGGCGGGCCTGTAGCCCCACCCCCCACCCGGCGGGGGTTCCCGCGCCTGGCGGCGCCGCTTCGGGCGGTACCCACCCGGGGCGAGCTCGCGGCTGCCCGCCGCCGGGGGTACGTCGGACGGCGCCCGCCCGGGGTGCATTTGCGGCTGCCCCGCCGCAGGGGTGCCCGCGCCTGGCGGCGCCGTTTCGGGCGGTACCCACCCGGGGCGAGCTCGCGGCTGCCCGCCGCAGGGGTGCCCGCGCCTGGCGCCGCCGCGCTCGGGCGGTGCCCGCCCGGGGTGCATTTGCGGCTTGCCCGCCGTGGGGGTTTCCCGCGCCTGGCGGCGCGGGGTGCTCCCACCCCCACCACCCGTGCGGGACAGATGTCGGCTGACGGTCCACCTGTGGGGCGCATTCGCCGTCGGGGGCCAACCGCAGTCCCTGCAGAGACTTCACCCCCACCGGCAGGCAGCCGCCCACGAGACGCCGGGAGGGGGACGATCCGGGGGTGCCCCCGCAGGAATGCGCACCTACTCCCTCACCGGACACGGGGGAGGTCAGACGCGCATTCCGAGGAGGTACCCCCGGAGTGGCACCCGACCCCACCCCCGCACGGAGTGCGCGATGCCCCGCCGGATGACCCCAGGGGCGCGAGGAACTGCGCGAGCAACCCACCACCGGCGGAAAGGCAAACCGCCCACCGCAAGCGGCACCCCCTCAGGGGCGCGGGGAACTGCGCGACCAGCCCCCACCGGCAGAAGATCGCGCGGCGAACCGCACCACGCACCCCCGCAGCGCAAAGCCCCCGCGGAGCACCCCGCGGACCGCCCGCCGCAAGCGGAACCCCGTCACGGGCGCGGGGAACGGCGCGACCCGCGCCCGTCCGCCCACCCGGCGGGGCCGCCGGGCAGGGAGAATGGCTGTGTCAAACGCCGGGGGGCCGCTGCGACCCCCGGGGACGGGGTGCCACAGCGCGCGCGATTCCACGAGTAACGAAAGGCACACCCGTATGCGCGTGATCGAGCCGCTCTACGCAGAGATCCTGCGGCGCAACCAGGGCGAGACCGAATTCCACCAGGCGGTCCGCGAGGTCCTGGAGACGCTGGGCCCGGTGCTGGAGCAGCGTCCGGAGTTCAGGGACGCGCGGATCGTCGAGCGGATCTGCGAGCCGGAGCGGCAGCTGATCTTCCGGGTGCCGTGGGCGGACGACAACGGGGACATCCACGTCAACCGCGGTTTCCGGGTGGAGTTCAGCAGCGTCCTCGGGCCGTACAAGGGCGGGCTGCGCTTCCACCCCTCGGTGAATCTCGGGATCGTGAAGTTCCTGGGCTTCGAGCAGATCTTCAAGAACGCGCTCACGGGCATGCCGATCGGCGGCGGGAAGGGGGGCGCGGATTTCGACCCGAAGGGCCGTTCGGACGCGGAGGTCATGCGCTTCTGCCAGTCGTTCATGACCGAGCTGCACCGCCATCTCGGCGAGCACACGGACGTGCCGGCGGGCGACATCGGCGTGGGCGGCCGGGAGATCGGCTACCTGTTCGGCCAGTACAAGCGGATCACCAACCGCTTCGAGTCGGGCGTCCTGACGGGCAAGGGCCTGGGCTGGGGCGGCGCGCAGGCGCGTACGGAGGCGACGGGGTACGGCTGCGTGCTCTTCACCGCCGAGATGCTGCGCAGCCGCGGCGAGTCGCTGGAGGGGCAGCGTGTCGCCGTCTCGGGCTCGGGCAACGTGGCGATCTACGCGATCGAGAAGGCGCAGCAGCTCGGCGCGACCGTCGTGACGTGTTCCGACTCCTCCGGCTACGTGGTGGACGACGAGGGCATCGACCTTGGTCTGCTGAAGGAGGTCAAGGAGGTCGGCCGCGGCCGTGTGTCGGAGTACGCGCAGCGGCGCGGCTCGCGCGTGTCGTACGTGGAGGGCGCGGGCGTGTGGCACGTCCCCTGCGACGTGGCCCTGCCTTGCGCGACGCAGAACGAGCTGCACGAGACCGACGCCCTGGCGCTGGTGCGGGGCGGTGTGAAGGCTGTCGCGGAGGGCGCGAACATGCCCACCACGCCGGAGGCGGTGCGGGTCTTCCAGGAGGCGGGCGTCGCCTTCGCGCCGGGCAAGGCGGCGAACGCCGGCGGTGTGGCCACCAGTGCCCTGGAGATGCAGCAGAACGCCTCGCGCGACTCGTGGACCTTCACGCACACCGAGGAGCGGCTGGCGGAGATCATGCGCCACATCCACGATTCCTGCTACACCACGGCGGCGCGTTACGGCAGCCCCGGCAACTACGTGGTGGGCGCCAACATCGCGGGCTTCGAGCTCGTCGCGGACGCGATGCTGGCCCAGGGCCTGATCTGATCGTCCGGCGGTCCGGCCGCCTCCTGCACGGGGCGGCCGGCCCCGTGCAGGGAGCCGGGCCCCGCGCAGGGAGCCGGGCCCCGCGCAGGGAGCCGGGCCCCGCGCAGGCCGGGAGGGCCGGGTCAGCTGATCGCGGACAGGACGATCAGGACCACCGCGCCCGCGAGCGCCGGGGCGAGCACCTCCCAGCACCAGCGCACCACCGGTGCCGATTCCGGGGCCGCGGGGTCGCCGGTGCCCTCGCGGGCCTCCGCCAGCTCGCGCAGTTCGGCCAGGGCCTGGTCGGACCACGCCCGGATCGTCTGGTCTGCGCCGGGCAGGGGTGCCGGGCGCCGGCCGTAGGGCGGGCGGCCGCCGCTGCGGCCGGGTGTGAAGGCGTCGTCGCCCGCGGCCTTCGCCCGGGCGTCCTGCCGCGCGGCCCGTTTGCGCGCGCGCAGCGAGACCGGGATCGCCCAGAGCTGGTACTTCTTGCCACCGGCCAGCAGCTCGGTCGTGTACGACGACCGCACGCCGTCGACGCCGGTCCACGGCACGGTGATGGTGCGGAAGGGGTTGCGCACCCGGATCCGCTCGGAGTTCGCGAAGACGGCGGGGCGCAGCGTGAGGGCGATGACGATCGGCAGGGCGAGCAGCAGCCCGGCGATGGCGAACCACGGGGTGTGGCCCTTGCCGTGGGCGATCGCGTCGCCGCCGAGCCAGCAGGCGACGACGAGCAGGCCGGCACCGCTGATCATCCCGGCCGTGGAGCGGTAGGACCGGTCGGCGTACGCGGGCTGCCCCGGGCCGCCGCCGTCCGGCGGGCTCGGGCGGTCGGACCTCGGACTCGTCATAAGGACCGATTGTGCCCGACGGCCGGCGCCCGGCAGGCCACGACCCGGTTGCGTTCCCGTCTCGACCGGTGGCGCCACCGGCAGCACGCTCAGGTGGCCGGTGCCACCGGCGGCGCTAACCGGCAGCGCCACCGGCGGCGCGCTCAGATGGACAGCCGGCGGACCGTGGCCAGTCCGCCGGCCAGAAGGATCACCGCCACCGCTGCCATGACGGCGGGGAAGAGCGCGGTGACGGTGAAGAAGTGCGCGAACCGGGTCCAGCCGTGCAGCCAGGTGACGACCGCGGCCGCGAGGGTGAGCAGCACGCCCTGGGCCCCGGCGAAGGTGACCGTGCCGATGAGCCCGGCGCGGCGGAAGACCAGGCCGTACCACATGCCGTACGCGAAGAGCATGACGAAGGCGGCCGCGGCGCCGAGCCACGTCTGCCACCACGAGCCGTCGAGGACTCCGGGGACGCGGAAGTAGGCCATGTTCATGCCCCACCCGTCGGTCGCGCGCTCGGCGGCCTGGCCGATCGCGACGGCGGCGCCGAAGCACACCGCGAGCGCCACGGCCAGCAGCGCGGCCCCGAGGAAGTACGTGCGGCGGCTGACGCCGAGCGCGATGCCGAAGGGCAGGGCCCTGGCCACGGTCTGGACGGCGATCGCGAAGACGACGAGGAAGACGGCGGCCAGCCCGCCCACCCAGCGGTGGGCCGCGTGGCCGGCGGGGGTGAGCTGGAGGATCACGGCGTCCAGGGCGAAGGCGAAGGCGGCCCACACCCAGGGCATGACGAGGTAGGTGAAGCGGTCCAGCAGCAGGTAGCGGACGACGGTCAGGACGGGCGAGGCGCCGGGCAGCGCGGGTACGGACATGCTGGTGGGCCAGGTCGTGGGCATCGTCAGACGGTCCCTGCCGGGGTGAGGGCGGCGCGGCCGCCGCTGTCGGCGGCGTGCATCGCGAGCTGCTGGAGGGTGAGCGGGCGCAGGTCGAGCCGCAGGTGCTCGGCGAGCTGCCGGTCGCGGTCGTCGAGGCGGCCGGCCATGACGGCGGTCGTCCGCCCGGCCAGCGCCCGGCGGCTGAGCGTGGGGCGGTCGGCGACGAAGCGCTCGACGCCGGCGGTGGGGCCGGTCACGGTGACGGCGTTGCCGCGCAGGTCGTCGGTGAGGGCGTCCAGGACCAGCCGGCCGTGGTCGAGGACGAGGACGCGTTCCAGCAGGTCGGCGACCTCGTCGATGAGGTGGGTGGAGAGGATGACGCAGCGCGGGTGGGCGGTGAAGTCGGCCAGGAGGTGCCGGTAGAACATGTCCCGCACCACGGCGTCGAGCCCGGCGACCGGCTCGTCGAGGAGCGTCACCTCGGCGTGCGCGGCCAGGCCGAGGACGATGCCGAGGGCCGCGCGCATACCGCGCGAGAGCTTCTTGATGCTGCGGTCCTGCGGCAGCTCGTACGCCTCCAGCAGCTCGGCGGCCAGCTCCGCGTCCCAGTTCGGGTGGAAGAGCGCGCCGGCCGCGATCGCCTGGCGGACCTTCAGGTCGGGGTAGGTCTGGTCCTCGCGGATGAGGATCGTCCGGCGCAGCACGGCGTCGTTCTCGACCGGATCCGCGCCGAGCACGCGGACCGTCCCGGACGAGGGGAAGTCCTGGCCGGCCAGCGTGCGCAGCAGGGTGGTCTTGCCGGCGCCGTTGCGGCCCAGCAGGCCGACGACGGCGGGAGCCTGCACGTCGACGGTGACGCCGGACAGCGCGTGGTGGCCGCCGGGGCCGCCGAAGCGGCGGGTGACGCCGGCCAGCGAGATGACGGCGGGCCCGGTCACGAGACGCTGCCCGCGGACAGGCTGACCGCGCCCCGCTCGTCCCGGACCAGCGCGAGCAGCTCGGCCTCGTCGAGCCCGAGGCGCGCGGCCTCGACGACCAGCGGCCGCACGTACCGCTCGGCGAACTCCCGGCGCCGTGCCTCCAGCAGCCGCTCGCGTGCTCCCTTCGCGACGAACATGCCGACCCCCCGCCGCTTCTCCGCGAGCCCGTCGTCGACGAGCGAGCCCAGCGCGCGGGCGGCGGTCGCCGGGTTGACCCGGTGGAAGGCGGCGAGGTCGTTGGTGGACGGGATCCGTTCGTCCTCGCCGAGCCCGCCGTCGGCGATCTGGTCCGCGAGGGAGGCGGCGATCTGCGCGAAGAGCGGGCCGCCGCTGTCCGGAACTGGTGCCATGGGCTCGGCTCCCGGGGTACGTAGGTTCATTAGTCCACTAACATACCACTGAACCAGTGAAGCGGTCCCCTAGTGAGCCGACTCCACACGTCGGAGCACCGCGTCCGCGGTCTCCTCCGCCGTGAGGCCGCCCGAGTCGAGGACGTTCTCCTCGTACGGGCCGAGATCCGCGAAGCCGTCGTATATCCCGCCGAGGACCTCCCGGTCGGTCAGTGGATGCGGCGAGCGCGTCGTCCCCCGCGTGAGCGCGGTCTCACGGTCCGGCCGCAGGACGACGTACACCAGCCCGACCCCCGCCTCCCGAGCCGCCTCCCGGTACGCGTCCAGGTACCACGGCCCGATCACCCCGTCCACCACCACGTGGTATCCGCCCGCGGCGTACCCGGCCGCGGCCCGCGCGAGGACCCCGGTGACGACGTCGTTCTGCGCCTGGGCCTGCGGCAGGTACGGGGCCACGAACCCCTGCCTGATCGCCGCGTAGAAGTCGTCCGTGTGCAGGTGCACGGCCGGGAAGAGCCTGCTCCCGGCGAGGATTTCCGCGACGGTGGTCTTGCCCGAGCCCGAGGGCCCGCTGAGTACGATGATCTCCATCCCGCCCACCCTAGACACGTCCCGGAGCCCGGGGCCCGCACGCCGGCAGGGCGCCGTCCCCCCGGGGCGAGGGGCGCCCGCGGGAGGCCCGCCCACGGCGGTCCCTCTCCGCCGAGGGGGGGTAGCGACACCGCTACGCGCGTAGATATGCTGGGCCGGTGACCATGCCCAAAGTTGTTCCCGCCCACGCCTCCGGCGCAGCCGCCCGCCTCGCCGGCATGGCGGACGTCACCGCCTCGGACACCGCCCTGCGGAGGTTCCTGCACGGGCTGCCCGGTGTCGACGCCGTCGGCCTGGAGGCCCGCGCCGCCGGCCTCGGTACGCGCTCGGTCAAGACGACCGCGAAGGCGTATGCCATCGACCTGGCCATATCGATGATCGACCTCACGACGCTGGAGGGCTCCGACACCCCCGGCAAGGTGCGGGCGCTGTGCGCGAAGGGCCGTCGGCCCGATCCCACCGACGCGACGGCCCCGCACGTCGCGGCGATCTGCGTCTACCCGGACATGGCGGGCGTGGCCCGCGAGGCGCTCGGCGCGGATTCGGGGATCGCGGTCGCGTCCGTCGCGACGGCCTTCCCCGCGGGCCGCACGAGCCTGCCCGTCAAGCTCGCGGACACCGCGGACGCGGTCGCCGCCGGGGCCGACGAGATCGACATGGTCATCGATCGCGGCGCCTTCCTGGCCGGCCGGTACCTGCAGGTCTTCGAGGAGATCCGCGCGGTCAAGCAGGCCTGCGCCCGTGGCGACGGGACGTCCGCGCACCTCAAGGTGATCTTCGAGAACGGCGAGCTGGCGACGTACGACAACATCCGCCGCTGCTCGTGGCTGGCGATGCTGGCCGGCGCGGACTTCATCAAGACCTCGACGGGCAAGGTCGCCGTCAACGCGACGCCCGCGAACACGCTGCTCATGCTGGAGGCCGTACGCGACTTCCGCGACGCGGTCGGCGTGCAGGTCGGGGTCAAGCCCGCGGGCGGCATCCGGACGTCCAAGGACGCGATCAAGTACCTGGTCATGGTCAACGAGACGGTCGGCGACGACTGGCTCTCGCCCGACTGGTTCCGCTTCGGCGCCTCCAGCCTGCTCAACGACCTGCTGATGCAGCGCCAGAAGCTCAGGACCGGCCGCTACTCCGGCCCCGACTACGTCACGGTGGACTGAACGCGATGACCGACAGCCTCTTCCCCTACGCCCCCGCGCCCGAGTCCCGGGCGATCGTCGACCTCGCGCCGTCCTACGGCCTGTTCATCGACGGCGAGTTCGCCGACGCCGCCGACGGCCGGGTCTTCACGTCCGTCTCGCCGTCGAGCGAGGAGGTGCTCGCCGAGGTCGCCCGCGCGGGCGAGGCGGACGTCGACCGCGCCGTCGCCGCCGCCCGCAGGGCCTTCCCCGCGTGGAGCGCGCTGCCGGGCGCCGAGCGCGGCAAGTACCTCTTCCGCATCGCGCGCATCCTCCAGGAACGCTCGCGCGAGCTGGCCGTCCTCGAAACACTCGACAACGGCAAGCCGATCCGCGAGACGCGGGACGTCGACCTCCCGCTCGTGGCCGCGCACTTCTTCTACTACGCCGGCTGGGCCGACAAGCTCGCCTACGCCGGTTTCGGCCCCGACCCGCGGCCGCTGGGCGTCGCAGGGCAGGTCATCCCGTGGAACTTCCCGCTGCTGATGCTGGCCTGGAAGATCGCCCCGGCGCTCGCCACCGGCAACACGGTGGTGCTCAAGCCCGCCGAGACCACGCCGCTCTCGGCGCTGTTCTTCGCCGACGTCTGCCGCCAGGCCGGGCTGCCGCGCGGTGTCGTCAACATCCTTCCGGGCTACGGCGACGCGGGCGCCGCGCTCGTCGCGCACGAGGACGTCGACAAGGTCGCCTTCACCGGCTCGACGGAGGTCGGCCGGGCCATCGCCCGCAGCGTCGCGGGCACCCGCAAGAAGGTCACGCTCGAACTCGGCGGCAAGGCCGCGAACATCGTCTTCGACGACGCCCCGATCGACCAGGCCGTCGAGGGCATCGTCGACGGCATCTTCTTCAACCAGGGCCACGTGTGCTGCGCGGGCTCGCGCCTGCTGGTGCAGGAGTCCGTGCAGGACGAGCTGCTGGACGCGCTGAAGCGGCGGATGGCCCGGCTGCGGGTCGGCGACCCGCTGGACAAGAACACCGACATCGGCGCGATCAACTCCGCCGAGCAGCTGGCCCGTATCACCGCGCTCGCCGAGGCGGGCGAGTCGGAGGGCGCCGAGCGCTGGTCCCCGGCGTGCGAACTCCCCTCGGCGGGCTACTGGTTCGCCCCGACGCTCTTCACGGGAGTGACGCAGGCGCACCGCATCGCCCGCGAGGAGATCTTCGGCCCGGTGCTGTCCGTGCTGACCTTCCGCACCCCGGCGGAGGCGGTCGAGAAGGCCAACAACACGCCGTACGGGCTGTCGGCGGGCATCTGGACGGAGAAGGGTTCGCGCATCCTGTCGATGGCGAGCAAGCTGCGGGCGGGGGTGGTGTGGGCGAACACGTTCAACAAGTTCGACCCGACGTCGCCGTTCGGCGGCTACAAGGAGTCCGGGTACGGGCGTGAAGGCGGCCGCCACGGCCTGGAGGGCTACCTCGCGGCAGCGGACGGCCGGACGGGCGAGCGGGCGAGTGAGAAGGGGAACGCGACCAATGGGGCTGTCTGAGAAGTCCGCGCAGCAGGCGCGACTCACGGTCTTCAAGACCTACAAGCTGTACGTGGGCGGGAAGTTCCCGCGTTCCGAGAGCGGCCGGGTGTACGAGGTGACGGACTCCAAGAGCGGCGGGTGGCTGGCCAACGCGCCGCTCGCGTCCCGCAAGGACGCGCGGGACGCGGTCGTCGCGGCGCGCAAGGCGGTGCCCGGCTGGTCGGGCGCGACGGCGTACAACCGCGGCCAGGTCCTCTACCGCGTCGCGGAGATGCTGGAGGGACGGCGCGAGCAGTTCGTGCGCGAGGTCGGCGAGGCGGAGGGGCTGTCGAAGTCCAGGGCCGCCGCGGCGGTGGACGCGGCGGTCGACCGCTGGGTCTGGTACGCGGGCTGGACGGACAAGATCGCCCAGGTCGTCGGCGGCGCCAACCCGGTGGCCGGCCCCTTCTTCAACCTCTCGACCCCCGAGCCGACGGGCGTGGTCGCGGTGCTGGCCCCGCAGGACTCCTCGCTGCTCGGCCTGGTCTCCGTCCTGGCCCCGGTCATCGCGACGGGCAACACCGCGGTGGTCGTCGCCTCCGAGGGCTCGCCCCTCCCCGCCCTGAGCTTCGGCGAGGTCCTGGCCTCCTCCGACGTCCCCTCCGGCGTGGTGAACATCCTCTCCGGCCGCACCGCCGAGCTGTCGGCGCCCCTCGCCGCCCACCAGGACGTCAACGCTCTCGACCTGACCGGCGCCGACCCCGCGCTGGCGGCGGAGCTGGAGGCCTCCGCGGCCGACACCCTCAAGCGTGTCCGCCGCCCCTCCGCCGAGGACTGGACGGCGGATCCGGGCACGTCACGCCTGACGTCCTGGCTGGAGACGAAGACGGTCTGGCACCCGATCGGGGTCTGACCGGGCGGGCGGGGCGGCCGGCCCGGCGGCATGTTTCACCTGGAGGCCGAGCGGCAAGCCGCAGGGTGACGCCACGGGGCGGCCGCGCCTGAAGGACGGCGGCCGCCACGGCCCCGCTCATTGCGCTCCACGGGCGGGCGGCGTGAAACGCACGACTCAGCAGCAGGAGGCGCGTCAGTATGGCCGACCAGGGGAGCAACCGGACCGGTCCCGCCCGGGACGACGAGCTCAAGCGCGAGAGCCAGGGCGAGCTGAAGGCGAACCTCGCGCTGCGGCCGGAGGAGGCGTACGAGCCGGAGCCCGCGGGCGGGGACCGGTCCGTGGCGGAGTGGCGTCCCGGCGGCCCGGAGTCCAGCGCGCCGCCCGGGATGACCCCGACCGACGTCGAGGTCCGCAGCGCGCTCGCCCGGCACCTGGAACCGAGTGCCTTCCCCGCCGACCGGGGCGAGCTGCTGACGGCGCTGCGGCGGCACCAGGCGCCGGACGGCTACATCACCCTGGTGGACGGCCTGCCGGCCGACCGGTCGTACACCAACGTGCAGGAGGTCATGCGCACGCTGGGCTTCGGCGTGGAGGCGGGCCGGACCTGACCGCGGGAGGGCCGGACGGGCCCTGGGGCGTGCCAGGCACGCCCTAGTGCGGCAGCAGCCCCGTCACCTCGCCGACCACCGGAAGCGTGCCGAGGGAGCCGCCGCGGGTGACGGGGCCGGTGAGCGTGGTCGTCGACACCGGCCGGAAGTCGGCGACCTGCGAGCCGAGGCCGTTGTCCAGGGGGTCGACGCCGGTGTTGGACAGCGGGTCGAGGGTGAGGTTGCGGACGGGGGCGACGGCCGGGCCCAGCGCGCTGGTCACCGCCGACGCCGGGAGGGCGTCCAGCGCGGAGGCGGCGTCGGGCGCGGCGGCGGGGGCCGGGGCGGAGGCGACCGCTGCCGCGGCCGGGGCGAGGACCGCGGCGGCGGCGGTCATGGTGAGGGCGAGAGCGGTTCGCAGTGAGGGCATCGGGACACCTGGGCCTTGCTCGGAAACGTACGACGTTCGCTGCCCAGCGTAGCCGATCGGGTGCGGATGGTAGCGGGACGCCTGTGGACAGGACTGCGGCGGGCCGTCCACCTGCGGTGTCGCCGGGTGGACGCGGACCGTAGTTGTGGGACCGGGCGGGAGCGTACGCACGGGGATGCCGGAGAATGGTCTCCCGTGAGTTCACTTCCCGCCCGCGTGATCCTGCTGGCCGGGCCTTCGGGCTCGGGCAAGAGCACGCTCGCCGCGCGTTCCGGGGTGCCCGTGCTCGGGCTCGACCACTTCTACAAGGACGAGGACGACCCGACGCTGCCCCGGCTCCCCGGTGGTGCCGGGGACTGGGACGCGCCCGCGTCCTGGAACGCCGACGCGGCGGTGGCCGCGATCGCCTCCCTGTGCACGCGGGGCGTCGCCGACACCCCCGTCTACGACATCGCCACGAGTTCGGCGACCGGCGTCACCCGGCTCGATCTCGGCGGCTCGCCCGTCTTCGTCGCCGAGGGCATCTTCGCCGCCGAGATCGTCGGCCGGGTACGCGAACTCGGCCTGCCCGCCGACGCGGTCTGCCTGCGCGGCCGGCCCTCCACGACGGCCCGGCGCCGCTTCGTCCGCGACATCCGCGAGGGCCGCAAGTCCGTCCCCTTCCTGCTGCGCAGGGGCTGGCACCTCTACCGCACGGAGCGCGCGATCGTCGCCCGCCAGCTCGAACTGGGCTGCACCCCCTGCGACTTCACCGAGGCCCTGGCCCGCATCCTCGCACCCGGCGCGGTGACGGCCCCGCAGGCCGCCTGAGGCGGCGCCCGGGAGGCGGGCGCCGGTCCGCTCAGCGGCGGGTGAGCGGGGTCTCGGTCTCGATCCGGCGCAGTTTCTCCGGGTTGCGGACGAAGTACAGGCCGGTGATCCGGTCGCCGTCCAGCCGGTAGGTCACGACGCTGTCGATCGCACCGCCCAGGCGCACCACGATCGCCGGGTTGGCGTTGACGGCCGCCGCCTCGAACGTGAGCCGCGCCTCGGCCCTGCCCGCCCCGCCGGCGATGTAGCGCAGCACGCGTTCGGCACCGAGAATCGGCCGCAGCGCCGTGCTCTTCAGGCCGCCGCCGTCGGCGAAGAGCACGACGTCGGGCGCGAGCACGTCGAACAGCCCGCGCAGGTCGCCGCTTTCGAGCGCGCTGCGGAAGGATTCCAGGATTCCGCGGTTCTCGGCCGTCGTGACCGTCGTGCGCGGGCGGCGCGCCCGCACGTGCTCCCGGGCCCGGTGCGCGATCTGCCGTACGGCGGCCGGGCTCTTGCCGACGGCGGCGGCGATCTCGTCGTAGCCGGCGTCGAAGACCTCGCGCAGCACGAAGACGGCGCGCTCGGTCGGCTGCAGGGTCTCCAGCACGCACAGCAGCGCCGTCGACAGGCTTTCGGCCAGTTCGGCGTCCTCGGCGACGTCGGGTGCCGTGAGCAGCGGCTCGGGCAGCCACGGCCCGACGTACGTCTCCCTGCGCCGCTTGAGCGCGCGCAGGCGGTTGAGGGCCTGCCGGGTGGCGATCCGCATCAGGTAGGCGCGCGGGTCGCGCACCTGCGCGATGTCGGTGCCGGACCACCGCAGCCATGTCTCCTGGAGCACGTCCTCGGTGTCGGCCACCGAGCCGAGCATCTCGTAGGCGAGGGTGAACATCAGGCCGCGGTGCTCGACGAACACCGCGGTGACCGGGTCGTCCTTGTGGTCGCTCATCGGTGCCTCGGGGTGTGCGGGGGCGGGGGTCACGCGGGCGTCGCGGGGTGGTGCTCCGCCAGCCACGCGGCGAACGACAGGGTGCCACGCGGGCCGGGACCCGTCGGCAGCAGGCCCCCGCTGCTCATCCCGCCCGGCATGTGCACGGGCAGCACGGGGCGCTTGCGGGCGCCGCCCGCGGCCATGAGCCGCCTGGCCATGTCCACCAGCGACTCGACCTGCGGCCCGGCGAGCTCGGGGGCCATCCCCTGCGGCTCCCCGGTCACCAGGTCGGCGAGCGCCTCGCCGACGTCGCGGGCGGCGACCGGCTGGACGGGTGCCTTCGGCATGAGCGCGAGGGGGCCGGGCAGCTGGGCGAGCGTCTGCCCGGCGAACTCGTGGAACTGCGTGGCCCGCAGGATCGTCCACGGCACCGCACCGCGCCGCACGATCTCCTCCTGGTGCAGCTTGCCCGCGTAGTACGGGTTCTTCACCCGGTCGATGCCCACGATCGACAGCGCCACCAGGTGCCGTACGCCCGCCCGCGCCGCGGCGTCGGCGAGGTGGCGCCCGGCGGCGTCGAAGAAGGCCGCGACGGTCTTCCTGCGGGCGCTCGTGACGTTGCTGGCGTCCACGAGGGCCTCGGCGCCGGCCAGCGCCGCGTCCAGCCCGGCCCCGGTGACCAGGTCCACGCCGGCGCCCCGCGACATCACCACGACGTCGTGCCCGCGGGCGCGCAGCGCCTCCACCGCGTACCGCCCCGCCTGCCCGGTGCCACCGGCGACTGCGATCTTCATGTCCACTCCCGTTCGTCCGGCCCTTTCACGGAACCAGACACCGGGCATCCGGCGGCTGTGACAGCTCCGCCCGTGATCCGCGCCACAAATCCGGTGGCCAGGGGGCGCGGCGGGACCGCGGCTACCCCTGCCGCAGCGTCAGCGAGCCGTTGGACGTCGACAGGTCCAGGCGGTGGGCGCCCGCCGGGTCGTCGGCGACCCCGACCTTCTTCGCGGCGTTCGACGTCTTCGCCGACACCCGGTAGGCGCCGGGCGCCGCCGTGACGGTGATGCTCGCGTTGGAGGTGCGGGCGCGGACGTCCTGCGGGACCGGCGTCGCCACGGTGATCGACCCGTTGGACGACTCCGCGTCGACGCCGCCCCTGGTGCCCGTGACCTGGACGGAGCCGTTGGAGGTACGGGCCTTCACCGCGCCGGCGGCGCCGGAGACGGTGATCTTCCCGTTGCTGGTGTGGACGTCCGCGGTGCCGACGCCCCTGAGCGTGATCGCGCCGTTGGACGTGCCGCCCGCGACGGGCAGCCCGGCGGGCACGGTGACGACGTAGTCGGCCCCGCAGTTGTGGCCGCAGCCCGACAGCCACAGCACGCCCCCCTCCACGTGCGAGCTCGCCCCCGGCCTGTCCCCGCGGTAGTGCACCTCCCGGTGCACCGACACCGCGGTGGCCCCCGCCGAACCCTCCACCCGCACGAAGCCGTCGCTGTCGTCGAGCCGGACGGCGGTGACCTTCTCCGTCACCGTGGTGTCGTCCTTCGCCGTCTTCGACCGCACACCGTCACAAGCGGCCACCCCGCCGAGGGCGAGCGCGGCGAGCACCGCGCCGGTGAGGATGCGTTGCTGCGGGCGTGCCATGAGTTCCTCCGGGGAATCGAGCCGTGGCGACCGGACACCCCGAGCCTAGGCACCCCCCACCTCCCCTTTCGCTGGGGACAGCCCCCCGGTCCACCCCCCGGACCGCCCCCCGGCGCGGTGGCCGGGCGGCGGGACGCGGCCGCTCAGGGGGTCCTGCCCAGTTCCTCCTCCTCGGTGCGGGACTCCGCCTCGGCCTCACTGATGTACTCCTGCACGCGGGCCGCCGGAAGGCGGACGCGCAGGGCGAGGAGGTAGACGATCGCGGCGAGGGCCAGGTTGGCCACGAAGCCCCAGCCCAGGCCGATCCAGCCGCGGCCGCCGTCGTAGTCGCCCGCCCAGCTGGCGAGCGCCAGGCCGCCGAGCCACGGCAGCAGCCAGGTCGCTCCCGCCCGCACGTCGAGCTTCGGCGCGCGGTCGCCGCCGGTGACTTCGAAGACGGCCAGCAGCACGAAGCCGATGCCGATGGTGGCGAAGAGCTTCCAGTTGGTGTTCCAGCCGGCCCAGTAGACGATCAGGTTCGAGGAGTACAGGCCGAGGAAGGGGATGACGTCGCCGCCGGGGACCCGGAAGACCCGCGGGTGGTCCGGCAGCTGCCGGCGCATCGCGGCCAGCACCAGGGGGCCCGATCCGAAGGACAGCACGGTCGCGGAGGTGATGAAGCCGACGAGCTGCTGCCAGCTGGGGAAGGGCAGGAAGACGATGAGGCCGATCACGAACGTCACGACCAGGCTGATGAGCGGCGCCCCGCGCGGGGTGGTGCGGGCCAGGGCCTCGGGCGCGTTGCGGTTGCGGCCCATGGCGTAGGAGATCCGCGCCGTGACGGTGGTGTAGATCAGGCCGGTGTCGGCGGGCGAGATCACCGCGTCCACGTACAGCAGGTAGGCCAGCCAGCCCAGGCCGATGGCGCTGGAGATCGCGGCGAGCGGCCCGAAGTCGTCGGTGAACTGGAGGCTGAGCCAGCCGTGCGAGGCGGCGAGGTCGTGCCCGGGGACGGCGGCGAGGAAGGCGACCTCCAGCAGTATGTAGATCACCGCGGTGACGGCCACCGAGCCGATCACCGCGAAGGGGACGTTGCGCTTCGGGTTGTCCGTCTCACCGGCCAGTTCGATCGCCTGCCGGAAGCCGAGGAAGGAGAAGGTGATCCCGGCGGTGGAGATGGCGGTGAAGACGCCCTTGCCGCCGCCGGGCGCGAAGCCGCCGTACTCCGCGGCGTCGAAGTTGTGCCCGTGGAAGGAGGTGGCCAGGAACGCCGCGATCACCAGCAGGATGATGCCGAGCTTCCACCACACCAGGACGTTGTTGACCCGGGCGAACCAGCGGATCCCGAAGTAGTTCAGCGTCACGAAGAAAGCCATGGCCACAACGGCGACCGCGTACCCGAGCCCGGTCAGGGTGTGGGTGCCGGTACTCGGGTGGGATTCGGTGAAATCCGCCCATTTCGTGGCGTACTGCAAGGCCCCCTCGACCTCGATGGGCGCCACGGTGGCCGCCGCGATCCAGGTGATCCAGCCCATCGTGTAACTCGCGAAGGACCCGAAGGACAGGTGCGGGAAGCGCACCACGCCGCCGGAGAGCGGGAACATGGTGCCCAGCTCGGCGAAGCACAGGCCGATGAGCAGGATCATCACAGCCGCGAGGCCCCACGAGAACACCGAGGCCGGACCCGCCTCGCGGGCCGCGTTCAGCGCCCCGAACAGCCACCCGGAGCCGATGATCGACCCGACGCAGGCGAAGAGCAGGCTGACCCGCCCCAGGTCCCGCCGCAGCGCCGGCTTGTCCGGTGGCGCGCCCGCCGCCTCGTGCGGTTGTGTGGATGTCTCGCTCATACCGACCGTCCTTGCCGTTGCCGGCGGCGGGGCCGGGGCCGGTCACCGGCCACCCGCTCCCACCGCATGCTCTACGAAGGCGGCCTGCCCGCAGTTCGCCCGGGCATGCGCGATCACCGCTCGTGCACGACATGTCCGCACATGGTGTTCGACGTCGGGGACTCCCGCGTGCACGGCGTGCCGCCGCGGTCCGCCTCGCGGCGCTGAGCGCTGCCGGACGGGTACACACGCCGCCCGGCTGACGGCGAGGGGCGGGCCCGGCGGTCACCGCCCGGCTGACGGCGGGCCTCTCGGTCCCGGCGGTCACCGCCCGCCGGGCCGACGTCCGCCGAACAGGGGGAAACACCGATGCTCAAACGTCTCGCGGCGAAGGCCGGTGTCGTCGCCGCCTCGGCGGCGCTGCTCGCCGGGGCGAACCTCGGCACCGCGCAGGCCAGCACGACCGCCGGGTACATAGGCGACGGGTACGCGAACAACGCCAACGCGGTGTGGTGCGTCCAGCACCTCTACAACGCCTGGGCGAAGGTGCAGAGGGACGTCTACGGCTACGTTACGCGCGACATCGGCGAGAACGGGGTCTGGAACGCGGAGACCGAGAACGCTGTGACCCTGTTCCCGTACGGGTACAGCTACCTCACCCCGGATGGCATCGTCGGCCCGTCGACCGGCACCCTGCTGCTGAAGCAGGACACCTACTACGGGGGCCACAACTACTGCTTCCCGTACATCCCCAGCTCGCAGTACTACTGACCGCGACCTCCGAGGGCCGCGCCCGCCGGGGATCCCGGCGGGCCCGGAACCCCGTCGGACGGTCGGGTCAGCTCCCGCCGAGCCGCGACTTCTTGACCCTGTTGCCGCACGTGTTCATGGAGCACCAGCGGCGGTTGGCGGCGCGGCTGGTGTCGAGGAAGAGCCCCGCGCACCCGGGGCCCTCGCAATTCTTGACGCGGCCGCGGTCGGGGCCGCCGAGGACGTGGACGGCGTCCGTCGCCAGGACGCCCAGGGCGTCGGCGACGGGCGCCGCCGCCGTCAGGCGCCAGGCCGCGCGGCCGTGTTCGAGCACGGCCTTCGCGTGCCCGGCGGCCGCTGCCGCGTTGAGGGTGCGGACATCCCGCGGCTCGGGCCGCCGGCCCGCCGCGACAGCCGAGCCGGCCCGGTGGATCGCCTCGCGCAGCGCGACGGCGTCGTCCAGGTCGCGCGGTGACACGTCCGTGACCCCGAGCCCGGCGGCCCGCAGCCACATCCCCAGCAGGGCGGGGCCGGTCAGCCGCTCCCGGGGGGCCGCGCCGGCCCGGTCGCTGACGGTGGCGGTGAAGCGGAAGGCCAGGACCTCGTTGTCCATGCGGAACACACGACGTACGTCCTCGGTCGTCATTCCCGGCCTCCTCCGCGCGCGGCACTCTCGGGTGAACCGTCTCAGCCGGTTCGACAAGAGCATAGCCCCATGACACGATGAACCGTCTCGGACGGTTCATGGAGAGGGGTTCCCACGTGGGCGACATCGCGGTCATCGGGCTGGGAGCGATGGGGCGGCCCATCGCACGCAATCTCGTGCGGGCGGGCCACGACGTCGTGGTGTGGAACCGCTCCGACGGGCCTGCGGACGAACTCGTCGCCGCGGGCGCCCGCCGGGCCGCTTCGGTCGCGGAGGCCGTGCGCGCGCCGGTGGTCTTCTCGGTCCTGTCCGACGACAGGGCCTTCGCCGAGACGTTCCTCGACTCCGGCGTCCTCACCCACGCCCGCGGCGGGGCCGTTCACGTCAACCTCGCGACGGTGAGCGCCGGTCTGGCCCGCCGGGCCGAGGCGGTGCACACCGGGCACGGTGTCGCCTACGTCGCCGCGCCGGTCTTCGGCCGTGTTCCGGTCGCCGAGGCCGGGGCCCTCAACATCCTCGCGGCGGGTGCGCACGGGCCGGTCGACCGGGTGCTGCCCTTCTTCGACGTGATCGGCTCGCGGACCTGGCGGCTCGGCGAGCGCCCGGAGCAGGCCAACGTCGTGAAGATCCTCGGGAACTACCTGATCGCCTGCGCGATCCAGTCGCTGGGTGAGGCCGTCAGTGTCGCGGAAGGCGCCGGCGTCGACCCGGGGCAGCTCGTCGAACTGCTCACCTCAACACTCTTCCCGGGAACCGTCCACACCGGCTACGGCTCGATGATCGCCGAACGGCGCTACCAGCCGGCCGGCTTCACCACCCTCCTGGGCCGCAAGGACCTCCACCTCGCGCTCGACGCGGCAGCCGACCACGGCATCCCCCTCCCCACCGGCGAACTGCTGCGGGCCGTCTTCGACCAGGCCGTCGCCGACGGCCGCGGGGAGGACGACTGGGCAGCCGTCACGGAGCAGCAACCACGGGCGACCGCGGCCGACCGTCGGACGTGACGGCGGCCGACCGGCGGAGCGCACGGAAAGCGGCGGGCTTCGAGAGCCCGCACGATCTTCACAAGGGCACTGCCCGGCGTCTACGGTCCTCCCTGGTGATCACGTGATCGCCGCAAGCTTGCCCCGCATTCGGGAGGGAATTCCATGAGTTCATCCGCGCTCCGGAGCCGTACGCTCCGGCGCATCGCCGTGCCGCTGGCGGCCACCGCCGTCGCGCTCGGTGTCGCCGCCGCGACGGCCACGCCCGCCGCCGCGAGCAACAGCTACAACGGCAACGCCTACATCAGCGGATCCGACACCCCGGCCGACGACCTCAACGACGAGGGCGCCGTCAACATGAGCACCAACACGGTGTCGAGCGTCACCTGCTTCTGGCAGAACATCCTCTACCTGGACGGATACCTCTCCAAGAGCGGGATCGACGGCTCGTTCGGCCCGGCGACGAAGACCGCCACGGCCCAGTGGCAGGGGGACAGGGGGCTGTCCGCGGACGGCTCCGCGGGCAAGGCCACCTTCACGGAGGCCGGGATCGCGTTCGGCTCCAACTGGCACTGGACCGAGAACACTTCCGGCGGGAGGTACTGGGTCGGGTACAGGCCCTCCCACGTCCCGGTCGAATCCGCTCTGGAGGTCACCCGCCCCTTCGACGGGGGCGCCTGGTCGTTCCTCAACAAGAGGACCGGTAAGTGGGTGACAGCCGCCTACAACACGAACGCCTGCTGACCCCACAGGCCCGCCGGGACTGCCGCCCCTCCCTCCCGAGCAACACGCCGGCAGCCCCGGCGGGCCGCGTTCGCCCGCTGAGGGCGCACCGAAAGACCCGCGAGGCCGGTCCGGCCACGGGCCTTCGGGCTGACTCACACGCCGGGGATGTCCCCGCTCCGCACGGCCGCCACGAAATCCGCCCACGCGGCGGGCGTGAACGCGAGAGCGGGGCCGGACCTGTCCTTCGAGTCCCGGACGGGGACGGTGCCGGGGACGTTCACCGCGACCTCGACGCAAGCGCCGCCGTTCTCGCTGTACGAGGACGTGAACCAGCGGGGAGCCGGACTCATCACGGAGGGTCCTTTCGTCGCATGCACGAAGTGCCGTTCCATGGACGAGTGTTCCGCGTCGCCGGCCACACTGAAAGACCCCGCGATGTCGACGTGACCGCGGGGCCCTCGGGGAGACTCACACGCCGGGGATGTCCCCACTCCGCACGGCCGCTACGAAATCAGCCCACGCGGCGGGCGTGAAGGCGAGAGCGGGGCCGGACCTGTCCTTCGAGTCCCGGACGGGGACCGTGCCGGGGACGTTCACCGCGACCTCGACGCAAGCGCCGCCGTTGTTGCTGTACGAGGACGTGAACCAGCGGGGGGAGTCGTTCGTCGTCGTCACGAGATGCCCTTTCGTATCTCCTGGATCATGGCCACCGTGTCCGCCTGGGACAGCGCCTCGGCCTGTAGCTGATGGTAGGCCCCCAGCATGGGCAGGACTGACGGTGTTTCACGGTCCAGGTGCCCCCGGGTCTGGGACTCGGCGTAGGCGAGCATCGAACGGTCGGGCATCGTCAGTAGGTAAACGGGCAGGTCGAACGGGCGGCGCTCGCCCGACTCGAACGGGATCACCTGGAGCACGGTGGACGGCTTTGCGGCGCACGCCACCAGCTGGTCGAGCTGCTCGGCCATGACCTCCGGGCCCCCGACGAGCCGCCGGACGCAGCTCTCGTCCATCACCACGAGCACCGTCGGCGGGCGGTGGCGCGCCAGCGCCTCCTGCCGCTCCGCGAGGAAAGCCAGTCGCTCCTCGGCGTACTGCTGGGTGATCGCCCCGCGCCGGACGGCGCTGTCGGCCAGCACGCGCGCGTAGGCGGGCGTCTGCAGCAGCCCCGGGACGATGCCGATCTCGTAGAGCCGGATCTCGACCGCGCGCCCCTCGTACCCCACGTATTCCGGGAATCCCTCCAGCAGTGCACCGTTGCGCAATTCCCGCCACAAGCGTTCGAACTTGTCGCCCGTGCCCAGGGCGCGGTCCGAACTCTGCGAGAAGCGCAAGGTTGGAGGTTTGCGCGCAGTTTCCACGGCGGAGACGTGGGACCCCGCATACCCCATCTCGGCGGCCAGCTCATCTTGCGTCCAGCCCCGCTGCTCCCGTGACGTGCGCAGATGCACGCCGAACGACGCTCGGGGCGATTTTCCCGGCTCCAATTCCTTGCGATTCACAGGGGGCCTCGCCAACTTTCCTTGCTCGATCGATCAGTTGAACGCGTTCCTGACGATCGGTCAGTCTGAACGCCTCGGTAGCGATTCTGCTACGGAGAGGCGCGGACACGCCCGGAAATGCCTGATCTGCGGCGACCTCCGGCAGAAAAGGCCGTTCCGGCCGCGCGCCTCGCCGGACCGCGCGCAGGGAGAAGAGGGTCCAGCCATGTACGAGATGACATCCCCGGCCTCGCCGGGAAAAACCCCGCCCGGGGCCGGGGACACGGTGGTCCACCGGTGGGCGCAGACGCCCGCCTGTGTCGGGCAGGCGCGGCGGATGCTGCGGGAGACGCTGGGCCGCTGGGAGCTGGCGGACCTCGCGGACGACTGCGTCCTCGTGCTCTCGGAGCTGCTGGCCAACGCCGTCCAGCACGCGGACAGCCCCGACCGCACGGTCGGCACCTGCTTCCGGCGGCTGCCCGGCACGGACGGCGTGCGGATCGAGGTGCTGGACGCGGACGGCGGGCGGCTGCCGCAGGTGCCGGACCCGGCCGGCGGGGAGGACGTACGGGGGCGCGGGCTGCTGCTCGTGGGCGCGTGCACCGGCGAGCGGTGGGGGGTCGTCCTCGGGGCCGCGGGCAAGTCCGTGTGGGGCGAGGTGGCGCGGTGACCGCCGAGAGCGCCGGGAACACTGCGGGCGCCGCGGGCGCCGGGAACGCCGCGGGCGCCGAGAGCACGGTGCTCTGTGAAGCCGCCGTGCTCCTGCCGCCCGGTCTGCGCGCGGCGCTGCTCGCGGACCACCCCGCCGCCGACCGGCGGCGGGTCTGTGACGAGCTGGTCTGCGCGCTCGGGGCCCACCCGCGCGGCGAGCACTTCGCCGTCGTCTACGACGACTTCCCCGCCCCTCCGGGTGGCGCGCTCTGGACGCGCTGGGCGGACGGCGAGCCGCCCGGCACGTACTGGCTGCGGGCGGACTGCCCCGGCCGCTCGCCCGCGGAGAGGCCTGCGGGTACTTCGCCGCGCACCCGGGGTCCCACACGTGGGAGGGGGTTACGGAGCCCCCACCCCGGTAGGGGCCAGCGAGGCCGGGGCGCCCGGCGGGGGCGGTGGCGGGGAGGCCGTCCGGCGGCGGCGGAGGTGGCGGCGGGTGGTGGGGACGACGAGCAGGTGGGCCAGGGCCACGCCCGCGGTGTTGAGGATCAGCGCGTCGACGTCGAAGAGCTGGCCCGGGACCATGGTCTGGGTGAACTCGACGGACAGCGAGATCATCAGACCCGCGAAGACCGTGCGCAGGAACGACGCGACGGCCGAGGTCCGGAGGCGGCCGCCGGCCATCGGGAGAAGGAAGCCGAGCGGGGCGAGCAGGCCGAGCCCGGCGAGCAGGTGGCGGGCGGCGGTGACGGGCGGGAGCCGGAGGTCGTCGCGGATGGTGCCGAACGGGCGCAGGTTCGGGGACGGCACCCATGCCACGTAGTGAGGTCGCAGCAGCAGCCACCCGGTGAACGAGAGGTAGGCCGCCGTCAGCAGGAGGCCGGCGGCGCGCACCCGGTATATGGAGCCTTCGTGCTGCACACCGCCCAAGACGCGGCCCGCGGGCGGACGGTTCCCGTCCGGTGGGTGTGACGGGCCGCACGCCGGCCGTAGGCGGGCCCTGCGCCCCTGGTCGCGTGCCGGTTGCGGCCGGCGTACGGCCGTACGGCTGCGCGGCCGTACGCGCCGTTCCGGCGGCACGGGCGGTGCGCCGGCGTACGAAGCGGAGCCGCCCCGCCGGGCCGGGGTGGGCACGCACCGCGAGCCCGCCGCGGACAGGCACCGCCGGGCCGTACGCGCGGCGCCCGGCGGGGCGAGGCGCGGCTCAGCCGGTCTCCGTGCCCGCGTTCTCCGCGGCCTCCGGGCGCGTCTGGAGGTCGTCCGTGCACTGGTAGCTGCGGACGGACCTGGACCGCTCCGGGCCGCCGAGCACGACCGTGCGGGGCGGCGAGGCGAGCGGGCTCTCGGCCACCGTGCAGACGATCTGGGCCAGCGCGAAGGAGGGGAGGTCCTCGATGGACTGGCTGAGCCGCAGCGCGTCGGCGGGGTCGCCCGGCGCCGGGCCGAGGATCTGGAGGCTGCCCGGCACGGCGCTGGAGAAGCCCGCCTTGGCCTCCTCGCCCAGCACGCTGCGCTGGAGCTGCCGGACCAGTTCGTTGACCTGCTCGACCCGGTTCGCGGCCTGCGGGCGGACGACGACCGTGCGCCGTACGGGCGTGGTCTGGCCCCCGCACACCAGGTAGATCTTCTCTATCTGGGCGTCCACGGCACCCGGCGAGTTGTCCGGGGCCGGCGTCTGGCAGGAGACCCGCGAGGGCGCGGGCCCGGCGTCGACCGGCACGGTGGTGGAGCGGATGCCGCACGCTCCGGCCAGCGGCAGCGCGGCGGCCGCGAGCAGCACGCCGGCCGCGGCACGGGGGGAGCCGAAGGGCGCTCTCACTGCTGCGCACCCCCCGCCGGGCCCTCGCCGGAGGAACCGTTCGGACGGCCCTCGCCGTTCTCGGCGTTCCCGCCGTTCACCGCGTCGTAGGGCTGCGCGGCCTGGCCGCCGCCGTTCTGGCCGCCCGCGCGCGGGCGGCGCGGCAGGCGCAGGGTGAAGACGGCGCCGCCCTCGGGGCGGTTGGCGGCGCTGATGTCGCCGCCGTGGATGTGGGCGTTCTCCAGCGCGATGGACAGGCCCAGGCCGCTGCCCTCGGAGCGGCGGCGGGAGGCGTCGGCCTTGTAGAAGCGGTCGAAGACGTGCGGCAGGACGTCCTCCGGGATGCCGGGTCCGTTGTCGGAGACGGCCACGACGATGTCGCCCCCGTCGCCGGGGGCGTCCGGGTCCTCCTGGATCCTGACGCAGACCGGCGAGCCGCCGTGCTTGAGCGCGTTGCCGATCAGATTCGCCATGATCACGTCCAGCCGTCTCGGGTCGAGCGTGGCGAGCACGCCGCGCGGCGCGTCCAGTTCGACGGAGTCCAGCCACGCGCGGGCGTCCATGCACGCCATGACCTGCTCGCCGACGTCCACCTCGTCGACCCGCAGCTTCGCCGTTCCCGCGTCGAACCGGGTGACCTCCATCAGTGTCTCCACCAGTTCGTTCAGCCGCCGGGTCTCGCTGACGACCAGCCGGACGGCCGGTGCGATCATCGGGTCCAGCGCGTCCGCCTCGTCCTCCAGCACGTCGCTGACGGCCGTGATCGCGGTCAGCGGGGTCCGCAGTTCGTGCGACATGTCCGCGACGAAGCGGCGGCTCGCCGCCTCGCGCGCGCTCAGCTCCTCGACGCGCTTCTCCAGCGCCTCGGCCGCGTTGTTGAAGGTCTGCGACATCTCCGCCAGCTCGTCGGTACCGGTGACCTTCAGCCGGGTGTCGAGCTTGCCCTCGCCGAGCGCCCGCGCCGCCTCGCCGAGCCGCCGCACCGGGCGCAGCACCGCCGCGCCCGCGGCCTGCGCGAGCAGCGCGGAGCCGATGAGGGCGAGCAGCGTGGCGATACCGAGGGACCAGGCCAGCGAGTTGAGGTCCTTGCGCTCGGCGTCGAGCGATTTGAGCATGTAGCCGGTCGGCCCGCCGCCGTTGATCTGGGCGCCGGCGACCAGGTAGGGGCGGCCCTGGAGCGAGATCCGCTCCCAGTGCAGGTGGTACTTGCCGTCGTCCTTCAGGTGCCGGGTGTTGACGGCTTTGCGCAGCGTCGCCGGCACGTCGTCGAGGGTGAAGACGTCGCGGTCGGACGTCGCCGCGCAGTCCTGGCCGTCCGAGGCCTTGCCGAGCAGCACCACCTCGTACGTGTCCGCGTCCCCTATCCGCCCGGCGGCGGTGTCGAGCGAGGAGCAGGTGGGCGTGACGGGCAGCGAGGCGGCGTTGCGCTGGAGCGAGTCGCGGAAGTCGTTGAGCGCGCTGTTCTGCGCGCGGGTGAGGACGGCGTCGCGGTTGAGCCAGTAGGCGATGCCGGACACCGACACCGCCGCGGTCAGCGCGACCGCCGCGAAGACGGCGACCAGCCGCAGCCGCAGACTCGTCCAGCGCAATATGCCGCTCCCCCAGCGTGCGGGGCGTGAGGTCACTGCGGCGTGTCCAGGCGGTAGCCGACCCCGCGGACGGTGCGGATCAGGACCGGCGAGGACGGCACGTCCTCGATCTTGGCCCGCAGCCGCTGCACGCACGCGTCCACCAGACGCGAGTCGCCCAGGTAGTCGTGCTCCCACACCAGCCGCAGCAGCTGCTGGCGGGACAGCGCCTGACCGGGACGGCGGCTCAGCTCCAGCAGCAGCCGCAGCTCGGTCGGGGTGAGCTGGAGGTCGCGGCCGTCCTTGGTGACGGTCATGGCGCTGCGGTCGATCACGATCGAGCCGAAGGCGGCGGAGTCCGTGCTGTCGCGCTCGCCGCGGCGCAGCACGGCGCGGATCCGGGCGTCCAGCACACGCGGCTGCACCGGCTTGATGACGTAGTCGTCGGCGCCCGACTCCAGGCCCACCACGACGTCGATGTCGTCGCTGCGCGCGGTGAGCAGGATGATCGGCAGCTGGTCGGTGCGGCGGATGCGGCGGCAGACCTCGAAGCCGTCGATGCCGGGCAGCATGACGTCGAGCACGATCAGGTCGGGACGCTGCTCCTTGAGGAGCTTCAGGCCGTCCTCGCCCGTCGCCGCGGCCACCACGCGGTGACCCTGCCGGGACAGGCCGAGTTCGAGACCGGTGCGGATGGCGTCGTCATCCTCGATCAGCAACAGGAAAGGCACCGTGACATTGTTGCCTACCGCGGGCGGCCGCATGAAGCGTGGGGACAACTCGTACCCGGCACCTTCACCCCGGGCCCGTACCCGGACCGCGTCCGGGGTCACGGGGCGCCGGACCTCTGTGACGGGCCTGTGACACTCGACGGACGTCCCCATGAAACTGGCCCGGCAGGCTTTGGTCACATCGGGAGAGCGCAGGACGCACAAGCTGCGACGCCGAGAGCTAGGCCGAAGGTTCCACTGAGGGGGGCGCGACATGAACGCACTGCTGGGTACCGCGACCGCCGCGGTCCACTCGCCGCGAGCGACGACGCACCGCGCTGCCAGGTCCACCGAACTGTCCGGCGCCGCGAACGGACGGGGGTACGCCCGCGGCGCCGGACGCACGTCCGCCACCGCGTCGACGTCGGTGGTCCGGCAGCGTCCCGCCTACATCACGCCGCTGGAGCCGGCCGGGAGGCCTGCGCAGCCCTCCGAGGACTCGGCGGCCGAGTTCACCGCCTACGTCCAGGAGCGGCGCGCGTCGCTGTACGCGACGGCCTACCACCTCACCGGCGACCGCTACGCGGCGGAGGACCTGCTCCAGAGCGCGCTCTTCTCCACCTACCGGGCGTGGGACCGGATCAGCGACAAGGCCGCGGTCGGCGGCTACCTGCGCCGCACCATGACCAACCTGCACATCAGCGCCTGGCGGCGGCGCAAGCTCAACGAATACCCGACCGAGGAGCTGCCGGAGACGGTCGGCGACACGGACGAGATGGGCGGCACCGAACTGCGCGCCGTCCTGTGGCAGGCGCTCGCCCGGCTCCCCGAGCAGCAGCGCACCATGCTGGTGCTGCGCTACTACGAGGGCCGCACCGACCCGGAGATCGCCGACATCCTCGGCATCAGCGTCGGCACGGTCAAGAGCAGCATCTGGCGGTCCCTGCGCCGCCTGCGCGACGACGAGGCGCTGGCCTTCGGCCGGAACGAGGCCGACGTCTTCGGTGAGCTGGTGGCCTGACAGGTTCACCGGTTTTCCGGATCGGGGGGGGTAACGGGGGAACGGGCCTCCGGGCGGCAAGGGGGATGCCGCCCGGGGGCCCGTCGCCGTGCGCAGGCAAGGGCCCCTGCGGGGCGGGCGCTCGCGCCGCCGCGCCGCATGAGCGTCCGCGGGGGCGCGGGGAACCGCGCGGCCGGCCCCACCGGGCTGCGGGCCGTCACCGGCCCGGCGGGGAGTCCCGGTCCGTGCCGGACCACCGGCCCCCACCGGGCTGCTCGCGCGGCACCCCGCGCTCCCGGCCCTCCCGGCAGGGCGACCGCGCCCGGGCCGGGTTGTTCAGCCGCCGAGCGGCAGGCCGCCGAGGAGGCCCCCGACGGGGGCGATCTGGTTGCCGTCGAGGTGGTTGCCGGAGGGCAGGAGGCTCTGCGGGTTGGCCGGCAGGGCGTTCGTGCCGTTGGCGAGCGCGTTCTGCGCCCCGGCGGCGGTGCTGCCGGCGCCGGGGACGAGGTTGGCGGCGGAGCCGACCGGCAGGCCGGCCAGGACGTCGGTGGGGGCGGCCGCGCTTGCGGTGCCGGCCGCGGCGGCGGCGAAGGCGAGTCCGAGCGCACCGGTCGCGAGGGTCTTCTTGGTTCGAGTCTGCATGACATCGGAACGTATCGACGCGATCACACCGCGTGCAAACGGCGTGGCGCGCGCCGCCCGCCCGGCGAAGAACGCGGGCGGCGCCCGTGACTCAGCCCTCGCGGGACGCGGAACCGCTGGCCAGCGGCCTTTCGAGGCCGCCGGGCTCGAAGAGCCACTCCGCCTTGAGCTCGGCGTAACCGGGCTTGATCACCTCGTTGATCATGGCAAGACGTTCATCGAAAGGGATGAACGCCGATTTCATCGCGTTGACGGTGAACCACTGCATGTCGTCGAGCGTGTAGCCGAACGCCTCGACCAGGTGCTCGAACTCGCGGCTCATGCTCGTCCCGGACATCAGGCGGTTGTCCGTGTTGACCGTGACGCGGAAATAGAGCCGCCGCAGCAGCCCGATGGGGTGCTCGGCGTAGGACGTGGCCGCCCCCGTCTGGAGGTTGGACGTCGGGCACATCTCCAGCGGCACGCGCTTGTCGCGGACGTACGCGGCCAGGCGGCCGAGCGACACCTCGCCGTCCGGGCCGGCCTCGATGTCGTCGATGATGCGGACGCCGTGGCCGAGCCGGTCCGCGCCGCACCACTGGAGGGCCTGCCAGATCGACGGCAGCCCGAAGGCCTCGCCGGCGTGGATGGTGAAGTGGTTGTTCTCGCGCTTGAGGTAGTCGAAGGCGTCGAGGTGCCGGGTGGGCGGGTAACCGGCCTCCGCTCCGGCGATGTCGAAGCCGGCGACGCCCGAGTCGCGGTGGCGGTTGGCGAGTTCGGCGATCTCCTGGGAGCGGGCGGCGTGCCGCATGGCGGTGAGCAGCGCGCCGACGCGGATGCGGTTGCCGTCCTCGCGGGCGCGCCGCTCCCCCAGCCGGAAGCCGGTGTTGACGGCCTCGACGACCTCGTCGAGCGTCAGGCCGCCCTCCAGGTGCTGTTCGGGGGCGTAGCGCACCTCGGCGTAGACGACGCCGTCGGCGGCGAGGTCCTCGGCGCATTCCGCGGCGACGCGGACCAGCGCGTCACGCGTCTGCATCACGGCGCACGTGTGGGTGAAGGTTTCGAGGTAGCGTTCGAGCGAGCCGGAGTCGGCGGCCTGCCGGAACCACGTCCCCAGCTTGTCGGGATCGGTCTCGGGCAGGTCTTCGTAGCCGGTCGAGCGGGCGATGTCGACGATGGTGCCGGGCCGCAGACCGCCGTCCAGGTGGTCGTGGAGCAGCACCTTCGGGGCGCGGCGGATCTGGTCCCGGGACGGTGTGCCGGGTTTCGGCTTCTGCATGGTCGGAACGATAGTCCCTACGCGCGTAGAATTCGCGGCCGGGGCAAGTATTTTCCGCTCGGCCATACTGCGCACACGCCTGCGTCTGCCATCGTTACGCCATGGCTTCACAAGCATTACCGGCGCGTGGCGCACGCCTCGGGCACCCGGTGGCGCCCGGTCTCGTGCCGGCGCCCCGGTGGGGGCAGCGCGCGGGACGCAGAGAGCGGGACGGCGAGGGCGCGGACGACGGCACCGTGCGCGCGGTGGTGCTCGTCCTGCCCGGCGGCGACGCCCTGAGCACACGGCGGCGCTCGCCGCTGGCCGCCGCGGTGATCCGGCCGCTGGCCCGGCACCTGGTGCGCGAAGGGGCGGACGGCGGGGTCGCGGCGCATGTCGTCCACTACCGCTTCCGCGGCTGGAACGGCGGCCACGCGCATCCCGCGGAGGACGCCGAGTGGGCCGTGGGCGAGGCCGTGAGGCGCTACGGCGACGTGCCCGTGTGCCTGGTCGGCACGGGCATGGGCGCGCGCGCCGCGCTGCACGCCGCCGCGCACCCCGCGGTGGGCTCGGTGGTGGCGCTGTCCCCGTGGCTGCCGGACGATCCGGAACCGGAGCCGGTCAAGCAGCTGATAGGCCGCCGGGTGCTGCTCGTGCACGGTACGCAGGACGAGTCCACCGACCCCGAGCTGTCCTTCCGCTTCGCCGAGCGGGCCAAGAAGATCAACCGCGAGGTCTGCCGCTTCGAGGTGCACTCCGACGGGCACAGCCTGCACCAGCACCGCTCCGAGGTCTTCGCGCTGGCCGCCGACTTCGTCCTCGGCTCGCTCCTCGACCGCCCCTACGCCCGCCCCGTGGCGGACGCGCTCGCCGCTCCCCCGCCGCTGGGCCTGCGGATGCCGCTGGCGTCGGGCTTCGGCCGCGCTCTGCGCGCGTAGCGCGGGAGTCCGGCCGGGCGGCGCCGGTGGGCGGGCGCGGTCAGCGGTAGCGGTCCATGTTGTAGAGCTTCGCCTCGGTCGGAGTGACCTTCTCCGGGAGGCTGTTGATCTCGGCGTCGATGATGGGCACGAGCTTGCCCAGCAGTTGCTGGATGCGGTTGCGGCGGCCCGAGATGTCCGAGGCCCAGGTGTCGGCGGTCTTCCCGACCCACACCGTCTTTCCGCCCATGTCGGAATTCGTCTGCTTCAGCGTGTCGTTGAGCGTGGCCATCTCACCCATGAGCCGGGATTTGAGGCTTTTGAGATCGGTGATCGCCGGATTGGGTACCGTCGCCTGTTGCTGAGCCGGTCCGCCCATGTCACTACCCCCGTAGTGGCGTTGTCCGCCGCTTGTCCGCCGCTTGCTGAAGTTGCTCTGTACGAGCGCTATTGCGCCACGCATATCATAGCGCCAGCCGTTTCCCAGGAGGATGCCGTGACCGACAACGCCACAGGGGACAGGGCGGGTAGCGGGGGCGCGGGCACGCAACGCGGTTCCGACGAGCCCATCGCCTTCACCCCCCTCACCGTTCCCGACCGCGAGCGCGGCCGGCGCCGCAACCGCGTCATCGGCATCGTGGCGGCCGTCGTCGTCATCGCGGCAGGCATCACGACCTGGGTGGTGGTCGCGGGCGGCGGTGACGACGAGCCCGTCAAGCACACGGCGGTGATCCCGAAGGCGTTCGGGGAGTACACGCAGGCGACGAAGCCCGAGGAATCCCACTGGAAGTCCATCGGGGGCGAGCAACTCGACCAGTCGAAGCAGGAAGTGCGCCTCACCTACCTCGCCCCGGGCGGCAAGGACATCGGGGTCTCGATCGACCTCGACCCGGCGTACTTCGCCACGCACGACGGCATCGACTACAACCGCGGGTCGGACAGCATGACCGAAATGCTCCTGGGCGTGGAGAACATGAAGGGGGTCCACGACTACCCGGCGGGCACGTCCGGCGGCACGATCCAGTGCGTCGACCAAACCTTCCGGACCATCACCTACACGACCTGCGCCTGGCAGGGCAAAGATGCCACCGTCACCTTCAAACCGGCCGTCAACGGCAAAATCACCGTCGATCACGACACCGCCGCGAACCTCAAAGCCTTCCTCGCCGCCCTGAAGATCGAGCCGAAGAAGTCCTGAGCCGAAGAGCCCCCGAGCGCCGCCCGTCGACCTTCCGGGCGGCGCTCACGTGTTTCCCGGGACCGGCTACTCCTGGAGGTGCTGGAACTGCTCCTGCTGCGTGAAGCCGCGCGAGTCCACGTGGTTGACGACCGCGGGGTCCATGAGCCAGTTGCTGTACGCGGTCCGCTGCCGGGGCGTCATGTCGTCGATGTTCTTGGCCTCGCCGTTGTCGTCGAGGAAGTTGTCCTCCGGCGCCTTGATGTAGCCCTTGGGGTCGCCCGTGTAGGTGACCGCCTTGCCGTCGCGCGGGTGGATGGTGACCGGGGCGGTCACCGTGGGGCTGAAACCCCCGTTGTGGAGCTGCGCGTTGGCCAGGGACTGGTAGTTGTTCTGCCAGCTGGTGTCCAGCTTGGAGTCGTTGATCTTCTTGTACTTGTCGGCCAGGCCGCCGGGAGCCTCTTCGGGCTTGACCGAGATCCCGCTCGCGATGAAGTTCACCAGCAGGTCCTTGGCGGTGCCGCCCAGCTCACCGGCCTTCGCCGTGCCGAGCTCGGTGATGGCCGTGGTGCCGCCGGTCGCGCCCGCCTCCACCAGGTCGGCGGCGCCCGAGATAAGTGCCGTCCGCGCGCTGTTGACGCCCTCGGCCCACTTCGCGGCGTCGTCCGCCATGGTGCCCTTGGCGTACTCGAAGGCCTGGCTGTAGGCCTTCATCATCATGCCGCTCTCCATCATGCGGTAGTCCTGCGCGTGCTCGTCGGTGTCCCGCTCCGCGCTGCCCACCTCGTTGGTGATCTGCGTCCGGAAGGAGTCGAAGAGGGCGCTCTCCTGCCCGGCGACGGTGGGGTTGCGGGCCGACTCGTTGAGCAGCGCCTGCCACAGCGGCGCGCCGACCTCCAGGCCGGGCCGGTTGGGGTCCTGGCCGGCGAGGAAGGCCTTCTCGTCCCACTTCGACATCTTCTCGTTGAAGCCGCCCGCCGTGGCGTCGGCGCCCCACAGCTTGTTGCCGGTCGGCGACGTGATCCCGTAGACCATGTCGCTCCAGTTGGCGGTGACCAGCTGGCCGTAGTAGACGTCGATGGGGTCGTAGGTGTGGATGTCCTTGCTGGAGCCGTTCTGGTGGCGGTAGTTGTCCATCATGATGCGGCCGGTCAGCTTCTCCGCCAGCGGCCGGTTGGTGGACTTCAGGTCGATCGTGCCGGACTTGAGCATGTCCGCGAACGCCTGGGCGCGGGACGGCGGCTGGCCGAGGTCCCAGGGGCCGTGCGGGTACATGACGACCTGGAGGCTGTCGTAGTTGTGGTCCATGAACTCGCCGGACGCCTCGGGATTGCCGGCGATGGCGTTGAAGAGCTGCGTGTAGTGGTCGCCGTCGAAGGGGCCCTTGCCGCCGCTGCCGCCCATCCACTGGCTGCCGCTCTGGGTCGGGTGCTTGTCGTCCCAGACGCGGTTGCCGAGGGCGACCAGGAAGTCCTTGTCCTGCGAGCCGCCGGGCAGCAGCGCGGTCATGTAGTCCGCGCGGAAGGCCTGGTTCGGGAACATCGACTTGTCGAACCACTTGTTCCAGCTGGCCTGCTTCTGCTCCGCCGTCTGCCCCTCGAAGGCCACCTTGGTGTAGGTGCCGAAGGTCTTCGCGATGATGTCGCGGTCGGCCGCGGCCTGGTCCTTGTGGTCGCCGTAGCGGCCGTAGGGGGTGCCCGCCTGGTCGTTGGTGAGCTGCATCAGCCGCTGCGGGCCGAGCTGGTCGTAGAAGGCCTTGAGGAAGTCCGGGTCGTCGGCGTGCGCCTTCAGCGCGGCGAACAGGTCCTCGCCCGGGTCGTCGCCGTCGTCGAGGGACTTGTCGAACTGGTCAGCGAGCGCCTTGCCGTCCTTCTGCGACTGGGCGGTGGTGCCGACCATGCTCTCGTCGATCTCCACCATGCCCTTCTGGCCCGGGTACGGCTTGTCGGCGGCGATCGCCAGATGGTAGCGCCGTGTCAGCATCGGCATCTGGTCGTCCAGCCAGCCGCAGATCCCGACCAGTTCGGACAACGGCGACGTGTCCAGCCCGTGGCCCGCGAAATCCGACTTGTAGGACGAGGCCCGGTCCCGGAGGTGGTCCTTGTCCTTCTTGAAGGAGTCCGTCATCTTCTGCAGGGCTGTCGCGTCTATGCCCGAGAACTCACCCACGTGTTCTTTCCTCCCCGTTGTGGATGCTGCGCGCGTGCCGAGGCCGGCGCCGTACTGGCAGAGAGGATGTCACACGCCCGCGGTCCGGTTCCGTTTCGCCGCCGAACGGGCTCTCCGCGCAAGGGTTTTCAGGCGATACGGTCCAGGACGATCGGGCCCGGCGTGAAATCCGTGCCTTCCGCCGCGACCGTCACCGCGCCGTCCAGCGCCTCCACGGCGTAAGGGAAGCGCTCGGGAGTGTCCGTGTGCAGGGTCAGCAGCGGCTCGCCCTCGCGCACCAGGGTGCCCGGTTTGGCGTGGATCTCGACGCCCGCGCCCGCCTGGACGGCGTCCTCCTTGCGGGCGCGGCCCGCGCCGAGGCGCCAGGCGGCGACGCCCACCGCGTAGGCGTCCAGCGCGGTCAGGACACCTGTGGCGGGGGCCGGGACGACGTGCTGCTCGGCAGCGGTGGGGAGCGGGGCGTCGGGGTCGCCGCCCTGGGCGCGGATCATGCGGCGCCACACGTCCATCGCCGAGCCGTCCGCGAGGGCCTTCTCCGGGTCGGCGCCGGGGAGCCCGGCGGCGTCGAGCATGTCGCGGGCCAGCGCGAGCGTGAGCTCGACGACGTCGGCGGGGCCGCCGCCGGCCAGCACCTCCACGGACTCGCGCACTTCGAGGGCGTTGCCCGCGGTCAGGCCCAGCGGTACGGACATGTCGGTGAGCAGCGCGACCGTGCGCACCCCGTGGTCGGTGCCCAGGCCCACCATGGTGGCGGCCAGCTCGCGGGCGTCCTCCAGGGTCTTCATGAAGGCGCCGGAGCCGACCTTGACGTCGAGCACGAGCGAGCCGGTGCCCTCGGCGATCTTCTTGGACATGATGGAGGAGGCGATGAGCGGGATCGACTCGACCGTGCCCGTCACGTCCCGCAGCGCGTAGAGCTTGCGGTCGGCGGGCGCGAGGCCGTCACCCGCGGCGCAGATGACGGCGCCGGTGCCGCGCAGCACGTCCAGCATCTCGGCGTTGCTGAGCGCCGCCCGCCAGCCGGGAATCGACTCCAGCTTGTCGAGCGTGCCGCCGGTGTGGCCGAGGCCGCGGCCCGACAGCTGCGGCACGGCGGCACCGCACGCGGCGACCAGCGGGGCGAGCGGCAGGGTGATCTTGTCGCCGACACCGCCGGTGGAGTGCTTGTCGGCGGTCGGGCGGTCGAGGGCGGAGAAGTCCATGCGCATCCCGGAGGCGATCATCGCGGCCGTCCAGCGGGCGATCTCGGCACGGTCCATGCCGTTGAGCAGGATCGCCATGGCGAGCGCGGACATCTGCTCGTCGGCGACCTCGCCGCGGGTGTACGCGTCCACCACCCAGTCGATCTGCTCGTCGCTGAGCTGGGCGCGGTCCCGCTTGGCGCGGATGACGGAAATGACGTCCATGGGGATGCTCCTCGCCGCGCGTGGCGGCCGGTGACGGGTGACGTGCCCGGTCCGCGCGGGGGTGCCCCGCGCGGACCGGTCCTGGTTCTGCGCCCTAGCGGCCGAGGTCGTCGGCCCCGAAGGCGTCGGGGAGGATCTCGCTCATCGGGCGCACCCCGGCCGCGGTGTCGACCAGCAGCGCGGGGCCGCCGTTCTCCCACAGCAGCTGGCGGCAGCGCCCGCACGGCATGAGGGGCTCGCCGCGCCGGTCGACGCACGCGAAGGCGGTGAGCCGGCCGCCGCCGGTGGCGTGCAGCGCGGAGACGAGGCCGCACTCGGCGCACAGCGCGACCCCGTACGCGGCGTTCTCGACGTTGCAGCCGACGACGGTGCGCCCGTCGTCGACGAGCGCCGCGGCGCCGACCGGGAAGCCGGAGTAGGGCGCGTAGGCCTTCTCCATGACCTCCCGGGCGGCGGCGCGCAGCGCCTTCCAGTCCACATCGGTGACGGCGGAGGCGCCGCGGTCACCGCACGCGCCGCTGTCCTGGCTCATCCGCCCTGCCCCTTCCGGTACGGCTGCCCGTCCGCCTTCGGCATCCGCAGCCGCTGCGAGAACAGGCCCATCACCAGCAGCGTGGCGACGTACGGCGAGGCCTGGACGACCTCGGAGGGGACGGAGTCGGTGGTCACGTACCACAGTGCCAGCAGCACCGCGAAGCCCAGCGCGAAGCCCGCCGAGACGTAAGCCTTGCGGAGGTACTTCCACACCGCCATGGCCAGCAGCAGGATCGCCAGCAGCAGGAGCAGCGCGTGCACGGAGTCGGTGCCGCTGCGCAGCTGGAGGCTGTCGGTGTAGCCGAACAGGCCCGCGCCCATGGCCAGGCCGCCGGGCCGCCAGTTGCCGAAGATCATCGCGGCGAGGCCGATGTAGCCACGGCCGCTGGTCTGGCCTTCGAGGTAGAAGTGCGTGCCGACGGAGAGGAAGAAGCCGCCGAGCCCGGCGAGGCCGCCGGAGACGATCACCGCGACGTACTTGTAGAGGTAGACGTTGACGCCCAGCGACTCCGCGGCCACCGGGTTCTCGCCGCAGGAGCGCAGCCGCAGGCCGAAGGACGTGCGCCACAGCACGAAGAAGGTCGCGACGAAGAGCACCACGGTCAGCAGCGTCAGCGACGAGATGCGGGTGACGAGGCCGCCGAGCACCCCGGCGACGTCGGACACCACGAACCAGTGGTGCTTCTCCAGCTTCGCCAGCCCGCTCGACAGGCCCGGCACGGTGAAGGTCTTCATGTCCTCCATCGGAGGCGACTGCTTGGGCGTGCCGCCCTCCGACGCGGCCTTGCCGACGTTGAAGATCCGCTTGGCCATGTAGGCGGTGACGCCCGCGGCCAGGATGTTCATCGCGACACCGGCGATGATGTGGTCGACGCCGAAGGTGACGGTGGCGATCGCGTGCACCAGACCGCCCGCCATGCCGCCGAGCACGCCGGCGAGCACGCCCATCCACGGGTTCATCGCCCAGCCGGCCCAGGCACCGAAGAAGGTGCCGAGGATCATCATGCCCTCGAGGCCGATGTTGACGACGCCCGCCCGCTCCGCCCACAGGCCGCCGAGGCCCGCCAGCGCGATCGGTACGGCGCCGGTGAGCGTTCCGGCCATCTGCCCGGAGGACGTGACGTCGTCGGCGCCGGCGACGGCGCGCACCGCGGAGACCACAATGACCGCGGCGGCGATGACGAGCAGGAGCACGGGCACGGACAGCCTGCGGCGGCCGGCCTTGGCGCCGGGCGCGCGCGGCGCCGCGGGCGGCGGGGTCTGTACGGCGGTGGCACTCACGCCGTCACCTCCTGCTGCTTCGTCGGGGTGCTTGCGGCGGCGAGTTCCGCGCCGACCTGGCGCTGCTGCCGGGTCAGGCCGTAGCGGCGGACCAGCTCGTAGGCGATGACGACGGCGAGCACGATCGCGCCCTGGATGACGCCGACGATCTCCTTGTCGTAGCCCTCGAACTCCAGGCCGTTGGAGGAGCGCTCCAGGAAGGCCCACAGCAGGGCGCCGACGGCGATGCCGATCGGGTTGTTGCGCCCGAGCAGGGCGACCGCGATACCGGTGAAGCCGATGCCGGTGGGGAATTCGGTGCTGTACTGGTGCGCGTCGTTCAGCAGCGTCGCCATGCCGACGAGGCCCGCCATCGCGCCGGACAGCACCATGCTGATGACGACCATCTTCCGGACGTTGACGCCGCCGGCCTGCGCCGCGGACTCCGAGCGGCCGACCGCGCGCAGGTCGAAGCCGAAGCGGGTGCGCGACAGCACGAACCAGTACACGACGCCCGCGAGCCCCGCGAAGACGATGAAGCCGTACACCGGGTCGGTCTGGGTGGTGAAGTTGAACAGGTGGCTTCCGGCCGGCAGCGGCTTCGTGCTCGTGCTCAGCGAGTCCTTGTTGGTCACGCCGAGCCGGCCGTCCTGGAGGAAGTAGCCGATGACGATGCCCGCGATCGAGTTGAGCATGATCGTCGAGATGACCTCGCTGACCCCGCGGGTCACCTTCAGCACGCCCGCGATGGCCGCCCACGCCGCGCCGACGGCCATGGCCGTCAGCACGATGACGGGGATCTGGATGGCGCCCGGGATCGACATCGCCCCGCCGACGGCGGCGGCGAAGAAGGCCGCGAGGCGGTACTGGCCGTCGACGCCGATGTTGAACAGGTTCATCCGGAAGCCGATGGCCACCGCGAGACCCGACAGGTAGTACGGGGTCGCCTTGTTGAGGATGTAGACCTGGCTGTCGGACTTGCCGCCGTAGGTCAGCATCAGGTGGAAGGCGTGGAAGGGCTCCTTGCCGCTGGCCAGCAGCACCAGCGCGGTGACCACCAGACCACCGGCCACGGCGAGCACGGGGGCGGCCAGGCCCAGCAGCACCCGGTCCTTGTCGAACTTCTTCATCGGTCCTCTCCCCCGGCTTCCTCGACGGCGGGCTCGGCCCCGGCGGGCGCGGCCTGCTCAGGCAGGGTCTTCGCCGTGAGGGTCTTCTCCGGTGCGGCCTGGCCGGGTACGTCCGGCCGCGCCGCGGAATCGTGCTCCAGGTGGCCGGCAGCGGCGCCGGTCATCGCCGAGCCCAGCTCCTCCGGGGTGATCGTCGCCGGGTCGGCGTCCGCGACGAGCCGGCCGCGGTAGATGACCCGCAGCGTGTCGGACAGGCCGATCAGCTCGTCGAGATCCGCGGAGATCAGCAGCACCGCGAGGCCCTCGCGGCGGGCGGCGCGGATCTGGTCCCAGATCTGCGCCTGCGCGCCGACGTCCACGCCCCGGGTGGGGTGCGCGGCGATCAGCAGCTTGGGCAGGTGGCTCATCTCGCGGCCGACGATCAGCTTCTGCTGGTTGCCGCCGGACAGCGACGCGGCCGTGACCTCGATACCGGGGGTGCGCACGTCGAACTCGCGGACGATGCGCTCGGTGTCGCGGCGCGCGGCGCCCGGGTCGATGAGCAGACCGCGGGAGTTGGGGCGCTCGGTGACGTGGCCGAGGATGCGGTTCTCCCACAGCGGGGCTTCCAGCAGCAGGCCGTGCCGGTGCCGGTCCTCGGGGATGTAGCCGATGCCGTCCTCACGCCGGGCCCGGGTGGGCACGCGGGTGATGTCGCGGCCGTCGAGGACGAGCGTGCCGGCGTCCGCGGCCCGCATGCCCATGACCGTCTCGACGAGCTCGGCCTGGCCGTTGCCCTCGACGCCGGCGATCCCGAGGATCTCGCCCTTGTGGATGGTGAAGCCGACGCCGTCCAGGACGATGCGCTCGACACCGTCGGAGTCGGTCTCGGCGAGCCGCAGACCCTCCACCGTGAGCATCGGCTCGTCGGTCACCGTCGACTCGCGGGTCTCCGGCGACGGCAGCTCGCTGCCGACCATCAGCTCGGCGAGCTGCCGGGCCGTGGTGGTCCCCGGGTCCGCGTCGCCGACCGTGGTGCCGCGGCGGATGACGGTGATCGCGTCCGCGACCGACAGCACCTCGTTGAGCTTGTGCGAGATGAAGATGACGGTCAGGCCCTCGGACTTCAGCTCCCGCAGGTTCTCGAAGAGCGCGTCGACCTCCTGCGGCACGAGCACCGCGGTGGGCTCGTCGAGGATGAGGATGCGGGCCCCGCGGTAGAGGACCTTGAGGATCTCCACGCGCTGCCGGTCGGCCACGCCCAGGTCCTCCACGAGGGCGTCCGGCCGCACACCGAGCCCGTACGCGTCGGATATCTCCCTGATGCGCGCGCGGGCCCGCCCGCCGATGCCGTACGCCTTCTCGCTGCCGAGGACGACGTTCTCCAGCACCGTGAGGTTGTCGGCGAGCATGAAGTGCTGGTGGACCATGCCGATGCCGCGGGCGATGGCGTCGCCCGGGTCGTGGAAGTCCACGGCCTCGCCGTTGATGGCGATGGTGCCCTCGTCCGGCTTCTGCATGCCGTAGAGGATCTTCATCAGGGTGGACTTTCCGGCGCCGTTCTCGCCCACGAGGGCGTGCACGGTACCGCTGCGGACGGTGATGTCGATGTCGTGGTTGGCCACGACACCGGGGAACCGCTTGGTGATGCCGCGCAGTTCGACGGCGGGGGGACTCGTGGACGCGTTGATGGCGCACTCTCCTCGGGGGAAAGGCTCGGGGCAGTGGTGCAACTCTCTCGCAGCCGAGGCCCGGAGGGGCTGCCGGAGCAGTTCCCGCCGGGCCTCACTGGCCTTACCGGCTCACCGGATCGCCGGTCGGGCCGCAGGTCACGGGGTCGAGCTGACCTTCACCTGGCCGGAGACGATCTTCTGCTTCGCCGTGTCGAGCTGCGACTGGATGTCGCTGATGAAGTTGCCCGAGGTGGCCAGCGACACACCGTTGTTCGCGAGGTTGTACGTGTTGGTGCCGACCTTCGGCTTCTTGTCCTTGTCGACCGAGTTGATCAGGTCGTAGACCGCCACGTCGACGTTCTTGATCGCCGAGGTGAGGATGGACTTCTGGTACTTGGCCAGCGCCGGGTCCTGGTACTGGTCGGAGTCGACGCCGATCGCCCAGGCGCCGGACTTGCCGGCGACCTTCTGGATCGAGCCGTCGCCGGACAGGCCGGCCGCCGTGTAGATGACGTCGATGCCCTTGTCGAGCATGCCCTGGGCCTTGCCGGCCGCGGACGCGGCGTCGTTGAAGCCGCGCGGGTCGTTCTTGTACAGGTACTCGCGGGTGACCTGGACGTTCGGCTTGGTGTCCTTGACACCCTGCGCGAAGCCCGCGTCGAAGGTGCCGATCAGCGCGTTCTGCACGCCGCCGATGAAGCCGACCTTGCCGCTCTTCGTCTTCAGCGCGGCAGCCACGCCCGCCAGGTACGAGGACTGCTCGGTCGCGAAGACCATGCTGTCGACGTTGGGCAGGTCCACCACCGAGTCGACGATGCCGAAGGTCGTGTTGGGGTACTTCTTCGCGATCTTCGTCAGCGCCGGGCCGTAGGTGTAGCCGACCGCTATGACCGGGTTGTAGCCCGCGGCCGCCATCGAGTCGAGGCGCTGCTCGCGGTCGGAGTCGGTCTCGCCGTTGGCGGCCGTCAGCTCCTTCGACTCCAGGCCCAGCTCCTTGTCGGCCTTGTCCAGGCCGCGCGCCGCCGAGTCGTTGAAGGAGTGGTCACCACGGCCGCCGACGTCGTACGCGATGCCGACGCCCTTGGACTTGGCACCGCCGGAGCTGCTGCTGCCGCCGCTGGAGCTGCTGCTGCTCGACGAGCTGTTGTCGTCCGTCGTGCTGCTTCCGCACGCGGCCACGGACAGCGCGAGGGCCGCGGTGGCCACACCCGCGGCAGCGATCTTGGATACCCGGCGCAAGAGGGTCCCCTTCGGTTGTGTCGCGCCCCGTCCGGCGCTGGCTACGCGGGAGCTTAACGCGCGTAGATGTCAGGTAAAGACCGAATGAAGGCCCGTTATCGGATCGACGCATTTCCGCTGGGTGAAGCCCCGGTAGCCGGGGCTTCACACCGGGTCAGGCCAGCAGGACAACCCCTGTGAAGAGGTTCACACCGACGTCGATCGCGCCCTCGTCCACGTCGAAGTCGCCCTGGTGCAGATCGCGCCTGGCGGTGTCGCCGGGCGACCGCACCCCGAGCCGGGCGAGCGCTCCCGGGACCTGCTCCAGATACCACGCGAAGTCCTCCCCGCCGAGGCTCTGCTCGGTGTCCTCCACCGCGTGCAGACCGTACCGCGCGGTCATGGCGTCCCGCAGCATCTCGGTCGAGGCCGGCTCGTTGACGGTCGGCGGCACCCCGCGCTGGTAGGTGATCTCGCACTTGGCCCGGTACATCGACGCGACCTGGTCGATCACCTCGTGCACCAGGTCCGGGGCGTCGTGCCACGCCGCCAGGTCCAGGCAGCGCACGGTGCCCTCCAGCTCGGCGTGCTGCGGGATGACGTTCGCCGCGTGCCCGGCCTCGATGCGGCCCCACACGATGCTCAGGCCCGCGCGCGGATCCACCCGCCGGGTCAGCACCATCGGCAGCTCGGTGGCGAGCTTCGCGGTGGCCATCACCAGGTCGGTCGTCAGGTGCGGCCGGGCGCTGTGCCCGCCGGGGCCGTCCAGCGTCAGCAGCAGCTTGTCGGCGGCCGACGTGATGGGGCCCTGCCGCAGGCCGATCTTCCCGGCCTCCACCTTCGGGTCGCAGTGCAGCGCGAAGATCCGCTCGACGCCGTCGAGCACCCCGGCCTTCACCGCGTCGATCGCCCCGCCGGGCATGACCTCCTCGGCCGACTGGAAGACCAGCCGCACCGGCCGCGGCAGCCTGCCCTGCCGCTCCAGCTCCGCGAGCACCAGCCCGCTGCCGAGCAGGACGGTGGTGTGCACGTCGTGCCCGCACGCGTGCGCCCGCCCCTCGACGGACGAGCGGTAGGGCACGCTCTTGAGGTCGGTGACCGGCAGCGCGTCCAGATCGGCCCGCAGCGCCAGCCGCCCGCCGGGCTGGTCGGGCCCGATGTCGCACACCAGCCCCGTACCGCCGGGCAGCACCCGCGGCCGCAGCCCCGCCGCCTCCAGCCTGGCCCGGACCTTCGCGGTGGTCTCGAACTCCTGCCGGCTCAGCTCCGGATGCCGGTGCAGATCCCGGCGGAAGGCGATGAGCTCGTCGCGCATTTCTTCGGACAGCGCACCGGACGGCGCTGAGGGTGATTCGTTCACCCCAGTCAGGGTAGGCCCCCCAAGCCCCGCAGCCGGTCCGATCGGGCAAAATCCGGGGCTCCCGGCCGAGAAAAAGTCGCCCGATCGGCGCATGCCCGGCTGATGGCAGGGGTATGTCCACTCTTTTGAGTTACGCCCCGGCTCCTCCCGCCGCGGACGGTCCCAGCAGGCGCGCCCACAGGTCGACCAGCGGCGCGGACTCGGTCTGCCACGACCACTCGCGCAGCACGTCCTCGCGGTCGTACGCCTTGCGGTAGCGGCGCGGATTCGTCAGCACCGCGCCGACCGCCCGCACGAAATCGGCGGTGTCCCCCGAGCGGAAGACCTCGCCGTTCCCCAGCTCCAGCGTGGCCGCCGCCATCGCCCGCACGTCGCTCACGACCACCGGCAGCCGCGCGTGCGCGTACTCGAAGTAGCGCGTGGCCAGCACCGGCTGGTGGTGCGGAAGCTTGTGCACGGGCAGCACCCCGATGTCCGCGGACGCCAGGAACGCCGGGATCTCGTCCACCGGCACGTACGGCAGGACGTGCAGCCGCCCGTGCACACCCAGCTGCGCCGCCCGGTCCAGCAGAGGACCCAGCTCCGGGTGCGCCGGATCCGGCACGACGAAAGCCGCGTGCAGGTCGTACAGCTTCGGCAGCGCCTCCACCACCAGCGCGTGCCCGCGATCCGGCGCGACCGGCCCCGTGTGCACCAGCAACGGCACCTCCGCCGCCAGCCGGCAGCGCGCCCGCACCCCCCTCGGATGCTTCGGTACACCCTCCGCCAGCGGCGGGGCGTTGCGGACCACCGCGGGCGTCCCCGCCAGCCGGTGCCGCGCCCGCAACTCGCGGGCCAGCCCCTGGCCCACCGTCACCACACCGTCCGCCTCCCGCGCGAACGTCCGCTCGTGCGCGTCCGCCGCGACATTCGCCCGCCGCGTCGCCGCCGGCGTACGCGACGGGGCGTCCCACACCACCTCGATCCGGTGCCCCGAACCCTCCGCCCGCAACGCCGCCCGGATCGCCACACCCAGCGCCCGGTGCCCCAGCGCATGGATCAGATGCGGCCGCACCTGATCCAGCACCGGCCCGTACGCCACCTCCTCGTCCAGCAGCCCCGGATCCAGCCGCCGCCACGCCCGGCGCCCCAGCACCAGCCGCGCCACATCCGTCATCAGGTTGTCCAGCCGCGCGTCCGGACTGCGCCGCCGCCGCACCGCCGCCACATACTGAGCCGCCCGCACCCGCGTCCAGCCCGCGCGCACCCCGTACCGCACCCACGCCACCGCATGGCCGCACCGCGCAAGCGCCAGCAGCGGCAGCGGCCGGTGCACCACCACCAGCTCCGCCGCCCGCGTGGCCAGCAACTGCCGCGCCGCGGCCAGCCGCACCGTCCGGTGGTCGTACGCCCCCGCACTCCGGTACGCCAGCGGCCACCGCAACCCGGGCCGCGGCCGCCGCACCCGGTGATTGCCGAGCACGCCCCGCACCGACACCTGCCGCACGTCGATTCCGGGCAACCGCACCGTCGCCGGCGCCTGCCCCACGAGCGTCACCTCGTACCCCGCCCCGCGCGCCGCCGCCGCCACCCGCAGCGCCCGCGAATCCCCGTCCACCCCGCCGCTGGTCACCACCGCCAGCCGAACACCGCGCCGGGCCTGCGCCTGCGGCTCCGCCGCCGGGTGCGGCGTCTCGGCGCCGCGTAAAGATCCCGCCATTCCCGCACCTTGTCCTACGGAGTTGATCACGAGGTTACGTCCCCCTTACGCCAGGGCGAACACCCCCGCTCCCCCTCCCGGCTACCCCGCCGCGGCCGCCTCCCGCGCCGGGCGGCGCAGCTTCGGGCGGTGCGTTGGCGCCTGCCGCGCCGCCGGGAGTGCCCGCGCCCGACGGCGCCGCGCCCGGGCGGTGCCCGGTTGCCGGTTCGTGGGCGGGTGCCCCGCCGCGGGGGACACCTCGGGCGGTGCCCGTCCGGGGTGGGCTCGCGGTTGTCCCGCCGCGGGGTGCCCGCGCCTGGCGGCGCCGCGCTCGGGCGGTGCCCGCTTGCCGATGCGGGCGGCTGACCCGCCGTGGGGGTTTCCCGCGCCTGGCGGCGCGGGGTGCTCCCACCCCCACCACCCGTGCGGGATGGATGTCGGCTGACGGTCCACCTGTGGGGCGCATTCGCCGTCGGGGGCGAACCGCACTCCCCGAACCACATTCACCCCCACCGGCAGGCAGCCGCCACTCTGGCCGGAGGGGGACGATCCGGGGGTGCCCCCGCAGGAATGCGCACCCACTCCCCGCCACCTACCGGAAGAGGTCAGACGCGCATTCCGAGGAGGTACCCCCGGAGTGGCACCCGACCCCACCCCCGCACAAAGTGCGCGATGCCCCGCCGGATGACCCCAGGGGCGCGAGGAACTGCGCGAGCAACCCACCACCGGGCGGAACGGCGCACCCCCACCGAAAGTGGCACCTTCCAGGGGCGCGAGGAACTGCGCGCTCAGCCCCCACCGGGCGGAACGGCGAACCGCCACCGCAAGCGGCACCTTCCAGGGGCGCGAGGAACCGCGCGACCAGCCCCCACCGGCGGAACAGCGAACCGCCACCGCAAGCCGCACCCCCCAGGGGCGCGGGGAACGGCGGGGGCAGGCCACACCGGCGGAACGGCGAGCCGCGTGCCGCAGACGCGTGCGTCCCCCTACCCCGCGGGCGACTTCGCGGAGCTGATCGCCGCGAGGAACGTATGGGCCCGGGGCCCCGCCCCGGGGGTGAGCCACGCGGGGTCGACCTCGACGACCCGGAGGTCGACGCCCGTGCCCGCGAGCACGAGCGGCAGCGTGTGCACGACCGTGGAGGGGAAGGACAGGACCACCCGCCCGGCGGGCCCCCGCCGGGCGACGAGCTCCAGCGGGAGATCCGGCCGTACGATCTCCAGCCCGGTCTCCACCGCAAGCCGGTGGAGTTTCTCCTGCGCCTCCTTGCGATGCGCGAAATAGCGCTTGGCCCCGTGCCGCGCCGCGAGATCCGCGACGACCGCGAAGTACCGCTCGGCGTCGACGACGCCGGTCTCGACGAGCGAGGTCCCGATGAGGTCCGTCCCGGCGAGCACGCGGGGCGGCCCGAAGCGGCCGCGGGTCCAGGAGAAGGTGTTGACGGTGAGGGCCATCCCGGCGGGCGGCGTGGCGGGCATGGCGCTGAAGAGTTCGACGCGCCGCCGCCCGCCGGGCGTGAGGCGGCGCCGGGCGGCGGACGCGAAGACGCCGAAGGCCGCCTCGACGGGCGAGCGGCGCCGCCCGCTGCGGTGCCAGCGGACGAGCCGCCCGCCGCGTTCGAGGATGGCGGTGAACTCCATCGTGGCGGTGCCGTCGTCGACGACGGTCAGCTCCTTCGCGCGGCACAGGGGCAGGAGCACCTGCACGAGCCGCGAGAAGGGGTCGCCGATGACGAGCCGCCGTACCCGCAGCAGCGTGGGCGCGAGCGCGAGGGCGGTCCGCAGGAGTCCGCCGCGGTTGCCGCGGGCCTCGAACCAGCGCACGGCGATCCCCTCGCCCCGCGCGAGCTCGGCCATCCGCCGCAGCTGCCCGCGGCTGATCGGATCAGCGGGAGAGAGCACCACGACGGTGACGGGCACGCGCCCCCGCCCGTTCGCGCCACCGCCCGCCCCACCCGCGGAAGCACCCCCGTCCGCCGCACCCGGCGCACCCGCGGCACCCGCGGCACCCGGCGCCCGGGAAGCACCCCCGCCCGCCGAACCCGCCGCACCCGGCGGGGGCGCGGCGCCGTCCGGGGGGCGGGCCGCACGGTCCTCCGGGGTGCCGGGAGAGGCGGGCGTACGGGCGGCCGGGATACCCGGCTGTATGTGCGCCCACTCCAGGACGTTGAGCAGCTGCACGGGTGACTCGACCAGCGCGACGGTCCCGTGGGCCGGGTGGGGCGCACGGGCGCCGTCGCGGGAGGCGGAGGCAGGGGCGGGGGCGGGAGCGGCGGTCAGCGCTGACTCGTCCATGTCCTCGGGGTCCTCGGGATCCTCGGTGCTCGCTCGTGCTCTGTCGTGGGCGCTCGGCCGCGGCGCCGCGCGGGTCGGCCTCGCGTCAGACGCCGGCGGACGCGCCGGCCTCGGCCCCGGCGGCAGCCGACTCCGACTCCGCGACGACCCCGGCGACGCGCCGCAGCTTCTTCATCGGGCCCAGCTCGCCCTCGTAGACCTTCTTGACGCCGTCGCCGAGCGAGGTCTCGATGATGCGGATGTCGCGGACGAGCCGCTCCAGGCCCTGGGACTCGACCGAAGCGGCCTGGTCGGAGCCCCACATGGCACGGTCGAGGGTGATGTGCCGCTCGACGAAGACGGCGCCGAGCGCGACGGCGGCCAGCGTGGTCTGGAGGCCGACCTCGTGGCCGCTGTAGCCGACGGGCACGTTCGGGTACTCGTTCTGCAGGGTGTTGATCATCCGCAGGTTCAGCTCTTCGTGCTTGGCCGGGTAGGTCGAGGTGGCGTGGCAGAGCACGATGTTGTCGCTGCCGAGCACCTCCACCGCGTGCCGGATCTGCTTCGGCGTCGACATGCCGGTGGAGAGGATGACGGTCCGGCCGGTGGCGCGCAGGGCGCGCAGCAGGTCGTCGTCGGTCAGGCACGCGGAGGCGACCTTGTGCGCGGGCACGTCGTACTGCTCCAGGAAGGCGACGGATTCGACGTCCCACGGGGACGCGAACCAGTCGATGCCGCGCTTGCGGCAGTACTCGTCGATCGCCCGGTAGCCGGCCTCGTCGAACTCGACGCGGTGGCGGTAGTCGATGTACGTCATCCGGCCCCAGGGGGTGTCGCGCTCGATGTCCCACTGGTCGCGCGGGGTGCAGATCTCCGGCGTGCGCTTCTGGAACTTGACGGCGTCGCAGCCCGCGGCGACGGCCGCGTCGATCAGCGCGAACGCGTTCTCCAGGTCGCCGTTGTGGTTGATGCCGATCTCGCCGGTGATGTACACGGGCTGGCCGTTGCCGATGTGGCGCGAGCCGACCTTGCGGAGGTTGGCCGGGAGGGAAGCGAGAGGAGAGTTCACGGGTGGTTCCTTAGGGGGTTTCGGGAGGGGTTCAGGGGTGTGGCGGCCGGGTCAGCGGGCCAGAGCGGGGCCGAGGAGCCAGGCGGCGATCTCGCGGATCGCGCCGCGGCCGCCCTCGGCCGTGGTGATCGCACGGGCGGCGGCCCGTACGACGTCATGGGCCCCGGCGACGGCCACGGGCCAGCCGACGAGGCCGAAGCACGGCAGGTCGTTGACGTCGTTGCCGGCGTAGAGCACCCGCTCGGGCGCGATGCCGTTCTCCTCGCACCACTGCTTGAGCGCGAGGTCCTTGCGGTCGATGCCGTGCAGGACGGGGACGTCGAGCTTGCGGGCCCGGGCGGCGACGACCGGGTTGGTCTCGGTGGACAGGATGAGCACGGGGAGTCCCGCGCGGCGCAGGGCCGCGATCCCGAGCCCGTCGCCGCGGTGCACGGTGACGGCCTCCCGCCCGTCCGCGTCGATCAGCACCCGGTCGTCGGTCTGGGTGCCGTCGAAGTCCAGGACGACCGCGTCGACGTCGTCGCGGGTCGGGGTGGCCGCCGTCGGGTCGAGCAGCGGGGCCAGGGCGCGGGCGCGCGCGAGGTCGGCGGGCTCGTCGATCTCCAGCACCTTCGCCGGGTCGGTGCGCACGAGCGCGGTCCGCCCGAAGAAGCGGTGGCCCGCGGCCCGGAATCCGGCCGCGCGCATCGCGTACGCCGTGCCCGTCTCCAGCAGGTCCTGCGGGCGGTCCTGGCGGCGGGGCCGGGTGGCCTTGTCGTGGTTGACGCCGTACGCGCAGGCCCCGGCGCCCGGCTCCGCGGCGCCCTCGCGCCATATGAAGCCGTGGAAGGGCGCGACGGTGTGCGCGGTGTCGGCGCCGCCCTCGGTGACCGCGGCGACCACGCCGTCGATCTCCTCGGCGGTGACGAACGGGCTGGTGCACTGCACGAGCAGCACCACCACGGTGCTGCCCGGCTCCGCGCCGGTCATCGCCTCGTACGCGTCCATCGCGTGCAGCACCGCGGCCTCGCTCGTCGCGGTGTCCCCGGCGATCGCGGCCGGCCGCAGCACGACGTCGGCGCCGGCCGTGCGGGCGGCCTGGGCGATCGAGGGGTCGTCGGTCGACACGACCACGCCGGTCACCCGGCGCGCCCGGCGGCAGGCCTCCACCGCCCGCGCGACGAGGGGGACGCCCCCGACCGGGGCCAGGTTCTTCCCCGGCACCCCCTTCGACCCCCCGCGCGCGGGGATGACGGCCAGCACGCTGCCGCCGCCGTGTCCGTCCTGCGCCTGCGCCGGCGGGCGCTCGCTGCTGCTCATGGGGTGACTCCTGTCGTGAGGGTGTGCGGCTGCCGGGCGCGGACCCCACGGCGGGCGGGCGTCACAGCTGCCCCCAGCGGCGGATGGCGGGGGCGACCCGCTGGACGCCCTGCCGGTAGGCGGTCCGCGCGGAGTTGCGGACGAAGTCGCGTACCGCGGCGCGGACGGGCCCGGCCTCGCGCGGGGCGAAGCCCGCGACGGGCTCGCCGGAGGGGTCCAGGCCGTGCCGGGCGAGGACACCGGGGAGGTAACCCGGCGCGGTGCGCAGGGTGTAGTAGGGCTCCAGGGGGGGCAGCGGCCCCTCCTCCAGGAGGGCGGCGACGCGGGCGCGCAGCGCGGCGTAGGGGGCGGCGCCGTCGACGCCGTGCGTGGCGGTCCATTCCGCGCGGGCCCGCGGCAGGTGCCCGTCGTCGAGCTCGTCCCACGAGGCGTAGCAGCCGGAGCCGAGGAAGTGGTGGTTGCCGAGCGACTCGCGGATGCCCAGGTCGGTGAGCACCGCCGTGGGTATGCCGCGGTGCAGGGATTCGAGCGCGGCGGTCGAACTGACCGTCACCAGCAGGTCGGTGCGGTCGAGGACGTCGGCCATGTTGCCGTAGACCAGGCGCAGGTTGTCCGGCGGCCGCAGGTCCGCCACCAGCTTCTGGTAGGGCTGCTCCTCGATGTGGGTGGTGTGCTCGCCGGGCTTGCTGCGCAGCTTGACGAGCACCTCGCGGCCCGGGTGCAGCCGGGCGTGTGCGACGGCCCGGCGCAGCAGGTGCAGACGGTCCCTGCGGGTGTCGGGCACCGAGGGCTGCACGGCGAAGGTGACGGTGAAGGGCCGCGCCGGGTCCGGCCGGTAGGGGTCGCCGCCGAGGAAGGGCAGCGCGGTCTCGACGATGCTGCCGGTGGGGTGGCCGACGCCCTCGTACACGTCGCGGAAGCGGCGGGCGTCGTCGGCGCTGTTGGCCAGGACGACGTCGGCGCCGGCCCGCAGCAGCAGGCCGTCCGCGAGCTTCTCGTAGACGACGCCGACGTACCCGGTCACGACGACGGGGCGGCGGGTGCGGCCCGCCCAGGCGTGGTTGAAGCCGTGCAGCAGTGCCTGGCAGGTGCCCCCGACGCAGGAGACGACGACGACGTCGCAGGTGTCCGCGCCGGTCTCGGCGAGGATCTCGGCGGCGGTGCGCTCGACCGTCGTGTCGGCGGGGATGCCGAGTTCGGCCAGCTGCCGGGGCGTCGGGGTGGCGCGGCCGCGCAGCAGCCGCGCGTCGAGCCGGGCCCCGGGGTCGATGCGGCGCGCGACGAGCGCGCCCCATTTCCACCGGGTGTCCGAGTCGGCGATCACCGTGACCCGCAGCGGGCCTGACGTACGTGTGGGCACGGCGCCGACAGTAGGAAGCGGGCGGGTGGAATTGACGAATCGAAAGACAACGGGAGGTAAACAGAATGCCGCTACTTTGCACGCGGGGGTTCCGAACAGCGGCATCACCGCCTGGACATTCTCCGTTTACCCAAACGTCCTCCGGGCGCCAAGTTTCCCGCGCGGCAGAACCATAGGATTCCTCGGGTGGTCAAGCTCTCCGTCATCGTGACGTTCTACAACGTGCAGCAATTCGTGCCCGACGCCCTGCGGTGCCTGCGCGCGAACAACCGTCCGGAATACGAGTTCCTGCTGATGGACGACGGGTCCTCGGACCGGACACCGCAGCTGCTCGAAGAAGGAGTGCGGACCCTGCCCGGCGCGCGTGTCGTCCGGCGCGACCACGGCGGGGTGTCCGCCCTGCGCAACGCCGGGATCGACGCGTCCCGCGGCACGTACCTGACCTTCATGGACGGCGACGACTGGATGGCCCCGGGCTACCTGGACCAGCTGGTGCGCGCGATGGAGGAGCTGGACGTCGACTTCCTGCGCACCGACCACGTCAAGTGCACGGGCGCCAACCGGGAGATCGTGCGGGCCCCGCACGGCCGCCGCGGCGCGGTGCTCGCGCCGCGCGACTGCATCCTGCCGGCCGAGCGGCCCTCGCTCGTCGACTACCCCAACCTGCCCTTCGGCGCCTACCACCGGCGCACCGTGGACCGCGGGCTGCTGCGCATGCCCGAGGAACTGCGCACCGCCGAGGACCGCCTGTGGGCGTGGCGGATGCACCTGAACGCCGGGTCCGTGGGCGTCGCGAGCCTGCTCGGGATGCATTACCGCCGTGACGTGAGCACTTCCCTCACGCGTATCGGCGACGAACGCCAACTCGATTTCGTACGCTCCTGCGAACTCGTCTTCGACATGCTCGCGAAGGACCCGGAAGGCGAGCGCTTCCTGCCGAAAGCAATCCGGCAGTTCTGTGCCCTCGTCATATTCCACCTGGACCAGATGGACCGCTTCGAGCCGGCCGTTGCCCGCCGCCTCAAGTCGGTCAGCGCCGCCGCTCTCGGCCGCCTCCCGGCCGACACCCTGAACTCCGTGCTGGACGCCATGGACATCGAACGCAGCACGAAGATCCGCCGGCTGCGCTGGCGTTCCGGCGGCGGGTCCGGCACCGGCAACGGAACGGCGGCGGCGTGATGGCCACCACCCAGCTGCTCATGGCGTCCACCCTCTACGGGGCCGCGACGCTCGCCGCCGCCCTCGACTCCGGCGTCCTCCCGCCCGCCGACCGCCGCATCCTCGTGGTCAGCAACAACGCCTCCGTGCCCGAGACCCACCCCGGCCTCGACGAGGCGCCCGGCTTCGAAGCGCTGCGCTCCCGCTTCGACCGGCTGGTCTCCTGGAACGCCCTCATCAGCCCGCTGCACCCGGGCGGCTGGAGCCCGCGCGTCAACGAGGTCCCGATGTGGGAGCGGCACGTGCGCATGCTGTGGGACCTCGGCGACGACGACGTCGAGCTGGTCGTCGAGTCCATCCAGGTGCCGCCGTCACTCGCCCTGGCGCAGGTCTTCACCGGTGCGCCCATCACCGTCTACGCCGACGGCCTCATGTCGTACGGCCCGACGCGCAACAAGCTCGGCCTGCTCGTCGACACCCGTATCGACCGGCTGCTGCACCTCGACCTCGTGCCCGGCCTGCGGCCGCTGCTGCTCAACGAGTTCGGCGTCGAGCCGCAGATCGTGCCGAGCGCGGAATTCACCAAGGTCCTCCAGGAGGTCGCCGGGGCCTGCGCCGGCGCCGACCGCCTCGCGGACCTCCCGCAGGACGCCGCGCTGCTGCTCGGCCAGTACCTGTCCGCCCTCGGCATCCTCAGCGCCGCCGAGGAGGAGGAGCTGCACCTGGCGATGGTGCGCGGCGCCGCCGCGCTCGGCCACCGGGACATCGTCTTCAAGCCGCACCCCACCGCGCCCGCGCACTGGACCGGGCCGCTGGCCGCCGAGGCCGAACGCCTCGGCTGCCGGCTGACGGTGCTCAACACGCCCGTCCTCGCCGAGGTCGTCTACCAGCGGGCCCGCCCCGCGCTCGTCGCCGGCTGCTTCTCCACCGCGCTGCTCACCGCGTCCGCGCTCTACGGCATCCCCGTCGCACGCACCGGCACGGAACTGCTGCTCGAACGGCTCTCGCCGTACCAGAACAGCAACCGCGTGCCCGTCACGATCGTCCACGCGCTCCTGCCGGACCTCGCCGACCCGGCGGCGGTCCGGTCCTGGACCCCGCCCACCCCGGAGGACGTCGCCGCCGGCCTCACCCCGCTGCTGCGCACGGTCGGCTTCTGCATGCAGGCCGCCGCGTACCCGCACCTGCGGGAGGAGGCCACCGCCTGGCTCGCCGCGCACCTCACGAAGCGGACGTGGCCCTACTTCAAACGCCGCCGCCTGACCTCGCTGGGCCTGCCGGGGGGCGTCCCGGCCAAGCTCTCGTTCGTGCCCCGCAACCGCGTCGTCCGCCGCGTCGCCCGCCGGGCCCGCGCCCTGCGCGGGAAGGCGCGTTCCTGACGGCCGCGCCCGCCCCGCCGGGTACTCCGGGGGCGCGGCTCGCCACGCCCCCGAAAACGCCCACCGCCCCGCGCGGCGGCGGGCTCAGAACGCGTCGGACGGCACGTACGTCCCCCACACCGCGCGGAGCGCGTCGCACACCTCGCCCACCGTCGCTCGGGCGCGCAGCGCGTCCCGCATGGGATAGAGGACGTTCTCCGTCCCGCCCGCCGCCTTCCGGAGCGCGGCCAGCGCCGCGTCGACGGCCCCCTGGTCGCGCTCCGCGCGCAGTGCGGCGAGCCGCGCGGCCTGCTGCGCCTCGATCGCCGGGTCGACGCGCAGCGGCTCGTACGGCTCCTCCTCGTCCAGCTTGAAGCGGTTGACGCCGACGACGACGCGTTCGCCCGCGTCCGTCTCCAGGGCGATGCGGTAGGCGTTGCGCTCGATCTCGGACTTCTGGAAGCCGTGCTCGATCGCGGCGACCGCGCCGCCGAGGTCCTCGACGCGGGCCATGAGGTCGAGGGCAGCGGCCTCGACGTCGTCGGTGAGCTTCTCGACGACGTAGGACCCGGCGAAGGGGTCGACGGTCGCGGTGACGTCCGTCTCGTACGCGAGCACCTGCTGCGTGCGCAGCGCCAGGCGCGCGGACTTGTCGGTGGGCAGCGCGATGGCCTCGTCGAAGGAGTTGGTGTGCAGCGACTGCGTGCCGCCGAGCACCGCGGCGAGGCCCTGGACGGCGACCCGTACGAGATTGACCTCGGGCTGCTGCGCGGTGAGCTGGACACCCGCGGTCTGCGTGTGGAAGCGCAGCATCAGCGACTTGGGGTTCTTCGCCCCGAACTCCTCGCGCATCACACGGGCCCAGATCCGCCGGGCGGCGCGGAATTTCGCGACCTCCTCCAGGATCGTGGTGCGCGAGACGAAGAAGAAGGACAGCCGCGGCGCGAAGTCGTCGACGTCCATCCCGGCGGCGATGGCGGTGCGCACGTACTCGATGCCGTCGGCGAGCGTGAAGGCGATCTCCTGCGCGGGCGAGGCGCCGGCCTCGGCCATGTGGTAGCCGGAGATCGAGATGGTGTTCCACTTCGGGATCTCGGCCTTGCAGTACGCGAAGATGTCGGCGATGAGCCGCAGCGACGGCTTGGGCGGGAAGATGTACGTCCCGCGCGCGATGTACTCCTTGAGCACGTCGTTCTGGATGGTGCCGGTCAGCTTGTCGGCCGGGACCCCCTGCTCCTCGCCGACGAGCTGGTAGAGCAGCAGCAGGAGCGCGGCGGGGGCGTTGATGGTCATCGACGTGGACACCTTGTCCAGCGGGATGCCGTCGAAGAGCACCCGCATGTCGTCGAGGGAGTCGATCGCGACGCCGACCTTGCCGACCTCGCCGTGCGCGAGCGGCGCGTCGGAGTCGTGGCCCATCTGGGTGGGGAGGTCGAAGGCCACGGACAGGCCCATGGTGCCGTTGGCGATGAGCTGCTTGTAGCGCGCGTTGGACTCCGACGCGGTGCCGAAGCCGGCGTACTGCCGCATCGTCCAGGGGCGCCCGGTGTACATCGAGGGGTAGACCCCGCGGGTGTACGGGTAGCCGCCCGGCTCGCCCAGCCGCTCGGCCGGGTCCCAGCCGGCCAGCGCCTCCGGGCCGTAGACGGGTTCGATCGGCAGGCCGCTCTCCGACTCGCGCGTCATGCTGCACGCCTCCGCTTGCTCAGTGGCCGGATAACCAGGGGGTGGACGGACGGGGGTGGGGTGGGGGTTCAGGGGCCGGGGCGAACCGGCGAAGTTACCGACACGGACTGTAGTGGCGGCTCCGCACAGGGCGCAGCGCCGCGAGCTGGGACCTTCCTCACAGTACGGAGTCCGCGGCCCGCGGCGGTGGAACCGTGCGCCCGGGAAACGTGTCTATGCGGGCACAACGGCTGATCAAGGGGATAAGCAGCGATGTCGACAGGTACAGACAGAGGCAGAGGCGGCAGAAGACGGCGTGTGACGGTGCCGGTGGCGGCGGCCGGGGCGGCAATCGCCGCCCTGCTGCTCGGCGCGTGCGGCCCGGACGGCAGCGACGCGGACGGGAAGCCCTCGGCGACGGCCACAACGTCGCAGGCGGACCCGGCGACCACCACGGCGGCGCCCGCCACCACCGAGCCCGCGACACCGGCCACCACGGCCGCACCCACGACCACCGCCCCGAAGCCGTCCGACACGCCCGCCACGAAGGCCCCCGCGACGCCGGCCGCCCTGATGGCGTCGGGCCAGACCAGCGCGAAGGTCCGCGAGCTCCAGGCCCGGCTGGGCCAGCTGCACTTCTTCTCCCGCAACCCCACGGGCTACTACGGCACCGTGACCGAGCACGCGGTCAGCGACTTCCAGGAGCGGCACGGCCTGTCCGGCAGCGGCAGCAGCGTCACCACGGCGACGTGGTCGAAGCTCACCTCGCTGACGCACACCCCGACGCACAAGGAGCTGTACCCGCCGGCCCCCGCCAAGCCCGCGCAGAAGCTGGACGCCCGCTGCATGACCGGCCGCGCGCTGTGCGTCAGCAAGACCACGCGCACGCTGTCGTGGGTCGTCGACGGCAAGGTGCAGGCCACCATGGACGTGCGCTTCGGGTCGCAGTACACGCCGACCCGCGAGGGCCTCTTCCACGTGAACTCCAAGAGCCGCGACCACGTCTCGACGATCTACCACACGTCGATGCCGTACGCGATGTTCTTCAGCGGCGGCCAGGCCGTGCACTACTCCTCGGACTTCGCGGCGCGCGGCTACGCGGGTGCCTCCCACGGCTGCGTGAACGTCCGGGACAAGGCCGCGATCGCCAAGCTCTTCGACGAGGTCGAAATCGGCGACAAGGTCGTCGTCTACTGGTGACGCGGGGCGCGGGCGCTGAGGAGCGCGGCCGGGCAGGGGGAATGCGCCCAGCCGCGCTCCGTGTCAGACCCCGGTACGGGGAGAACCGGGGTCATCGGGGCCGATGACCAGTCGGCCTTACTCCCTACAGCGCACGGGCCGTCAGAAGTGTCACCTGCCCGGCGGGCGGGACGGGGAGCGGTGCCCGGGACGGGTGGTGCGGGAGCCCGCGCTGCCGGGCGGGCGTCCGGCGCGGTCCCCCTGGTCGGGACGCTCGACGGCGTACGGCTCCCCGGCGGCGTAGCCCGCCGCGGTGTCCGGGCCGTAGTCCGGAGCGCCGTACAAACCGTACGTACTGTACAAACCGGGTGAACCGGTGCGCTCGCCCCAGGAGTTCCAGCCGTCCCCGCCCGCCGCACCGTCCCTGCCGCCCTGGTCCTGCCCTTGGTCGCCGCCGTTGCCGCCGTTGCTGCTGCCGCCGTTGCCGCTGCCGCTGCCGCCCTGGCCGCTGCCGCGCGAACGCGTGTCCCGGCCCGTGCGGGAGCCGGTGCGGCACTGGTCGGCGGCGCCGCGGCAGCGGCGGACGGTGCGGTCGGCGCCGGGGTGGCCGCGCTGCGGGGTGCCGGTCGCACGCGGGGCCGGGGAGCGGGTGGCCGGAGCCGCGGGCCAGGAGCCCTGCCTGCCGCCGTCGGGCGACACGGCCGCGGGCGGACGGGTCTCCAGCGGGCTGGTGCCCGCGCCGCCGGGGGTGAGCGAGCGGGCCGCGGCGGCCATGCCGACGACGACCCCGCCGAGCGCGAGCGCCGAGACGACCGCGGCCGCCATCACGCGGGGCCGCCGCACCGCGAACGCGGCCCGCAGCGCGGCCAGCCGCCCGGCGCGCGGGGCCTCGGTGGCGGCCCGCCCGGCGACGGCGCTGCGGAAGGCGGCGAGCGCGGCGGCCTCCCGGGCCGGGTCCAGCGCGGGGCCGACCTCGCGCGCGGCGCTCAGCAGCCGCACCAGGCGGTCGGCGGGGACGGTGGGCGGCGCGGTCGCGGTGCCGCCGTCGAGCAGTCTCTCGGCGGTGCGGGCGTCGGGCCAGGTCTGTCCGCGGGCGGCCGGCGGGCGTCGTTCGGGGCGCGGGACGGGATAGAGCGCCGCGCGGTGCTCGTACCGGGCCCGGTAAGGGTGACGGGCCGGGTGGGGCAGGTCCGTGGATGCGGTGTCACGTCGTCGCGCGTTGTCGCTCATCCCACTCCCTCACAGCGCCTTGGACGCGGAAAACGTCACATCCGCGTCCTGCCGGTCCGCCGGCCGCCGCCCGGGGGCGCCGCGCCGGCCGTCCTCGCCGTCGCTCCCGTCGTCCTCGCCCCCCTCGCCGTCCCGGTAGCCCTCTCCGCCCTTCCCGTCGGTGTACTCCAGGATCTCGGCGAGCCGCCGCAGCCCGCGGTGAGTCGCCATTCTCACCGATCCGGCGCGTTTCCCGAGCACTCTTGCCGCACTGGTTGAATCGAGTCCCATCACCACCCGCAGCAGCACGGCTTCCGCCTGCTCGCGCGGCAGCGCCGCTATGGCCGCGAGCGCCCGGTCGGTCGCGACCGCGTCCAGCGCCTCGCCGGCCGTGTCCGACCCGTCCGGCATCTGCACCAGGTCGTCCACACCGCCGCCCGCGACCGGCCGGCGGCTGCGCGCGCGGATGTGGTCCAGCGCGCGGTTGCGCGCGATCCGCGCCGCCCAGCCGCGGATCGATCCGCTGCCGCCCCGGTAGTTGGGCAGGTCGCGGGCTATCTGGAGCCACGCCTCGGACGCGACGTCCTCGGCGTCGCCCGGACCGACCAGGCTGCGCACGTAGTTGAGCAACTGCGGCTGCACAGCGCGGTAGACGGTACGGAACGCCCCTTCGTCGCCCTGCTGCGCCGCACTGACCGCGGCTTCCAGAGACTCCGGCAGTTCCACGTCCGGCCCCACCCCCTCGAACACACGGCCAATCCTGCCTCATAAGGGCCTGTGACACTTTTGGTCTGGGATACGCCGTACAAGTCGGCGGCCGGGGACGCTCCTGTGGGGGGAGGCGGCCCCCGGCCGCCGTCACTCGTACCACCCGCCCGGGTGTGCGGTGCGCACCGGGCGCGCGCCACTGAGGAGCCCGCCGCCATGCATGTGGACCGCCTCCCCGACGGCCTCCCCCCGGGGCGGCTGGTGGCCGGGTCCACTCCCGGGCTGTGGATGAGTCACGAACCCGTCGTCGCACCCGCCCGCTTATGGGCATCATGCCACCGCCAGCACCGCCGTACAGGCTGGTACCCGGTGCTCATGGCGTGGCCGTGCGGGCACGGCAACGGCCACGGGCCGGAGGAGGTCGGCACCGTCGACGTCGCCGAGTCGCTGCGCGACTCCTGGCACTCCTACGAGCTGAGCCGGGCGGCGCGTCCCGTGCCGGGGCCCGCGCGCGGCAGGCCGCCGGCCGGACCGCGGGCGAGCGCGGAGCCGGGCACCGGGCTGCGGGTGCCGTTCGGGGCGTGGCCGGGGCTCGCGGCGGCGTCCGGGCCCCACCCGGGGCCGTCGCCGGACGCGGTGGCGCGGGTCGCGGTCGGGCAGATGCTGCACTACTTCACGACACGCTTCGTGGCGTACGTCGCGCTCGTCCGGGTGGAGCGCAGCGCCGACATCCCCGCCGCGGTGGGCTGGGAGGCCGACGCGCCCGCGCTGGAGCTGTCCGCGCTGCTGCGCACGTGGGAGGAACGCTTCGGCGCGCGCGTCATCGGTTTCGAGGGCGCCTCGCTCTTCGTGTCGGTGGCCTCGCCGCCGCTCGCGTCCCGGCACGCCGCGCACGTCGCGCTGGAGCACGTCCTGACGGGGGCGACCAATCTCAACGACGGCGCCTTCCCCTTCGCCGAGTACGCGGAGGCGCTGCGGGGCGAGCGGCTGTGGTCGTTCTGGTGGGACTGACGCGGGGCGCCCCCGGGCCCCCCGTGCGGCGTACGCGTCAACCACAGATGACAGGAGGGGCCCGTACGGGTGAAGTTCGGATAGCTGCCTGCCGTGTTCGAAGAGGCCCTGCCTAAAGTGGTCTCCTGCCGTAGGGCCCGTCCCGTTCACTCTTCTGGAGCCCCGCTGCCGTCCAGCGACCCCGTCTCCCAGGCCGTCACGCACGCCGTGCCCGCCCCGCACGCCGCGCACACCGCGGCGCCGACGCCGACGCCGCTGTCCCGTTTCAACGGGGCTCCGGTCGCCGCCGCGGAGGCCGCCCTGCTGGCGTGCTGCGGCAGCCACCGGTGGGCGCGCCGGCTCGCCGCCCACCGCCCGTACCCGACCGTCGAAGCCCTGCTGGCGGCCGCGGAGGAAGCGGCGTACGACCTGACCCCGGGCGATCTCGCCGAGGCCCTGGCCGCCGAGCGGCCCGCCCCGCTCGCCGACCGCGGGGGCCTGAGCGTGCACACCGCGCTGCGCGCCGCGCACGCCCACTACGAGGCGAAATTCGGCCACGCCTTCATCCTCGCCCTCGACGAGAGCGCCGCCGCCGACCCGGCCGCCGCGCTCGACCAGACACTCGCGAGCCTGCGGGTCCGTCTCGGGCACGACGCGGACGAGGAGTCCGTGGTCACCGCGGAGCAGCTGCGCGGTCTCTGCCGGGCGCGGCTGCTGCGCGCGTTCGAACCCGCGCGTTCACCCGACCGTGCGGGATCGCTCACACCTGGCCCACCCCGCCGTACCGAGGCCGGATCACGTCGCTACGATGGCCGGGGCCGGTGGACCGTACCCGGCCGGGCGTGACCGACACACTGGCCGGCACCCCCTCGCCCCGCTCCTGGAGGGTTTTTTCCGTGCCGGCAGGAACGCTGTACCGCGGCCGGGAAGGAATGTGGTCCTGGGTGGCTCACCGAGTCACCGGTGTCCTCATTTTCTTCTTCCTGTTCGTCCACGTCCTCGACACCGCGCTCGTCCGCGTATCGCCCGAGGACTACGACAAGGTCGTCTCGACCTACAAGACCCCGATCGTCAGCCTGCTGGAGTACGGCCTGGTGGCCGCGATCCTCTTCCACGCGCTGAACGGTCTGCGGATCATCGCGGTCGACTACTGGACCCAGGGCCCGCGGTACCAGAAGCAGATGCTGTGGACGGTGGTCGGCGTGTGGATCCTGCTGATGCTCGGCGCGATCTACCCCGTCCTCGGTCACGCCGCACGAGTCCTGTGGGGGAACTGAGCCATGTCCGCTGACATCTCCGACGCCGTCGAACTGACCGGCTCCAGCGTCGCCCCGTACAGCCCCGCCAACCCCGCGCCGGTCATCGAGCCGCCGCGGGCGCGCACCAAGCGCACCCCGCGCGCCACCCGCACCAACTTCGAGCTGTACGGCTGGCTCTTCATGCGGCTGTCCGGCGTGGTGCTCGTCGTGCTGGTGATCGGCCACCTGCTGATCCAGCTCGTCCTGGACGGCGGCGTGCAGAAGGTCGGCTTCGCTTTCGTCGCCGGCCGCTGGTCCTCGCCGTTCTGGCAGTTCTGGGACCTCGCCATGCTGTGGCTGGCCATGCTGCACGGCGGCAACGGTCTGCGGACCGTCATCAACGACTACGCCGAGCAGGCCAACACCCGCGTCTGGCTCAAGACGCTGCTGTACACCGCGGTGGTCTTCACCATCGCGCTCGGCTCGCTGGTGATCTTCACCTTCGACCCGAACATCCGCTGAGCCAGGGCTGGGACAGGGAAAGCGACCCCAATGCAGATCCACAAGTACGACACCGTCATCGTCGGAGCGGGCGGCGCCGGCATGCGCGCCGCGATCGAGGCCACCAAGCGCTCGCGCACCGCCGTCCTGACCAAGCTCTACCCCACGCGCTCCCACACCGGCGCCGCCCAGGGCGGCATGGCCGCGGCCCTCGCGAACGTCGAGGAGGACAACTGGGAGTGGCACACCTTCGACACGATCAAGGGCGGTGACTACCTGGTCGACCAGGACGCCGCCGAGATCCTGGCGAAGGAGGCCATCGACGCGGTCCTCGACCTGGAGAAGATGGGCCTCCCGTTCAACCGGACGCCCGAGGGCCGGATCGACCAGCGGCGTTTCGGCGGCCACACCCGCAACCACGGCGAGGCCGCGGTCCGCCGGGCGTGCTACGCCGCCGACCGCACCGGTCACATGATCCTCCAGACGCTGTACCAGAACTGCGTCAAGGAGGGCGTGGAGTTCTTCAACGAGTTCTACGTCCTCGACCAGCTCCTCACCGAGGTCGACGGCGTCAAGCGGTCCGCCGGCGTGGTGGCCTACGAGCTGGCGACCGGCGAGATCCACGTCTTCCAGGCGAAGGCCGTCATCTACGCCTCCGGCGGCACCGGCAAGTTCTTCAAGGTGACCTCCAACGCGCACACCCTCACCGGTGACGGCCAGGCCGCCGTCTTCCGGCGCGGTCTGCCGCTGGAGGACATGGAGTTCTTCCAGTTCCACCCCACGGGCATCTGGCGCATGGGCATCCTGCTCACGGAGGGCGCCCGCGGCGAGGGCGGCATCCTGCGCAACAAGGACGGCGAGCGCTTCATGGAGAAGTACGCGCCCGTCATGAAGGACCTCGCCTCGCGCGACGTCGTCTCCCGTGCGATCTACACCGAGATCCGCGAGGGCCGCGGCTGCGGCCCCGAGGGCGACCACGTCTACCTCGACCTCACGCACCTGCCGCCGGAGCAGCTGGACGCCAAGCTGCCGGACATCACCGAATTCGCGCGCACGTACCTGGGCATCGAGCCGTACACCGACCCGATCCCGATCCAGCCCACCGCGCACTACGCCATGGGCGGCATCCCCACCAACGTGCAGGGCGAGGTGCTGGCCGACAACACCACGGTGGTGCCGGGCCTGTACGCGGCCGGCGAGGTGGCGTGCGTGTCCGTGCACGGGGCGAACCGGCTGGGCACCAACTCGCTGCTGGACATCAACGTCTTCGGCCGCCGCTCCGGCATCGCCGCCGCGGAGTACGCGCACGCCAACGACTACGTGCCGCTGCCGGACAACCCGGCCGAGCAGGTCGTGGAGCTCATCGAGCGGCTGCGCGCCTCCACCGGCAGCGAGCGGGTCTCCGACCTGCGGCGCGAGCTGCAGGAGTGCATGGACGCCAACGTGATGGTCTTCCGCACCGAGCAGACCATCAAGACCGCGGTCGAGAAGATCGGCGAGCTGCGCGAGCGCTACCGCAACGTCTCCGTCCAGGACAAGGGCCGTCGCTTCAACACCGACCTGCTGGAAGCCGTCGAGCTGGGCAACCTGCTGGACCTCGCCGAGGTCATGGCGGTCTCCGCGCTGGCCCGCAAGGAATCCCGCGGCGGCCACTACCGCGAGGACTTCCCCAACCGCGACGACGTCAACTTCATGCGGCACACGATGGCCTACCGCGAATTCGACTCCGCCACCGGCGCCGAGACGATCCGCCTGGACTACAAGCCGGTCGTGCAGACCCGCTACCAGCCGATGGAGCGTAAGTACTGATGAGCACCCCGAGCACCCCGACGCTCGACGGCGGGCACTCCGCGGCCCTGGACGCCGCCGAGGCCGGCGCGTCCCACCTGGTCACGATCACCCTGCGGGTGCGCCGCTTCAACCCCGAGGTGTCGGCGGACGCCGAGTGGGTCGACTACCAGATCCCGATCGACCCCAAGGAGCGCGTCCTCGACGCGCTGCACAAGGTCAAGTGGGAGATCGACGGCACCCTGACCTTCCGCCGCTCGTGCGCGCACGGCGTGTGCGGCTCCGACGCGATGCGGATCAACGGGCGCAACCGGCTCGCCTGCAAGACCCTGATCAAGGACATCAACCCCGAGAAGCCCATCACGATCGAGCCCATCAAGGGCATGACCGTGCTGAAGGACCTCGTGGTCGACATGGACCCGTTCTTCCAGGCCTACCGGGACGTCATGCCCTTCCTGGTGACCAAGGGCAACGAGCCCACCCGGGAGCGGCTGCAGTCCGCCGAGGACCGCGCCCGCTTCGACGACACCACCAAGTGCATCCTGTGCGCGGCGTGCACGTCGTCCTGCCCGGTCTTCTGGAACGACGGCCAGTACTTCGGCCCGGCCGCCATCGTCAACGCGCACCGCTTCATCTTCGACTCGCGTGACGAGGGCGGGGAGCAGCGGCTGGAGATCCTGAACGACAAGGACGGCGTCTGGCGCTGCCGCACGACCTTCAACTGCACCGACGCGTGCCCGCGCGGCATCGAGGTGACGAAGGCGATCGCCGAGGTCAAGCGGGCGCTGATCACCCGGCGGTACTGACCCCCGCTCGCCGGCCGCGCGCCTGTCCGCGCCGCCGGCACCGCGCGCTGCCCAGGGTGCGGCCCCCGGTTCCCCCGGGGGCCGCACCCTTTCGCCGTGCCCTCCGGCGCCGGTCCCCTCCACCCGCCCCGGCCTCACAGCTGGCTCAGGATCGTGGGGTCGGTGATCTCGGTGTCGCGGGCCAGCAGGAAGGCCTTGCTGAGGATGAGGCTGAGCGTGCGGTCGCCGTCGAAGGGCAGGTAGCCGGCGTCCGCGGCGCTGCCCGCACCGGGCACGATGCACAGGTAGCGGTCCTGCGGGGCGATGAGGACGTTGCCGGAACCGAGGTGGATCCGGTACGTGTGCCGGTCGCCGCGCACGTGCAGGAAGCGCCCCTCGATCGCGCACCGGCCGGCTATCGCCAGCCGCGGGACGACCCGCTCCAGGACCTCGCGGCGGCTCTGCGCCGTCCGGGACAGCTCGCCGAAGCCGTAGTCGTGCCAGTAGTCGCGGTAGCGGCCTTCCGGCCCGCCGTCCTGCCAGGCCGGGTCGTTGCCGACGCTGGCGACACCGACGAAGAGGTCGACGTCCCGCAGGACCTCGCTGAGCACGAGCGGCGGAACCTCCTCCAGCGGCAGGGCCCGGTCCTCGGGCGCGACGTCGCGGCGGCGGTCGGGGGCGTAGCCGCCACCTCCGGCGTGCGCCCGGTTGCGGGGGGCGCCGATGCGGTGGAAGCGGACCTGGTCGGTGGTCAGGTGGAGGTAGCTGCCGGGGCCGGTGACGCCGTGGAGATCCGCCCCCTCGATCCAGAACTCCGCGCGCAGCCCCCATGCGGGCAGCTCGCGCTCGGCGGGCGGGTACTCGTCGTCCACCGCCAGCCGCAGCTTGCTGCTCCACCCGCGGGTGGCGGCGAGCGACTGGAACTGGTGCTGTCGCAGGACGTGCCCGGCGAAGCGATTGGAGTACGTGGCCGTGCGGCGCTCGGCGTCGGTGAGCAGATACACCTCGCGGTGGGCCTGCTTGAACGGCTGGGTGATCCCGTGCCGCTCCAGCCACTCCCGCCAGGCCATGACCTCGGCGACCTCGCGGCCCACCGGGTGCCACAGCTCGACGGTGCCGCCCCCCTGCGGCAGGGGCGCGTCGGCGAGGGTGCGCAGCTCGCCGTCGGCGAATCCGCAGGCCAGGCCGTCGACCGTCCACAGCAGGCGGCGCGCGAGCGTTCCCACCAGCGGATGGTCGAGGACGCGTTCGCGCCAGGCCGCGTACGCCCACCGGCGACGGGCCAGGAACTGCCGGTCCAGCCGCTCGGACTGGGCGCCGAGCATGCGCTCGACGTCCCTGGCCGCGGCCTTGAGCTCGGCGACCTCCTCCGGGTGCTCGCGCCGGACCGCCGCCGGAACTCCCCTGACCTGCTTGCCTGCCGCGTTGCGCCACGTCAGGACGGCTTTCCCGGCGCGTACGGCCAGCTCGCCGTGGGCGTGCCGGAGCAGCCCGGCCTCCGTGAGCCCGTAGGCCGGCACCGCCAGCTCCTCGACCTCCTCCCGGCCGAGGCCCAGCGCTCCGGCGCGCTCCTCCAGGGCGCGGTCGATCTGCTTGAGCGTGCCGCGGAAGGTCACGCGGGCGGCGAGCCGGGCCAGCTCGCCGAGCGCCGCCTCACCCTCGCAGCTCGCCAGTGCCGTCACCCCGGCGTTGGCGAGCTTCGGGTTGCGCGGGCCGTGGCCGGGGATCTTGCGCAGGCACACGTCGACGAGGGAGCCGAGGGCGCGCGGGACCGCGGGATGCGGCGGGAGGAGCGCGAGCGTCCAGGCGAGGCCGCGCAGGGCGTTGGCGTTGTAGGGGTCGACGAGGGCGTTGGGGTCGGGGCCGTGGCCGACCTCGTCGGCGTACGGCACCGTACGGGGACGCCCGGCGAGGCCGAGCCAGGCGACCGCCCTGTCGCGCACCGCGTCCGCGCCGAGTCGCCCGACGAGGGCGCGGGCCTCCTTCTCCCAGCGGGCGGTGGGGCGCGCCGCGGTGGCGGTGGCGGCGTGCCGCAGCAGCAGCGTCCAGGGCTCGCCGAGCAGCGCGGCGGTCGCGAGCGCGTCGTCGGACCAGGCCTCGCCGGGGTTGACCGGGGGGTCGAGGAGCTTCCTCGCCACCTGGGCCAGCCCGGACCGGGCGTAGGGAACGGTCGAGGTCCTGCGCAGGGCGGCGACGGTCTGCGCGGGCACCGCGCGCCCGGCGGCGACCTCGGCCTCGACAAGCCATTCGGGGCGGTCGCCGAACCAGGTGATGGTGCTGTGCCCGGCCAGTTCGGCCAGCCGCTCGGCCCGCGCACGGGGCAGCGGGTCGACGCCGAGCCCGCGGGCGCAGGCCACGATCGCCAGCAGCAGCGTCTCCCCGGCCTCCTCGGCGGTCGGGGTCCGGCTCCCGCCGTCCCGCGCCCGGCCCCCCGCGCGTTCGCCGGGTCCCGGACCCGCGCGCAGACCGGTCTGTTCCAGGTTCTCGTAGCGCTCGCACAGCAGCGTCACCAGTTCGAGCCGCCGGGCGGGCGGCAGGCCCGCGACATCGGCGAGCATCTTGTCACCGGCGCCGTTCTCCAGGACGGCCTTGCCGGCGAAGGCGGGCACCAGCCGGTCGGCCAGCCGGACCATGTCGCCCTCGGCGACCAGCCCGCGGACCGCCACCACGTGGTCCCCCGCGACGGCCATCAGCCACCCACCAGCGGCACGAGCTTGAGGAAGACCACCTCGGCGGCCCCGGACGAGAGGTCGACCTCCTCGTCCAGGTCCTCTATCTGGCGCCCGCCGGCGAGCAGCAGGAAGCCGTTGCGCCCGAAGGCCTCGACGGCCCGTGCGAACTGCCGCTCGGCGTCAAGGCGGCGCGGGGTGCGCAGCCGGTAGCCGTTGAGCGTGTGCTCGGCGTCGGTCGGCTGGACCAGGCCCCGGAAGAGGCCGGGCTGCCTCGCGTTGTACTCCGCCACCTCCTCGAAGACCCGGCGCCTGATCACCTCACGTGCGCTGACGCGCTCCTCCGCGAACTCCAGCCCCCAGGACCCGCGGGTCTCCCCTGATGTCGTCTCGTCGACGACGGTCACCGTTCCCATGACCGGGAGCGTAGGGGCGGGCACTGACAGCGGCCGGGAGGGCGGGGATCACCCGCGGCGTGCACCGATCACCGGAAAATCTTGCCGGAGGGGAAAAGTTTTCCACAGGGCAGGTTTTCCGGTTCGGAAAGAATGCTAGCTTGGGGTCCCAGGGAGGACGGAGAGCGCGAAGCAGGGGGGCGGACCGGTGGACGAGCAGGCGGAAGGACGCGCGGGCACGCCCGGGCGGGGAAGCGCGGCCGAGCAGGCGGCGGGGTTGCGCGAGCGCAAGAAGCAGCAGACACGGCGGGCGCTCAGCGAGGCGACGATCGCGCTGGCGGTCGAGCGGGGATGGACGAACGTGCGGATCGAGGACGTCGCCGCGGCGGTGAACGTCTCGGAGCGCACGTTCCGCAACTACTTCTCGGGCAAGGCGGAAGCGGTCGCCGCCACGCATCTGGACCGGATGGCACGCGTCGCACGGGCGGTCGGCGAACGACCGGCGGCCGAGCCGTTGTTCGAGGCGATAGGGACGGCGCTGCGGTTCGAGTTCGCCCCCGAGGACAGCGCGGCGCACCAGCGGCGGACCCCCCGGCGGCAGCACCGGGAGGCCATATGGGAGGTGCTGACGGAGCCCGCGGTACAGGCCGAGGTGATGCGCGCCGACCAGGAGGCGCAGGGCGTGCTGGCCGAGGCGATAGCGGCGCGGACGGGTACGGACGCGGTGACCGACCTCTACCCGAAGCTCGTCGCCTCCGCTGTCGGCGCCGCGATGGGCACGACGCTGTCCCACTGGCTGCGGGCCGATCCCCCGGTCCCGCTGGCCCCGTTGATGGACGAGGCACTGGAGCACCTGCGGAGGGGGCTGGGCCCGTCCGCTCCCGGACCGGGCGCCGCCCCGGCAGGGAGCTGACACCCGCGGCCTGAAGGGCCGCGGCAAGACACCACATCACCTCGTTCGACGTGTCGTGCGCGAGCGCGCGAGCCCCGTCCGGCACGTCGGCGGACAACCATGCGCCAGGAGCTGGGAGGAGTGCGTCCAGATGACCGGGAACACTACGGGCGAAGAGACCGAAAAGGGCACGACGGCCGAGGATGTCGTGATCGTGGGCGGCGGGCCGACAGGGCTCATGCTGGCCGCTGAACTGGCGCTGCTGGGTGTGCGGCCGCTGGTGCTGGAGAAGCTCGGGGAGCCCGGGCGCGAGCCGAAGGCGAACGGCCTGGTGGGCCAGGTCGTCCAGGTGATGGACCGGCGCGGGCTGGCGGAGCCGCTGACGGGCCTGCCGGGGGCACCGCTGCCCAACACGACGGGCTTCATGTTCTCCGGGATACCGCTGGATCTGAGCCTGCTGGAGCAGAGCCCCGTCTACACGGTGGCAGTGCCGCAGCAGCGGATCGCGCAGGTGCTGGAGGAACGGGCGCGCGCGCTGGGCGCCCGGATACGCACCGGCCACGAGGTGGTGGGCCTGGTCCTGCGGGAGGACGGGGTCGAGCTGGAGGTGTCGGGACCGGAGGGGACGTACGGGCTGCGGGCACGGTACGCCGTGGGGGCCGACGGCGCGCACAGCCCGATCCGCAAGCTCGCCGGGATCGGCTTCTCCGGGGTGACGTACGACCGCTCGGTGGCGCGCCATGCGCATGTGTCGGTGCCCGCGGGCTGGGCGGACGCGGCGGGGCTGCGGGTGCCGGGCGTCGGGACGGTGCCACCGTTCCTGCCGCTGCGCACCGCGCGGGGCGCCTTCACCTGGGCGCCACTGCCCGGCCGGCCGCCGCTGGTGGCCACCACCGAGTGGGAGCCGGCGGAGGACGACGGGCCGATGAGCCTGGAGGAGATGCGGGCGAGCGCGGCCCGGGTCCTCGGGGCCGAGGTGCCGTGGGCGGCGCCCGAGGGTGCGGGCCCGCACGTGCTGCGGCGGCTCAAGGGCGGCAACACGCGGGTCGCGGAAAGACTGCGCGAGGGGCGGCTCTTCCTGGCCGGGGACGCGGCCCACGTCTACGCCTCCGGTGGCGGCCCGGGCCTCAACGCCGGGCTCCAGGACGCGGTCAACCTCGGGTGGAAGCTGGCGGCGGCCCTCGCGGGCACCGCGCCCGGAGGCCTGCTGCAGAGCTACGACACCGAACGCGGCGCCGCGGCCCGCCGCACCCTGGTCTCCGCTCAGGCGCAGCACGCCCTGCACATGCCCGGCAGCGACGTGGACGCGCTGCGCCAGGTCGTCGGCGAGCTGCTGCGGGACGAGCCGGCCGTGGCGCGGGTGGCCGCGCTGATAGCCGGTTCCGACCTGCGCTACGACATGGGCGGTCCGGCGGGAGGACGGGCGGGAGACACGGCGGGCGGGCATCCGCTGCTGGGCGGCTTCGCACCCGATGCGCCGCTGGAGTTGGCGGAGAAGCCGGTGCGGCTGGCCGAACTGGCCCGGACGGGACGCCCGTTGCTGCTCGACCTGACGCAGGGTGCAGCGGCGGCGGCAGTGGCCGAGGAGTGGGCCGCGGCGGTGGACGTGGTGCGGGCTGCGGTCCGGCCGCCGGGTGCGGCACCCTTCACGGCGGCGCTGATCCGGCCGGATTCCTACGTGGCATGGGCGAGTTCGGCCGCGGAGCCCGCCCCGGAGGAGCTGGCGGAGCTGCGGGCGGCGGCGGGGCGGTGGTTCGGGGTGGCGTAGGGCGAGCGCCGGCCGCCGGGGGCGGGTGCCCGGCTGCCGCAGGCCGTTGAGGCCCGCGGGCGCGGGCGGGCGCGGGCGGGCGCGGGCGGGCGCGGGCGGGCGCGGGCGGGCGCGGGCGGGCGCGGGCGGGCGCGGTCAGGTCGTGCGGCGCGGGCGGGAGGTGGTCAGCGTGCGCAGGCCCTCCTGTCCACGGGGTGTGATGCCGACGGTGCGGGGGATGCTGCCGCGGGTGATCCAGCCGAGCGCGAAGAGCCGGTCGGTCATCGCGGTGCCGAGGGGGCCCGCGAGGTGGTGGGCCTGCTCGGTCCAGTCCACGCAGTAGCGCAGCGGCCGCCCGGTGGAGAGCAGCCGGGACGGGATCCCCCAGTCGGCGAGTTCTGCGGCGCCGGTCGCGGTGAGCCTGTAGTCGGTGCTCCTCCCCGGCGCCGAGAGCCGGTCCGCGGTGGCGCCGGGGTGGTGGAGCCCGTCGCCGCCGGTGACCCACTGCGCGTCGAGCAGCCGGCGGAAGAGGGCGACCCCGGCGCGTCCGGCGAGATGGCGGTAACAGGTGCGCGCGGAGCGCAGCGCGGCCGCGCGGGTGTGCTCGCGCAGGGAGGTGATCGGGGTGCGCGGGGCGAGGACGGCGAGGGCTTCCAGCACGCCCTCGACCCCGTCCCTGGCCAGCCGGTAGTAGCGGTTGCGCCCGTGCTGCTCGGCGGTGACGAGGTCGTGGCCGAGCAGCACGGCCAGGTGGTTGCTGATCGTCGAGGCGGCGGTGCCGGCTTCTTCGGCGAGCCGGCCGGCCGGCAGGGCGCGTCCGTCGGCCAGGGCCATGAGCACGCGCACGCGGCGCGGGTCGGCGAAGGCTGAGGCGAGCCGGGCGATGTCCGGTTCGCCCTGCGGGCCGGGGCGTTCGGAGGGCATGTCCCGATGCTAGGTGCGAAATACTTCGACCCGGCGTGAAGTGTTTCCGGTCCAGGCTTGGGGGATGGACCGTGACCGTGCCCGGTGGCCGTTGACGCTCGCGCTGTGCGGCGGCTACTTCCTCGTGCTCCTGGACGTGACGGTGGTGAACGTCGCGCTGCCGCAGATCGGCTCCGGCCTGGACGCGGACGGTGCGCGGCTGGCGTGGGTGGTGGACGCCTACGCGGTGCCGCTGGCGGCGCTGCTGCTGGCCTCGGGCGCGATCGGGGACCGCCTCGGCCACCGCCGGGTCGTGCTGCTGGGCCTTGCCGGGTTCGGGGCGGCATCGGTGCTCTGCGCGCTGGCTCCGAGCGTCGGGATCCTGGTCACGGCACGCGCCCTGCAAGGCTCCGGGGCGGCGCTGATGCTGCCCGGCACCCTCGCCCTGCTGGTGGAGGAGACCGCCGACGAGGGCGCCAGGAGCCGGCTCGTGGGCGTATGGGCAGCGATCGGCGGGACGGCGCTGCCCGCCGGTCCGGTGATCGGCGGGCTGCTGGTCCAGTCCGCCGGCTGGCGTGCCGTGTTCTGGCTCGGTGTGCCGGTGACGGCCCTCGCCGTGATCCCGGTCCTCCGGCTGTCCCGTGAGGAGGCGGGAAGGGCCCGGGCCGGGACGGTGGACCGGGCGGGAGCCGCCCTGCTGGTGGCCGGGCTGGGCTGTCTGGTGACCGCGATCATCCAGGGACCCGGCTCGCCGGGGCTCGGCGCGTTCCTCGGCGCGGCCGCCGCGGGCACGGCCGTCTGGTTCGTCACGGTGGAACGCCGTACCGAGCACCCGCTGCTCACCGTCCCGCGCGGTGCGCGGGGCACGCTGGCGGGCGCGTGCGTCGTGGCCGGGCTGATGAACCTGTGCGTGCTCGGCGGCCTGTTCCTGCTCACCCAGTTCTTCCAGGACGTGCGCGGACTCAGCCCCCTGTCGGCGGGACTGGCGACCACACCGGCGATGGTGCCGCTGCCGTTCCTCGGCGCCCCGGCCGGCCGGCTGAGCGCCCGGATCGGTGTCTGGCGCGCCGCCGCCCTCGGCCTGCTCGTCGCCGCGGGCGGGTTCGCCGGCATCGCGGCCACCGTCGGCGGGAGCGGCTACGCCGTCCTTCTCCTCTTCCTCGCCCTGTGGGGCACGGGCCTGGGGATCCTCACCCCCTCGATCGTCTCGGCCGCGCTCCTCGCCGTGCCCGGCGCGCCCGGGGTGGCGTCCGGGGCCGGCAACACCAGCAGGCAGACCGGTGGCGCGCTCGGCGTCGCGATCTTCGCCGCCGTGGCCGGACCCGCGGGCGCCGACGGCTTCCTCCCGCACTGCGCCGGGCTGTTCGCCGCGGGCGCCCTCGTCTTCGCTCTCCTCGGCGTGCTGTGCCTCGCCGTCCCGCGAGCGCCGGGGCCGGGGCCCGCGTGACGGGCCCGCCCCTTCCGCCGCTCGCCGGGGCGGGCGGCGGGGGGCGGCGGCGGTCGGCGGCGGGGGGCGCAGCACGCCGGTCTCGGTGCCCCGGTGGAGGGTGCCGTCCGGGGCGGTCGTGCCGGTCGTCCGGAGCGGGTTGGGGAGCAGGCCGAGGCCGATCGCGGAGGTGGTGCGCACCGCTCCGCCCCGCGCGCACGGGCCTCAGCGGCGGGCGCGGGAGTCGCCGAAGATGATGCGGTAGGCGATGAGCAGGACGAGCGAGCCGCCGATCGCGGCCACCCATGTCCTGCCGTCGAAGAAGTGGTGCGGCACCGGCTTGTCCCACAGCTTCGCCGACAGCCAGCCGCCCAGGAAGGCGCCGACGACCCCGATGAGGGTGGTCCCGACGAGTCCGCCCGGGTCGCGGCCCGGCAGGATGATCTTGGCGATGGCGCCCGCGAGCAGCCCCAGTACGATCCATCCGATGATGCCCATGACGGCCACCTGCCCCTGAACCGCCGTCACACACCGGTACCCGTCCCGCGGCGGCCCGGTCCCCCGGCCGTCACGCCCCGCAGGTCACGCACGCCCCACGCACCCCGCACGCCCCTGCTCGGCGACGCTCTCCCGGGCGGTCCGGGGGCACGCTCAGCGCGCCACCGGCCGGGGATCCGCCGTCACGGGTGCCGTCAGTCCGGGGGGCGGCGCCGCCCCCGGCAGGCTGACCCGCACCGTCAGCCCCGCACCCGGCGCCGTGTCGAGCCGCACGGTCCCGTGGTGGGCCTGGACGACGGCGTGGACGATCGCCATACCCAGCCCCGCCCCGCCGGTGTCGGGTGCGCGCTCGGGGTCGACGCGGAAGAAGCGGTCGAAGGCCCGCTCGGCGTCGCGCGGGTCCAGGCCGGGCCCGGCGTCGCTCACCCGCAGCCGCACCCCGCGCGTACTGCCGCGCACCTCGATGACGACGGGCGCGTCCGCCGGCGTGTGCACCCGTACGTTGCTCAGCAGGTTGCCGACGACCTGCCGCAGCCCCGCCTCGTCGCCGAGCGCCCACACCGAGCACCCGGCGCCCGCGCCCCCCTCCTCCGGCAGCAGCAGGGTCACCGGCCGCCCGGGCTGCTGCGCGGCCAGGTCGGCGGCGGCGTCCCGGACCAGGGCGCACAGGTCGACGGGCTGGAAGTCCAGCTCGGGGCGCTCCTCCAGCCGGGCCAGGGCGAGGAGTTCGTCGACGAGGCGGCTCATCCGGGCGGCCTCGGCGGAGACCCGGCGCAGCGCCCGCTCCTTGTCCTCGGCGTCGAGCATGCCCTTCTCGTACAGCTCCAGGTAGCCCTGGACGGAGGCGAGCGGGGTGCGCAGCTCGTGCGAGGCGTCGGCGAGGAAGTGCCGCAACTGGGCGGTGGCGCGCTCGCTCTCGGTCACGGCGGTCTCGATCTGCTGGAGCATCGCGTTGAGGGCGGTGCTGAGCTGCTGCACCTCGCTGGAGCCGTACCGCCCGGTGGCGACGCGCCGCGACAGGTCGCCCTCGGCTATCGCGGAGGCGGTCTCGACCATGGCCTCCAGCGGGCTCAGCCGCCGCCGGGCGGCGGTGAGCGAGCCGACGGCGAGCAGCGCGAGCAGCACGAACCCGGCGACGAACTCCCAGCCCAGCAGCTTGTGGATGGCCCGCTCGACACCGCTGTAGCGCATGCCCTGCACGACCATGCTGCCGTCGCCGAGCCGGGTCACGACGACCCGGTAGTCCGTCCCGGCCGCCCGCACGTTGACGGCCCTTCCGGTACGGGCGAGCTCCGCGGGGTCGGGCAGGGCGGCGGTGACGTCCTCGCGGACCCGGTTGTCGGTGCCCATGCCGCTCTCGCACACCGTCGAGTTGCGGCCGTCGGGGTCGAGGACGACGAAGAGGTCCTGCTTGAAGGCCTTGGCGAAGGGCAGTCCGCCCCCGCCGTCGTCCCCGTCGTGGCCGGTCTGGAGGATCGTCGCCAGCGTGCACAGCTGCTGGAGCCCGTTCGCGGTGACCGGGGTGCTGCGCAGCGAGCGCTGCGACTCGCTCAGGGTGTGGTCGATCTCGCTGCCCAGCACCATGGACGTGGCCATGACGCTGAAGGCCGCGGTCGCGAGCAGCCCGAGGGCGACGAAGGTGACGTTGGCGAGGGTGAGGCGGGCACGCAGCGTCTTGGGCCCCGGCAGCAGCCGTCCGCTGCCGCACAGTCCCCCGCGTTTCGCCCCGGTCGCCTCACGCGACTTGCGGGTCGACTCCGCCGCGGCCCACGCGAAGGCCCACGGCAGCAGCCGCTTGCTCATGTCGTCACGCCCGCCCTCGTCACGTCCGTACCCATCACGCCGTCACGCCCGCACCCGCCACGTCCGTACCCGTCACGCCGTCACGTGCCCTCGACCGCCCGCAGCCCGTAGCCGACACCGCGCCGGGTCTCGATCAGCGGCGGCCCGAGCCGGTCGAGCTTGCGGCGCAGGTAGGAGATGTACGTCTCGACGACCGTGGACGGCACCACGGTGTCGTACTGCCACACGTGCTGGAGCAGCTGCTCCTTGGACACGATCCGCCCGGAGTTGCGCAGCAGGTGGCGCAGCAGGTTGTACTCGGTGGGCGTCAGCTCGACGGGCCGCCCGGAGCGGCGCACCGAGTACGTCGCCTCGTCCATCTCCAGGTCGCCGTGCCGCAGCACCCGGTCGGCGACGCCCGCGGTACGGCGGGTGCGGCGCAGCACCGCGTGCACGCGTGCCACGACCTCGTCGACGCCGAAGGGCTTGGTGATGTAGTCGTCGCCGCCCAGCGCGAGACCGGCGACGACGTCGCGCGGCGCGTCCCGCGCGGTGACGAAGATGACGGCGAGGTCGTCGCCCGCGCCGTCCCGCCCGGCCGGGTGCTCGGCGCGCAGGGCGCGGCACAGCTCCCAGCCGTTGCCGTCGGGCAGCATGACGTCGAGCAGCACGAGGTCGGGGCGGTGGGCGCGGACGGCCGCGAGGGCCTCCCTGCGGGTGGCCGCGCAGTGCACCGTGAAGCCGTTGTAGGTCAGCGTGATGCGCAGGATGTCCGCGATGCCCGGCTCGTCCTCGACGACGAGCACGGTGGGAGCCGTACCGACAGCTGTCTCCATGCGTCAAGTATCCGCACACCGGGTGTCCTCCGGGGGGCGCGAACCTTGGAGTTCCTTGAGAGAAGCCGCTTCGGCTTGGTACGTGCGCGCGGCACCACTGACTCTGGTGGGGGGCGAGTGATCAGAGCCGACCGCATGACGACGATGACGAAGACGACGACGAAGATGATGGGGGATGGATCGTGGCCACTCTGGCGCGATGGTGCTTCCGGCACAAGTGGGTGGTGATCCTGCTGTGGGTGGCGGCGCTGCTCGGTATCGGCACCGCGGGCAGGATCGCGGGCAATGCGTACTCGAATGTCTTCTCGCTCCCGCACACCGAGTCCAACAAGGTGCTGGAACTTCTCGACCAGGCCGTGCACAGCCAGTCGGGCGAGAGCGACACGGTGGCCTGGCACACCGACTCCGGCACGGTGAAGGATCCGGCGGTCAAGGACCGGATCGTCCCGATGCTGGAGAAGATCCGGCACCAGAAGGACGTCGGACAGGTCGTCAGCCCGTACGACCCGGCCGGGGCGACGCAGATCAGCAAGGACGGCAAGACGGCCTACGCCCGCGTCACGTACGACGTCCTGGGCTCCGCGCTGGACGAGGCGCAGGTCCACGACCTGGTCGACACCGCGCACTCCGCGCGGGCCGACGGGCTGCGGGTCGAGGTGGGCGGCGACATCATCGGCCTGATCGAGCAGCCGCCCGCGGGCGTGAGCGAGTTCGTGGGCATCGCGGCCGCAGCGGTCGTGCTCTTCCTGGCCTTCGGCTCGCTGCTGGGCATGCTGACACCGATCGTGACGGCGCTGTTCGCCATCGGCATCTCGTCGTCGCTCATCACCCTGCTCACACACGTCGAGAACGTGCCGGACTTCTCCGGCCAGCTGGCGATGCTGGTGGGCCTCGGCGTCGGCATCGACTACGCGCTCTTCATCGTCACCCGGCACCGAAAAGGCATCCTGAGCGGCCTCACACCGGAGGACGCCGCGGTCAAGGCGATCAACACCTCCGGGCGCGCGGTGCTCTTCGCGGGCGGCACGGTGTGCATCGCCCTGCTGGGCATGTTCACCGTGGGCCTGAGCTTCCTCTACGCGGTGGCGATCTCGTCGGCGATGACCGTGGTCGTCTCGGTGATCGGCGCGGTCACGCTGCTGCCCGCGCTGCTCGGCCTGTTCGGGATGAAGGTGCTCAGCCGCAGGCAGCGGCGGCGCTTCGCCGCCGACGGCCCGAACACCGGCGAGTCGGTGGGCGCGTCGGCCCGCTGGTCGTCCTTCGTGCAGCGGCACCCGCGCTCGCTGGCGGCGGCCGCGGTCGTCGTCATGGCGACGCTGGCGATCCCGACGCTGGCGCTCCGGCTCGGCTCGTCCGACCAGGGCAACAACCCGACGTCGACCACGACGCGCAAGGCGTACGACATGCTGGCCGACGGCTTCGGCCCCGGCTTCAACGGCCCGCTCACCATCCTCGCGGAGGTGCCCGGCGGCCAGCACGACAAGCAGGCGCTGGACAACCTCGTCACGACGCTCGGCCACACCAAGGGCATCGCCTACGCGGCCGCCCTGCCGATGGAGCCGAACAGCAAGGTGGCCCTCGTCCAGGCGGTGCCGACGACCTCGCCGCAGGACAAGGCGACCGACACGCTCATCAACCACCTGCGCCACGACGTCGTGCCGGCCGCCGAGCGCGGCTCGACGATGCGGGCGTACGTCGGCGGTCCGACCGCGATCTTCAAGGACTTCTCCAGCGTCCTCGGCGGCAAGATGCCGATCTTCATCGGGGTGATCATCGCCCTGGGCTTCGTGCTGCTGCTGCTCGCCTTCCGCAGCATCGTCGTCCCGCTCACCGCGGCGGTGATGAACATGGTCGCGGCGGCCGCGTCCTTCGGCGTCCTGGTCGCGACCTTCCAGTGGGCGTGGGGCGGCAGCCTGCTGGGTGCGACCCGGCAGGGGCCGATCGACGCCTTCCTGCCGGTGATCATGCTGGCGCTGCTCTTCGGCCTCTCGATGGACTACCAGGTCTTCCTGGTCAGCCGCATGCACGAGGAGTGGGTCCACACCCGTGACAGCGCCCGCGCCGTCCGCGTCGGGCTGGCGGAGACCAGCCGGGTGATCACCTCCGCGGCCGTCATCATGGTCTGCGTCTTCGGCGCCTTCGCCCTCAGCGGGGTGCGCGTGCTCGGCATGTTCGGCGTCGGGCTCGCGGGCGCGGTCGCGCTGGACGCGTTCATCCTGCGGTCGGTGCTGGTGCCGTCGCTGATGCACATCTTCGGGACGGCCAACTGGTGGCTGCCCGCGTGGCTGGACAAGCGGCTGCCGCACATGGCCGTCGAGCCCGCGGACGAGGCCGTCATGGACCAGGCGCCCCGGCCCGGCCAGGAGCCGGACCTCGCGCTGGCGTCCTCGACGGACTGACGCCTCCTTCCCGCCTCCCCCGCCCGGCCCGGCTCCGCACCTCGGAGCCGGGCCGGGCTTTTCGCTGCGTGGCGCGGGTCACAGAGCCGGACCCGCCCGCTAGCTTGAACGTGTTCAAAAACAGGTCTAGCGTCAGGGACACAAGCTTTTGAACACGTTCAAGAATGATGGAGGGGTGGGATCGTCATGGACCTGACCGTGGTCGCCTACGCGGTCTACCTGGTGGTCAGCGTCGCGCTGACCGTCTGGGTGGCCAGGACACTGAGCACGAACGGACGCGTCTTCCTCGCCGACGTCCTGCACGGCAACGAGCAGCTCGCCGACGCCGTCAACCACCTGCTGGTGGTCGGCTTCTACCTCGTCAACCTGGGCTTCGTCGCCCTCTACCTCAAGTCGGCCGACACCGTCGACGACGCCCGGCAGATCTTCGAGGCGCTGTCGGTCAAGCTCGGCGTCGTCCTGCTGGTGCTCGGCGTGATGCACCTCGGCAACGTCTACGTCCTCAACAAGATCCGCCGCCGCGGGCTCATGGAGCGCGAGCAGTACCCGCCCGTCGACCCGGACGGCTACACGGCGACCAGGCCCGCGGGGGCGTGACATGCGCCCGACGACGGGACCGGACGCCGTGCCTGCCGCGCCGGAGGGGGGCGCGGCAGGCACGGCCCCGCGCCGCGACCGGACCCCGCTGCGCGCGCTGACCGTCCTGACCGACCCGGACTGCGGCCTGTGCCGCTTCGTCGCCGGCTGGATCGCCCGCCAGCGCCGGCTCGTCCCCGTACGGCTCGTGCCCGTCGGCTCCGCCGAGGCCCGCCGCCTCTTCCCGGCCCTGGACCACGACGGGGCCACCCGCCGCGAGATCACCGTCGTCGGCGACGCGGGCCAGGTGTACGTGGGCCAGTCCGCCTGGGTCGTCGTGCTGTGGGCGCTGGCCGAGCACCGCGCCCTCGCCCACCGGATGAGCACACCCGCGGGCCGCAGGCTGGCGCGGGCGGCGGTGCTGGGCGCGGCGAAGTACCGCGAGGGCGCCCGGGGCGGGCACTCCGGCCCCGCGTCCCACGCGACCCCCGCGCGGACGCGGGCCGCCACCCCGCCCCGCGGCGCCCCGCTCGCCGGACGGGGCCCTGCCCGGGACCGCACGGTGTGGGTCTACGACGGGCACGGCGGCTGGACGGCACGCGGCCCGGGCCCGTTCGCCGGACCCGTCCGCGGCGACGCCCCCGGGTGCGCGGAAGGGTGCCCCCCGCCGGGCTAGGCTCACCGTGATGGAGCACAAGCACAGCCGCGACGGACGCCCCCCGGCCCCGGCCCCCGAAGCGGGCCCCCGGCCCGCGGGGGAGCTGCCCGGCGGCCGGGCGCGCCCCAAGACCGGCAAGAGCGAGCAGACGCGGGCGCTGATCCTGGAGACCGCGATGCGGCTCTTCCGGGAACGCGGCTACGAGAAGACCACCATGCGGGCCATCGCCCAGGAGGCGGGCGTATCGGTCGGGAACGCGTACTACTACTTCGAGTCGAAGGAGTTCCTGATCCAGGGCTTCTACGACCGGATGACGTACGAGCACGCGGCCGACGCGGCCGTGCGCATGGCCGGGGAGCGGGAGTTCGACGTACGGCTGCGGATCGCGCTGGAGTCCTGGCTCGACTGCGCCGCGGACTACCACGAGTTCGCCGCGCAGTTCTTCCGTACGGCGGCGGACCCGGACAGCTCGCTGAGCCCCTTCTCGAACGAGTCCCACCCCGCGCGGGCGACCGCGGTCGACCTCTTCCGCGACGTCCTCACCGGCTCCGAACTGGCCCCCAAACTCGACCCGGAACTCGCCGACCTGCTCCCCGACCTGCTGTGGCTCCACCTCATGGTCGTCGTCCTCTACTGGGTCTTCGACCGCACCCCCGACACCGAGCGCACCCGCGAGTTCGTCCGCCGCTCGACCCCCTTCGTGGCCCGCGTGATCACCCTGTCCCGCTACCGCGTCTTCCGCCCGATGGTCCGCGACGCCAAGTCCCTCATCCAGGACTTCGTCCTCCCCACGATCGGCCGCACCGCGGTGACCCGCCCCACCCCGAAATCCCCCCCGCGGCGCACCTGACCTCCGGCCGGGCACCGCCGCCCCAGCCCGGAAGGCCCGGCGATGCCCCCTCCTCCTCCCCCGCGGGACCGCCCCGGACACGGCGGTGCCCTCCTCGTGGCCGTCGGCGCGCTCGGCGGGCTGGTCTGCGCGGTGCTCTCCGCGGCAGGCCTGCAGCACCCGTCCTCCTCGGGCCTGCCCGGTCAGGACGGCTGGGCGGCGTACTTCGTGGTGTCGCTGGGGTGGGGCCTCGCCGCGGCCGTCACCACCCTGCTGCTCGCGTTCGTCCCCTCCGCCCGCCCGGCCAGGTCCACGGTGCGACGCATGGCGGCGGCCGACGCCGCCCTGCTGCTCGCCCTCCTGTGGCCCCTGCAGGCCCCGCTGCTCGCCCTCTACGCCGTGACCCGCCGGTCGCTCCCCCGCGCGCTGCGGCTCCTCGCCGTCCCGGTGGGCGTGGCCGTCCTGCTCGCGTGCGGCAGGTGGGGCATCCGGGCGTGGGGCGACGCGCAGGTGTACGAGGACGGGGCCGCGACCGCCGCGTCCGTGGCGGGCGACTGGCACACCACGTCCGGCGGCCGCCTCCACCTCGGCACGGACGGCCGCTTCCGGGCGACGCACGTACCGTACGACGTCTTCCCCACCGGCGTCCCGCGCCCGGACGGCACCGTCGACGCGGCCGGCCGCTGGAGCTACGACCCCGGCCCCCACGGCACCGGCTTCACCTTCACCCTGGACGTCTCCACCGACCCGGCGAACGTCTGGGACGCCTCCACCGAACTGGCCCCCTTCCGCGCCGCGGGCGTTCCCGTGCTGTGCACCGAGCTGGATCCCGACGACTACTGCGGCCTCGGCGCGGTCTTCCTCCGCTCGGGGCCCGAGGGCGGGTAGCCGCCGGGGACGGGCTCCTCCGCGCCGACTCCCGCTTTTACTTCAGCGGGATGTCGAAGTTCTTCGCCGTGATCTTCGTGCCGTCGGACGCCTTCGCCGCGAGGCGCTTGTAACGCAGCACGAGGGCCGTCTCGGTCTTCTTCGGGGTGAAGACGATCCAGCCGGTGGTCGTCTTGCCGGTTTCCGCGTCCTCCAGCGGAGCGTAACCCGCGGCCTTGATGTCGTCGTCGAGGATGGTGGTGCTCGCCTGGTCGATGCCGTTGGACTGGTTCGTCAGGTAGAACGAGTCGGCGCCGAAGGTGTCGTAGTACTTCGAACTGGCGGTCACCTTGACGTTGACCAGGACGACGTTCTCGTCCGCGAGCGCGGAGAACTTGCTCTTCGACGCGGCCGAGGGCTGGAAGCCCGCGATGTAGCTGACGACCGTGGCCTTCTCGCCCATCACGTCGTCCGTGAAGGACTTGTTGACGGCGACGGGCTTGCCCTGGGCCGCGGTGTCGCCGCCCGCGCCGGTGGCGGAGGCGGTCGCGGAGGGGGCCTCCGTGGTGGGCGCGTCGATCGTGGCGGAGACGGTCGCGGACGGGCTGGAGGACGTGTCGGACGAGTCGCCCGAGTCGTCGTTGCACGCGGTCAGCAGCGCGCTGCCGGCTATGACCGCCGCGGCGACGGTGAGAGTGGTGGTGATACGGATACTCAAGGCAGTGCCCCCGGTTACGGAAATGCGATTTCGGGAATCGGTGGCGCTCAACAGGCGCTCGTACCCGATCCGTTCGTGCGTGTCGTCAGCGACGACGCGTCACTATACACGCAGGCGGAATGCATCCGGTTTCCGCACCCGTTGTCAAGGTTCCGTGAAGAATTGCGTCCGCAAAACTCACCGGCCTGTCGGGGAAATGAGATTGACGTCACATCAAGAAATGTCACACCGGGCCGTCCGCGGGAATCGGGAGGGCCCGGTGCGGGATCCGCGGGGTCAGCTCTCCGGGGTGGCCGGGACGCCCAGGCGGATCGGGACGCGCGCCATGTCGTTGCCGATGAACGACGGCTGCGGCACCAGTTCGGAGGAGCCGGCCTCGATCGACGCCTGCGGGAAGCGCTCGAAGAAGGCGGGGAGGGCGACCTCGCCCTCCAGCTTGGCCAGCGGGGCACCCATGCAGTAGTGCATGCCGTAGCCGAAGGTGAGGTGGCTCTTGTCCTCGCGGTCGATGTCGAAGGTCTCCGGGGACTCGTGCACGCCCGGGTCGCGGCCGTGGGCGCCGAAGCCGATGATGATCGCCTCGCCGGCGCGGATGACGACGCCCTCGCCGAGGTCGATGTCGGCGGTCGCGTACCGCAGGGGCATGTGCATGATCGGCGGGTGCAGCCGCAGCGTCTCCTCGACGACGTCCGGCCAGCGGGCGGGGTCGCGGCGTACGGCCGCGAGCTGGTCGGGATGGGCGATCATCATCCGTACCGCGTGGCTGATCATCGCGACGGCGGTCTCACTGCCCGCGCCGATCATCAGGATGAGGGTGGAGATCAGCTCGTTCTCGTCGAGCCGGTCGCCGTCCTCCTCGTGGGCGCTCAGCAGCAGGCTCGTCATGTCGTCGCCCGGCTCGCGCCGCTTGGTCTCCAGCAGCCGGTACATGGCGGCGCCCATGTCCCGGTTGATGGCCGCGCCTTCCTCCTGGGTGGCCCCGCTCATCGTCAGGACGCGGTCGATGACGTCCAGCATGGCGGGGCGCTGGCCGGCGGGGACGCCGAACAGGTCGCAGATGAGCCGGGTCGGCACCTGGTAGGCGAAGTCCGCGCGCAGGTCGTGGACGGTGCCGGGGGCACTGCGCTCACGCTCCTCCAGACCGTCCAGCAGGTCGGTGACGATGTCCTGGAGCACCGGCCGCATCGCCTCGATGCGCCGCGGGGTGAAGGCGCGGCTGACGAGCTGCTTGAGCCGCTGGTGGTCGGGGTCGTCGGAGGTGAACATGCTCTTGACGTCGACCCAGGAGTACAGCCACGGGATGACGCCGGGCACGTAGCCGGGCCAGTTCCTGCGGGCGTCCTTGGAGACCCGGTCGCCGCTGAGGAGCTTGCGTATGACGTCGCCGCGGGTGACGGACCAGGCCGTCACGCCGTCGGGGAGCGCCACGCGGACGGCGGGTCCGGCGGCGCGGAGCTCGTCCGCCTGCGCGTAGAGGCGGCTCCCGCCGGCCGCTTCGAGCGTCACTTCGGCACCGGTGCTGCTGGTGGTCACGCTGTACCTCCCTCGTGTGCGGCTGCCCGGACGGCCGCCGCGGACTTCGGACGGAACGTCACGGGCATCGCGACCGGGCACTGGTGGAAGGGGCCGTGGCGCAGCGCGATCTCGTCGTCCGCCACGGTCAGGTGCATGTCCCACAGCTGGTCGAGCGCGGTCTCGATGCCGGTCTGGGCGATCACGGTGGCCTGGCTGATGGCCGGGCAGCGGTGGGGTCCGGCGGACCACGCCAGGTGGGACCGGTTCTCGTAGCCGAGGTCCGCGGGCAGCTCGGGGTCGGTGTTCGCGGCGGCGTGGCTGACGAGGACGGGGACGCCGCCGGGCACCGTGACGCCGTGCAGGACGGTGTCCCTGCGGGCGAAGTGGACGGAGAAGTTCGCCATCGGGCTGCGCACCCACAGCGCCTTCTCCAGCGCGCGGCGCACCGTCACGGTGCCGGCGGCGAGGGTGCCGGCGTAGGTGTCGTCGCGCAGCAGCAGGTGCAGCGCCCAGCCCATCCACGCCGCGGTGGGGATGACGCCGGCGCCGACGGTCGTGTAGAGCTGGTTGAGGGTCTCCTCGTCGCTGAGTCCGGCGTCGTGGCCGAGCAGCCAGGACGTGAGGTCGTCACCGGGCTGCCGGCGGCGCAGCAGGATCAGCTCGTAGAGCAGGCCGGCGTAGTCGACGGCGCCCTGCGCGGCCTCCGGTCCCGCGCTGATCATCTTCTGGGCGAGGCGCACCATGCGGGCGGCCATCTCGGAGGTGCAGCCCAGCAGGTCGGCGAAGACCATCAGCGGCAGGGTGTCGGCGAAGTCGGCCATCATGTCGGCCTCGCCCTTCTCCGCGACGCGCGCGATCAGGGTCAGCGCGCTGCGCCGGGTGACCTCGCGCAGCCGGTGCGGGCTGATGCGGGCGATGCAGTCGTCCAGCGCCCGGCGCAGCCGGGTGTGGTCCTCGGCGTCGGCGTACAGCACGGAGGCCCGCCAGGCCATGAGCGGCAGGACGGGGCTGTCCTGCGGGATCTTCCCGGCGTTCAGGTCGGCCCACAGCCGCGAGTCCTTGGCGTAGACGGCCGGGTCGTTGAGCATGTCGACGGCCGCGCGGCGGGCGGTGACGACGAGGGCGTGCACCCCGGGGGCGATCTCCGCCCACCCGGCCGGGCCCTGCGCGCGCAGCTGCTCGTAGACCTCGGGCGAGCGGGTGGCGAACGACTCGCCGTGCAGCACCGGGCATCCCCGCGCGGACAGCGGCAGTTCGGGGGCGCTGGTCATGAGGCGGGCTCCAGACTGGAACGGGACAGCAGGTGGGAGACGAGCGCGACGAGCACGGACTTGGCGGAGTCGCGCCCGCGGACGTCGCACGTCACCAGCGGCGTCCAGGGGTCCAGGTCGAGTGCGGTACGCAGCTCGGCCTCGGTGTAGCGCGGCGCGTTCGGGAACTCGTTGACGGCGATGACGTAGGAGAGCCCGGCCTCCTCCAGGCGCTCCATGGCGTCCCAGGACTCGGCGACCCGCCGGGTGTCGACCAGGACGACGCCGCCGAGCGCCCCGTACATCAGGTCCTCGATCATCGAGGCGAACCGCGGCTGCCCGGGGGTGCCGAACATGTAGAGCACGATGTCGTCGGTGAGGGTGAGGCGGCCGAAGTCGTGGGCGACGGTGGTGGTGTCCTTGTCCTCCAGGCCGCGCAGGTCGTCGACCAGCTCACCGGCCCGGGTGAGCCTCTCCTCCGTCGAGGCCGGCCTGATCTCCGAAACCGCGCCGACGAAGGTCGTCTTGCCGACCGCGAAGGGACCCATGACGACCAGCTTGACCGGCGTCACCCCGGCGTCGAGGTAGTGGCCGTCAGAGCTCTTGGAGTGCATTGAGCATCCTCTCCAGCAGTGCCCGGTCGTGCTTCTGGGCCGCGGGCGCCGGGTTGCGTGCGATGAGGTGGCCGCTGTCGACCAGGTGCGCGGCGATCACCTTCGTGACGGCCCCGGGTAACTGCAGGTCGGCGCTCACCTCGGCCACCGACAGCGCGCCCGGCAGGCAGTGCTGCATCACGCGGTAGGCGTGGGGGCCCAGGCCGTGCAGGGGCATCTCGCGGTCGGCGATCAGGATCGTCGCCAGGTCCAGGCTCCGGCGGGTGGGGGCCGCGTGACCGTCCGCCGGTGTGTACGGCCGCACCATCCCGGTGCGGCGGCGGCCCCGCGGGGTCATGAGGTGACCGCCCCGTGGGCGGCGGCCGCCGTGCGCCGGCGCTCGCGTGCCGAGAGGGCGTCGCGCAGCCCGTTGATCGCCTTGATGGTCGCGGCGGAGGCCACGGCCACCTCGGGGCTGGTCATCTCGGCGTCGACGGCGACCGCGAGGGCGGTGCCGTGGCCGGCGCTGAAGACCAGGATGCAGTGGTCGGGCAGGTCGATGATGATGCGGTGCGGCGAGGTGCCCTCCAGCTCGGCGAACTCGCTGATGCTCCGGCCGAGGGCGAAGGCCGCGCACGCGTTGGCCGCGGTGCGCTCGGCCACCTCCCGCTCGATGCCCGACGTGGCCGCGAGGACCAGGCCGTCCGCGGAGAACAGCACCACGTGCAGGACGCCCTTCTCCTTCTTCAGGTGCTCCAGCGCCCAGCTCATGTCGCGGGTGTCGGCGGTGGGCTGCTGCTCAGTCATCGCTGCGCTCTCCTTCGGTGTGCTGGTCCCCGCCGTCGCGGATGGCCGCCGCCAGGCCGGCGAAGCCCTCGCCGAACGCCTCGGGGTCCTGGTGCGGGGCCGGCCCGCCGGAGCGGTCGGCGGCGGGGGCCGCGGCCCGCGGCCGGCGCCGGCGCCGCTGCGGCAGGCCGGCCCCGCTCTCCGGGCGGCTCCCGGTCGCCGGGGTCTCGTCGAGTACGGGCACGCCCATCGCGGCCCGCGCCTCGCGGCGCTCGGCCTGCTGCTCCTCCTCCGTGGGCCCGGTGCCGAGGAGTTCGCGGGGCACGTTCAGCACGGCGCGGACACCGCCGTACGGCGAGGTGGAGCTGACGTCCACCCGGAAGCCGTACGCGGCCATGAGCCGGCCGATCACGGGAAAGCCGAGGCTGAGGGTGTCGGGGACGGTCGTGACGTCCAGCACGCTGCGCTGCGACAGCAGCCGTTCGGCCTCGCCGCGCTGCTGCGGGCTCATGTTCAGGCCGCTGTCGTCGACGACGACGACCCAGCCGGTCTGGGTCTGCTGCACCTCGACGAGCACCTTGCCGTCGGAGTAGGAGGTGGCGTTGGACAGCAGCTCGGTGAGCGCGATGGTGACGGGCTCGACGACCCGGCCCTCCACCCACACCCCGCCGCTGATCGGCTCGTGGGTGTAGTGGACGCGCTGGTAGGCGTCGATGCGGCCGCGGGCGGACTCCACGATCTCGGCGAACGTGCAGTCCGCGCGCTGGAGTCCGGGCCAGGAGCCGGCGAGGATGCGCAGCCGCTGGAGGGTGTGCACGGAGCGGGTGAGCGGGTGGTCGATGTTCATGAGCCCCTGCTGGAAGGCGGTCGCCTCGGGGACCTTGTTCATCTCGTCGATGACCGCCATCTGGCAGCGCACCAGGTACGTCTGCGCCTCGTCGACGAGGTCGCGCACCGAGGAGCGGGCCGCCAGGCCTATGGACTCGCGGGTCAGCCCCACCGCCTCGGAGCACAGGGCGAGGACGGTGCGGTGGTGGTCGTCGACGGGCATGCCCGCGAGGGACGCGTCGAGCAGGCCGGGAACGGTGACGCCGCGGTGCCCGCGGGCCTCGGTGTCGACCAGCGCGGGCAGCCGGACCTTGGCCAGGTGCTCGATCTCCGCCGACAGCGCGGCCGCGTGCCGCTCGGCCTCCCGCAGGCGCTCCTCCAGCTCACCGGCCCGCCTGCCCGCGGCCTGCTCGGCGGCGCGGGCGCGCTCCTCCAGTTCGCCGGTCTTCACGGTGACGGCCTGCTCGGACGCCCGCAGGCGCTCCTCCAGCTGTCCCGCACGGGCTCTGACGGCCCTTTTTGCGCGCGTCTGCGCGACGAGGCCGGCCGCCGAGGCGGCGAAACCGCCGCCCAGCAGCGTGGCAGTGGTCACCAGGGGCTCGATCATGGGGGGTCCTTGTACGGCGTGGTCAGGTGAACGGGCAGGGCGCGGTCGCGCGGGAATTCCGCGCGGACCGATCAGGCCGATGGGAGCTGTTCACGCCGTTGTGGGCGAATCCGCGGTGGGCCCGGGGATTGCGCGGCCGGCCGGACGGAGAACGGGCCGGCGGGCGCGGGAATAACGGGCGCCGAATCATGACCGCGACTGCACAGTGGTGGCCCAACCTGGTAAGCGCTGATACGTGAACCTTTGCGCGCGTGCATCCCATCCACAACTCGGTGCGCACGACGGCGAGCACGATACCACCCGTCCGCCGACCCCCGGTGAGTTCGGGAACGGCGAATACGTCAAGGCTGTCCCGCACCGAAATCACGGAATGGCCGGAACACAAACAGCACCTATCTTTGCGGTGCGGACGGCCTGACTGCACGGCGAATTTCAGCCGTTCCCTGGCCGGTTCCGGCCGGTGCAAGAATGTCGCGCAGAGGCCCCCCGAAGTCAGGAGTCACCCGAATACGGGCAAACGACAAAGCAATTGCCCCCGGTAATTCCCGCGGAGGTTCTCAGCCGGGCAGCCGGCGGAAGAGCGGCCGCGGGAGGTGGCGTACGGCCGTCATGACCGCGCGCAGGGCGCCCGGCACCCAGATCGTCGTGCTGCGGCGGCGCAGCCCGGTCTCGATCGCGGCGGCCACCGCGTCCGGGGTGGTGGCCAGCGGGGCGGGGGGCAGGCCCGCGGTCATCCGGGTGTGGACGTAGCCGGGGCGGACGGCCATCACGTGCACCCCCGAGCCGTGCATGGCGTCGGCCAGGCCCTGGCAGAAGGCGTCCAGGCCCGCCTTGCTGCTGCCGTAGATGAAGTTGACGCGGCGGGCGCGCTCGCCCGCGACGGAGGAGAGCACGACGAGCGAGCCGTGGCCCTGCGCCTGGAGGGCGGCCGCGCTCACGAGGGCGGCGGAGACCGCGCCGGTGTAGTTGACCTGCGCGACGTGGACGGCGGCGAGCGGCTCCTGCTCGTCGCGCGCCTGGTCGCCGAGCACGCCGAAGGCGAGCAGCACCATGTCGATGTCGCCCTCGGCGAAGACCTTGCCGAGCACCACCTCGTGCGAGGCCGGGTCGAGCGCCTCGAACTCCACCGTCGTGACGTCGGCGCCGAGGGCGCGCAGCGACTGCGCCGCGGCCTCCAGCTGCCCGGACGGGCGCCCGGCGAGGAAGACCGTGCGGGTGCGGCGGGCGATCAGGCGGCGCGCGGTCGCCAGGCCGATCTCCGAGGTGCCGCCCAGCACCAGCAGGGACTGCGGGGCACCGAAGGCGTCCTTCATGACTTCTCCCTCACGGCGGTCGTCGGGACCTCAGACGCCCAGGCGGCGTGCGAGGTCGGAGGTGATGGCACGGTGCGGGTCGACGCGGGCGCGCAGCTCGCGGAAGTCGTCGAGCCGCGGGTACATGCGCGCCAGGACGTCGGGGCGCAGCCGGGCGTCCTTGGCGAGGTAGACCCGGCCGCCCGCCGCGGCGACCTCGTCGTCCAGCTCGTCGAGGAAGGCGGCCAGGCCCGGCAGACCGGCCGGGATGTCGAGGGCGAGCGTCCAGCCGGGCACGGGGAAGGACAGCCAGCCGGGGTCGGCCTCGCCGAAGCGCTTGAGGACGGCCAGGAAGGACGGGCAGCGGCGCGAGGCGATCCGCCGCACGACACGGCGCAGCGCGTCCTCCTCCCCGTAGCCGACGACGAACTGGTACTGCACGAAGCCGCCGGGGCCGTAGACGCGGTTCCACTCGGGCAGGCCGTCCAGCGGGTGGAAGAAGGCGGAGAGCCTCTGGATCCGGCCGCGCTGCTCCCGGGGCGCCCTGCGGTACCAGAACGCGTTGAAGAGGCCGACGCTGCGGCGGCCGAGCAGCCCGCCGGGGGTGAACCGGGGTGCCGCGGGCAGCCGGGTGGCGGGGCGGAAGGCGAGCGGATCGGCGCGCAGCCGGGGCGGGAGGGCGTCGAGCGGGGCGTGGTCGCCGCGGGTCAGGACGGCGCGGCCGGTCCTGGCGCCGCGCGCGAGCAGGTCGACCCAGGCGACGGAGTAGCGGTAGCGGTGGTCGTCGGCGGCCAGCCGGGCCATCAGGTCGTCGAGGTCGGTGGCGCGCTCGGTGTCCACGGTCATGAACGCCGTCCCGACCGGCAGCAGCTCGATCGTCGCGGCGAGGACCACGCCCGTCAGCCCCATGCCGCCCGCCGTCGCCCAGAAGAGGTCGGGTTCGCCCTCCGGGGTGACGACCCGTGTCTCGCCGTCGCCGGTCAGCAGCTCGAACGCCCGGACATGGCGGGTGAAGGAGCCGGACAGGTGGTGGTTCTTGCCGTGGATGTCCGCGCCGATCGCGCCGCCGACCGTCACGTACCTCGTCCCGGGGGTGACGGGCACGAACCAGCCGAGCGGCAGCAGCACCTGCATCAGGCGGTGCAGTGACACGCCCGCGTCGCACGTCACGAGGCCGCCGACCGCGTCGATCTCGTGGATGCGGTCCAGGCCCGTCATGTCCAGGACGGTGCCGCCCGCGTTCTGCGCAGCGTCCCCGTACGCCCTCCCCAGCCCGCGGGCGATCGCGCCGCGCCCGCCGCACTCGCGCACGGCCCGCACCGCCTCCTCGTACGACCCGGGGCGCAGCACCTGTGCGGAGGTCGGTGCGGTGCGGCCCCAGCCGGTGACGGGGACGGCCTCGGCGGCGAAGGGTACGGGCATATCGCTGACGGTATCTCCCGGAAGATACCAAAAGGGGGTTATGCACAGGCTTCTCACCGTAAAGGGCGAGTGGTCCGGCGTGAGCGGCGGGCCCGCACGGTAATCACTCGGGGCTGGACGCACCGCGCGGCGACGGGTCGCACACCGCGGGCGGACGGCGCGCACGCCGGGCCCCGCAGGCCCGCCGCGCGCGGACGGCCCCGCGGAGCTCCTGCGGGACCGGGCCGGGACGGCAGGCACGCGCCCGGCTCACCCCTGCGGAGGGAGAGACCGCCGAATGCGCCCATCCGGCTCCGCCGCGCCCCGCGGCAGCACCTCGATATCCCCGCCCGGGCCGGACGCGGACGACCGCGCCGGGGAGACGCAGCCCGTCCCCCGTGCGGGAGTGCGTCCACCCGCGCGGGCGGACGCACCGCCCCCGGCGGCGCCGCGTACGCAGCCGCCCGCGGCGCACCCCCCGTCGGGGCCCGGTGCGGCTCCGGCGCGGACCGCGGCCGCGCGTCCGCACCTGGTACTGGTCCCGTCCGCCGGGCGGGACGCGCGGCCCGGCGCCGTACGGCGGCTGCTCCGGAGCGCCGGGCGGGCCGACCGGCGGGCGCTGGTGACGCTGCGGGCCGCCGGGCGTGCCCCGGTGGTCGCCGCCGCCGTACGCGTCCTCGGGCTCGCCGGGGAGCACGGCGCCGTCTGGCTCGCCGCGGGCGCGGCGGGCGCGGCCGCCGACCCGGAGCGGCGTGCCGCGTGGGTGCGGGCCACCGCCGTGGTCGCGGGGGCGCACCTCGCGAGCATGGGCGTCAAGCGGGCCGTGCGGCGGCCCCGGCCGCTGTACGGGGAGGCGCCGCTGGTGCGCACCGCCGGGCGGCACTCGTTCCCCAGCTCGCACGCCACGAGTGCGGCCGCCGCGGCCGCCGCCTTCGGGGCGCTGCTGCCGGGCGCGGCGACCGTGCCCGTGCTCGCGGGCGCCATATGCGTCTCGCGGCTCGTCGCGGGGGTGCACCACCCGAGCGACGTCGCGGCCGGCGCGCTGCTGGGCGCGGTCGCCGCGCGGGCGGGCCGGTCGTGGGTCGCCCGGGGCGCGGAGGCCCTGCCGGATGCGCTCGGCGGGCTCGGCCTGCGAGGGGGTGGGCGGCGTGGGTGAGCCGTCCGCCGTGCTCGTCGAGGAGACGACGGGGGGCGCGGGGATCGCGCCGCTCGGCGCGGGGCGCGTGCCGGGCGGGCTGCCGGCCGGGCTGGTGCGGACCGCCCGGCCCCGGCAGTGGGTCAAGAACGGGCTGGTCCTGGCCGCGCCCTTCGCCGCCGGGCGGCTGCTGTCGGCGCGCGAGTGCGTGCAGCTCGGCGTCGTCCTGGTGCTCTTCACCGCGTGCGCGTCCGCCGTCTACCTGATCAACGACGCCCGGGACGCCGAGGCCGACCGGGCCCACCCCGTCAAGCGGCGCCGCCCGGTGGCCAGCGGGCAGGTGCCGGCCGGCGTGGCCTACGCCGCGGGCGGCACGCTCGCCGTGGCCGCCCCGGTGACCGCCGCCCTCACCTGCAACGCCGACACCGCCGGGCTGCTCGCGGGCTACGTGCTGATGCAGCTGGCGTACTGCCTGCGGCTCAAGCACGTCCTGGTGGTGGACCTGGTGGTCGTCACCACCGGCTTCCTGATGCGCGCCATGGCGGGCGGTGTCGCCCTCGGTATCGGGCTGTCGCGCTGGTTCCTGATCACGTCCGGCTTCTGCGCCCTCTTCGTCGTCGCCGCCAAGCGGTATTCGGAGCTGGTGCTGATGTCGGGCCGGGACGGCGACGTGGCCGCCTCGCGCGCGCTGCTCGGCGCGTACACCTCGGGCTACCTGCGCTTCGTGTGGCAGCTGGCGGCGGGCGTCGGGATGCTGGCCTACTGCCTGTGGGCGATGGAGACCGGGGCCCGGCCCTCGGGGCTGCTGCCGTGGCGCCAGCTGTCCATGGTGCCGTTCATCCTCTCCGTGCTGCGCTACGCGGTCTTCGCCGACGCCGGGTCCGCCGGTGCGCCCGAGGACGTGCTGCTGCGCGACCGCGCCCTGGTGACGATCGGACTGGCGTGGGGCGCGCTGTACGTGCTCGCCGCGGTCAACAGATGAGCGGACGCGGCGCGCCGGCCCGGCGTACGTTGCGCCGCCCGCCGCGTATCGCCACGCGGCGGGCACTGCGGCGCACGCTGCCGCGCGGCGCGCGCCGCCGCACCGCCGGGCGGGCGCGCGGCCTCCTCCCGCCGGGGCTGCGCGCCATGCTCCCGGAGGTCACCGGCTTCGCCCTCGCCGGGGGCGCCGCCTACGCCGCCGACCTCGCCGTCTTCATCTGGCTGCGCGGCCACGCCGGGCTCGGCCCGCTCTCCGCCAAGGCGCTGTCCTTCCTCGCCGGGTGCGGCGTGGCGTACAACGGCAACGCCCTGGGCACGTACCGGCGCCGCGCCCTGGCCACCCCGCGGGTGCGCCGCTACGGCGTCTTCTTCGCCGTCAACGCGGCGGGCGCGGGCGTGCAGCTGCTCTGCCTGGCCGTGTCGCACTACGCACTGGGCCTCACCGGCGCGCGGGCCGACGTCGTGTCCGGCGGGGTGGTCGGCATGGTGCTGGCGACCGCCCTGCGCTTCTGGGGCACACGCACGCTGGTCTTCCGTACCGCCGGCCGGCGCAGTCGCGGCGTGCGGCGGGCCGACGAGGGTAGCCGACCGACATGGACTGGCTGACCCGCATCCCGTGGCTCGGACCGCGGCTGGGACCGTGGTACGAGCGGCGCGTCAAACCGCTCGTCACGCGCGCGATGCGCACCCACGCCTACCGCGCCTTCGACCACCTCCAGGACGTGCACTGGACGCGGTTGGCCGCCGCGATGACGTTCACCAGCTTCCTGGCGCTCTTCCCGCTGATCACCGTGGCGGCCGCGGTGGGCGCCGCGCTGCTGTCGCAGGATCAGCTCAACCGGCTGGAGGACAAGCTCGTCAACCAGATCCCCGGCATCGCCGACCAGATCGACATCCACGGCCTGGTCGCCAACGCGGGCACCGTCGGCCTCATCGCCTCCGGCGCGCTGCTCTTCACCGGCATCGGCTGGGTCAGCTCGCTGCGGGACTGCCTGCGCGCGGTGTGGCGCAAGGACGACGAGCGCCCGAACCCGGTCAAGGGCAAGCTCACCGACGCCGCGATCCTCCTGGGCCTGGGCGTCGCGGTGCTCGTCTCGCTCGGCGCCTCCGGCTTCGCCACGGCCGCGGTCAACTGGACCGCCGACCGCGTCGGGCTGTCCGAGCACAGTGCCGGACGGGTCGCGCTCGCCGTCGTCGGCTACCTGCTGGCGGTGGTCGCCGACTTCCTCATCCTGGTCTACCTGCTCACCCTCACCCCGGGCGTCGACCCGCCCCGCCAGGCGGTGGTCGTGGCCGCGACGATCGGCGCGGCCGGTCTGGAACTCCTCAAAGTGGCCCTGAGCGGCTATCTCCAGCGCGTCGCCGGGCGCAACATCTACGGGGCCTTCGGCACCCCCATCGCGCTGCTGCTGTGGTTCAACTTCATGGCCAAGCTGCTGCTGTACTGCGCCGCCTGGACCGTCACCCCGCGCCACGCGCCGGAGCCGCTTGGCCCGCACACGCCGCTCCCGGAGGAGGCCGGCGGGGCGACCCGCTGGAAGGCGTAGCGGCCGCGGGAGGGGTCCGAAATCCGCGCGTGACGTGCGCGAGGGAGAATTCGTCCATCCGCCCGCCGTCCGGGCCGGCCCGTACGACGCGACACACGAAGGACCCGCACCGCATGCACATCGCCACAGACGACCTCTCGGGCCCCGAGATCGCCGCATTCCTCCACGAGCACCTCGCGCACATGCGCTCCCTCTCGCCGCCCGAGAGCACCCACGCCCTCGACCTCGACGCCCTGCGCGCGCCCGGCGTGACCTTCTGGTCGGTACGGGACGGCGAGAACGGCGGCGGCCCCGTCGTCGGCTGCGGCGCCCTCAAGGCGCTCGACGCCCGGCACGCCGAGCTGAAGTCGATGCGCACCCGTCCGGCACGGCAGCGCGGCGGCGTCGCCTCGCTGCTGCTCACGCACATCCTCGACGAGGCCGCCGCCATGGGGTTCACCCGGCTCAGCCTGGAGACGGGCAGCGACGAGCCGTTCCTGCCCGCGCGCAGGCTCTACGCCAAGTTCGGCTTCACCGAGTGCCCGCCCTTCGGCGACTACCGGCCCGACCCGTACAGCACGTTCATGACCCGCGAGCTGGGCTGACGGCCGCACCGCCGGCCCGGCCCCGCGGCCTCAGCGTCTGCGGTGGCCGCGGCGCCGTCCGCCGCCGGAGCCGGACGGCCCGCCCGCGGCCCCCGGCAACGGGCGCCTGCGGCGGATGACGGCCACGACGGCGCCCAGCACCACCACGGTGCCGAGCGCGATGCCCGCCGCCGTCCAGACGCCGCCGGACGACGAGGCCGCGCTCGCCGAGGCGTCCACGTGCCGGCCCGGCGCCTTCGCGGCCGCGCTGGCCGAGGCGGCCTGCTGCGACGCCCTGACCTGGCTCAGCGGCGGCACCAGCGTGCCGACCGGCTTCGCCGTGGCGGCCGCCTTGAAGCCCCAGTCCAGCAGCGAACCGGCCTCGCGGTAGACGTTGTTGTGGCCCGGCGCCGGATTCATGACGGTGACCAGCAGCGTCCGGCCGTTCCGCTGGGCGACGCCGGTGTAGGTGGCGCCCGCGTTCGTGGTGTTGCCGTTCTTCACCCCGGCGATGCCGGGGTAGCGCTTCAGGTCGTAGTCACCGCTCAGCAGGCGGTCGGTGTTCTGGATCTGGAAGGACCCGCGGACCTTCTTGCCGGTCTTCTTGTCCTTCGTCCAGTCGCCGGGGAACTGCGCGACGACCGTCGAGCAGTACGCGCGGAAGTCCGCGTTGAGCAGGCCCTGGCGGGCGAAGAGCGTCAGGTCGTACGCGCTGCTGTGCTGGCCCGGCTCGTCGTAGCCGTCCGGCGTGACGACGTGGGTGTCGCCCGCCTGGAGCTCCTTGGCCATGGCGTTCATGTCGGCGACGGTCTTGGGCACGCCGCCGTTCATCGCCGCCAGGACGTGCACGGCGTCGTTGCCGGAGCGCAGGAAGACGCCGAGCCACAGGTCCTTGACCGTGTAGGGGTGGTTCTCCTGTATCCCGACCAGGCTGCTGCCCTCGCCCATGCCCTTGAGGTCGCTCGCGGCGACGACATGGGTCTGCGTCTTCGGGAACCTCGGCAGCACCGTGTCCGCGAAGAGCATCTTCAGGGTGCTGGCCGGGGGCAGCTGCCAGTGCGCGTTGTGGGCCGCGAGGACGTCGCCGGTCTCCGCGTCCGCGACCAGCCACGAGCGGGCGGTGAGCTTGGCGGGCAGCGGCGGGGCGCCGCCCGCCAGGTCGACCTGGGTGCCGGGCACCCCCAGGCGGTCCCCGCCGACCGTCGACATCTGCGCCGGCGGCTGCGGGGCCCTGGGCGCGCGGGCGGGCTCGGCGCCCGCCGTCCCCGCGCAGACGGTGCCGCCCAGCAGTGCGGCGGCGGCGAGGCTCGCGAAGGCTCCCAGCGTGCGGCGGCGCCGGGCGGGGCGCGGCGGCGCGGGGCGGTCGGGTCCGGTGAGAGACGTCAGCACCCGCCCGAACGTACAGGGCCGAGGTGCCCGCGCACCTCCCCGCCCCCGGACTGCCACCCCTCCCCCGCCTGGAGCCGCCCGAGACGGACGGCACATACTGGGACGTATGAAGCTCAGTCGCCCGGTCTCCTGGTTCCTCGCCGCCTTCGGGGTCTGGTCCTGGATCGTCTGGACCACCTTTGTCAAGAATTTGTGGAAGGACACCAGCGGTCTGGCCTTCCACGACGGCGACCACGCGTCGCCGACGGCCTACTTCTGGATCCACCTCACCCTCGCGGTGGTCTCCACCGTCCTCGGCACCGCGATCGGGATCCTCGGCGTCCGCGGCCTGCGCGCGCTGCGCCGCGAACAGCGCCCCGCCGCGGCCGGGCCGCTGCCCGGGACCCCGGCCGGCCAGGAGCAGGCGCCGGAGTTGGGACTGCGGCAGGGCTGAGGGCTTCGCGGACCGGACGTCCCGGACGCGGGGATTCCGTACGAGGGGATCCCGCCGGTACGGACGCCTTACGCGTGCGCGAGTCCCCGGGGCCCGCAGGCAAACGTCTCCCCGGGCTCGCGGAAAACCTCACGCTCCCCCCTGCCGCGCTCCCGCGCGGACCTGCCGGGCGCGGGCCGTTACGGGCCGGACACCGGTCCTTCGGCGAACGGCCCGGCCCGTGCGGCCGGCCGGCGACGAGCCGCGGAGACCGTGCCGCGGGAGGACCCGGCCGGGCAGTGCTCCCGCGTCCCGGCACCGGGTCCCCGGAGGAACTGAGCGCTCAGCCCGCGTGCGCGGCCAGGCGGGCGACGAGGGCCGCCTTCGCCGCCGGCCACTCCTCCGCCAGGATCGAGAAGTAGACGGTGTCGCGCCAGGTGCCGTCCGGGCGGCGGCGGTGGCGGCGCAGCACGCCCTCGCGCCGGGCGCCGAGGCGGGCGATGGCCGCCTGGGAGCGGAGGTTGAGGTGGTCGGTCTTCAACTGGACGCGGCCCATGCCGAGTTCCTCGAAGGCGTGCGCCAGCAGCAGGAGCTTGGCCTCGGTGTTGACGGAGCTGCGCCAGTACGCGCGGCCGTACCACGTCCAGCCGATCTCCAGGCGCTCGTTGGGGACGTCGACGTCCATGTACGTCGTCCAGCCGACGGCCCGGCCCGAGGGCAGATGGACGACGGCGAAGGGCACGTACGGTCCCTCCAGGACGATCCGCTGGCGCTGCGCGAGCTCGTCCTCGGTCCGCGGGGCGGGGCCGCCCTGCCAGCGCCAGACCTCCTCGTCCCCGCCGCCCGCGGCGAAGAGGTCGGGCAGGTGCGCGGGCGTGAGCGGTTCGAGCCGGACGGTGCCGCCGGTCAGGGTCACCGGCCCGGGATGTGTGGCGGTCATGGGCCAGACACTAGGCACACCCTGACGCGCCGGGCAAAACGGTTCGCCGTACACGGAGCGTGTAGTGTCGCTGCTCATCCGCCGGAAGGAGGCCTTCTTGCTGTCCCAGGACCTGGTACCGCTCCCCACCGCGCGGCTCGCCTTCCGGCAGATGACCGAGGACGACCTCGACGTGATGGCCGCGCTGCTCGGCGACCCCGAGGTCATGCGGTACTACCCGCGGCCCAGGACGCGGGAGGAGGCGGCCGACTGGATCGCGTGGAACCGCCGCCTCTACCGCGAGGCCGGGCACGGGCTCTGGATCGTCACCCTCCGCGACACCGGCGAATTCGTCGGCGACTGCGGGCTCACCCCGCAGCTCATCGAGGACGTCACGGAGATCGAGGTCGGCTACCACGTCCGCGCCGCCCTCCAGGGCCGCGGCTACGCCACCGAAGCGGCTGCCGCCTGCCGGGACTTCGCCCGCGACGTGCTCGACGCCAAGCGGCTGGTCGCGATCGTCAGGCCGGAGAACCTGCCCTCGCAGCGGGTGGCCGAGAAGATCGGCCTGCCCTTCGAGCGGACGGCGATCTCCCGCCAGGAGCTGCCGGTGTACGTCCACGCCGCCGATCTCTAGCGGGGGACGCTCCCTCCCGCGACACGCGGGGAACCGCGCGGCCGGCCACGCCGAGCGCCCGCGGCGGCGGGACGCGGCACCCCCGCCGGATTAACCGGTGGAGCGCCACCCGGTCGGGGCGGTACCGTCGCGCGCGTGGGGGATACGGATGACGCGGGCGACAGGGTAGTGGTGCGGGCGGCGACGGCCGAGGACGCCGACGCCATCGCGCGGGTGCACAGGGACTCGCGGGCGGCCACGATGCCGTACCTGCCGCCGCAGAAGCGCACGCACGAGGAAGTGGCGTACTGGGTACGGGAGATCGTGCTCGCGCAGTGCCGCGTGTGGGTCGCGGAACGCGGCGGGCAGGTCCTGGGGTACGCGGCGCTCGACGGCGACATGCTCGACGCGCTCTACCTGCGGCCCGAGGTGCTTCGACAGGGCGTCGGCACGCTCCTGCTCGACGAGGCCAGACGGCACAGCCCGGGCGGGCTGTCCCTGCACGTCTTCCAGCAGAACACCGGGGCGCGGGCCTTCTACGTGCGGCACGGCTTCACCGTGCTGGACACGAACGACGGGGAGCGCAACATGGAAAAACTGCCGGACATGACCATGCGCTGGACGCCGTAAGTGGTGCGTGACGACCGGCCCGCGGAGGGGCTGCGGGTCCGGCTCGCGCGGACCTTCGACGAGGACGCCGAGCGCTACGACCGGGCCCGGCCCGGTTATCCGGAGCGGATGTACGGGGACCTGGCCCGGCTCGCCGGTGCGGTGCCCGGCAGCCGGGTGCTGGAGATGGGGTGCGGCACGGGGCAGGCGACCGTGCCGCTGGCGGCGCGCGGGTGCCGCGTCACGGCGGTGGAGCAGGGGGCGCGGATGGCCGCGGTCGCCCGCCGCAGGCTGGCGGCGCACCTGGACGCCGAGGTCGTGACGGCGGCGTTCGAGGGGTGGGAGCTGCCCGCGCAGCCGTACGACACCGTCCTCGCCGCGACGGCCTTCCACTGGATCGACCCGGCCGTGCGGGTGGTCAAGGCCGCCGACGCGCTGCGGCCGGGCGGGGCGCTCGCCGTCGTCCGCACGCAGCACGTGCGGGGCGGCACCGAGGACTTCTTCGCCGAGGCCCAGGCCTGCTACGAGCGCTTCGACCCGGCCACCGAGCCGGGCCTGCGGCCGCCCGCGGCCGCCGACGTGGACGGCTCGGACCACGCCGTCGAGGTCGCCCGCAGCCGGCGCTTCGGGCCGACCCTCTTCCGCCGCTACGAGCGCGACCTGACGTACACCACGGCGGAGTACCTGGATCTGCTGATGACCTACTCCGGGCACCGCGCCCTCCCCGGGCCCGCCCGCGGCGGACTGCTGGGCTGCCTCGGCGCCCTCATCGACGGGCGGTACGGGGGCCGGGTGACGAAGCGTTACCTCACCGAGCTGGCCGTGTCCCACCGCCGCTGAGGCGTTACGCGCGACGGCCCCGCCGGGCCCCCGCCGTCCGGGCGGGCGTTCGGGGTGGCCCGCGGGGTGGCGTGCGGCGGCGGCCCGCCGCGGCACGCGGACCGCACGAACGACACGCCGAACCGGCGGACCCGTGCGCCACGCAGCCGACAATTACGGAATTGTCCGGAATCGGTAACACGGTGCCGTCCCTCGGCCCTCCGCGGGGGCGCCGGGGCGACCGTGTGGTCCCCGGCACGGCCATCCCGCGCCGGACCACGAGGAACAGCACCAACACGAAAGGGGACCACGTGTCCCGTATCGCATCCCGCCTGGCCGCGACCGTGCTCGCGGCCGGCGCGCTCGTCGCGGTCGTCGCGCTCCCGGCGTCCGCCGCGCCCGACCGGCACGACCGTCACGACCGGCACGACCGTCACGGGCGGCACCAGCAGATGGGCGCGCAGGTCGCGCTCGGCAGCGTCCACCACACGCGCGACAGGCGCTCGGCCCGCGGGCTGAACGACGAGTGGATCACGGTCACCAACGAGGGCCGCCGTGCCGTCGACCTCGACCGCTGGACACTCACCGACGCCGACCACCACGTCTACCGCTTCGGCCGTGTCACGCTGCGGGCGCACGACTCGCTGCGCGTGCACAGCGGCAGCGGCCGCGACACCTCCCGCGACCTCTACCAGGACCGCGACCGCCCGCTGTGGAACCGCGACGGCGACCGCGCGACCCTGCGCGACGAGCGCGGGTACGTCGTCGACACCGAGTCGTGGGGCCGCGACCTCCGCTGAACGCCCCTGACACGAGCGGTGCCCCGCCGGTGCCACCGGCGGGGCACCGCCGTGCGGCCGTCCGCCTCAGCCCCCCGTCGACTCCCGCACGACCAGCGAGAACGGTCCCACGACCTCCTCCGGCGGCGGTCCCGGATCGGCCGCCTCCAGCCGGCGCACCAGCAGCTCCACCGTGCGGCGGGCCATCGCGTCGTGGTCCGGGTCCACCGTCGACAGCGACGGGACGAGGTAGGCGGCCTCGTCGATGTCGTCGAAGCCGATGACCTTGACCTGCTCCGGCACCCGCAGCCCCCGGTCGGCGAGCCCGCGCAGCACGCCCATCGCGACGGTGTCCGTCACGCAGAAGACCCCGTCCGCACCCGTCCCCGCGTCGGCCAGCTCCCGCGCGCAGGCCGCGCCCGCCGCCATCGTCAGCTCGGGCACGGTACGCACGAGGGCCGGGTCGGCGGGCAGGCCGGCGTCCGCGAGGGCCTGCCGGTAGCCGGCAAGCCGCAGCGCGGACACGCCCGGCTCGGGACCGACCGGCCCGCACACGATCGCGATCCGGCGGCAGCCGCGCTCGGCCAGATGCGCGGTCGCGGCGCGCGCGGCCTCGGCGTTGGGCATCGCGACATGGTCGACGGGCCCGCCGAAGATGCGCTCGCCGAGCAGCACCACCGGATGGTCGACCCTGAGCCACTCGACGTCGGCGGCGCTCATGCCGACGGCGCTGAGGACGATCCCGTCGTAGAGCCGGGTGCGGGACAGTTCGAGGGCGGCGACCTCGTTCTCCCGCACCGCGCCCGTCTGCTCGATGCCGACCCGCAGCCCGTGCCGCCCGGCGGCGGCGATGACCGCCGCCGCCAGGCGCCCGTAGTAGGGGCGGTTGATCTCCGGGACGGCCAGGCCGATGGTGCCGGTGCGCCCCTTGCGCAGGTTCCGGGCGGCGACGTTGACCCGGTAGCCGAGCGCGGCCATCGCGTCGCGGACCTTCGCGGCGGTCGCGGGGCGGACGTTGGGGTGGCCGTTGATGACGTTGGAGACCGTCATCGCCGAGACTCCGGCCGCCTTCGCAACGTCCTGGATCGTCGCCATCCGGTCAGGCCGCCAGCGGTGCGCTGAGCGTCAGGAAGGAGTGCGGCGGCAGCGTGAGGGTGAGCCCGTTCTCCGTCACCGCGACCTCGTCGAAGGCGCGCGGCGCGACCGCGTCCGGCGCGGCGGGGGTGTTGTGCGCCTGCACCCGGTCGGCGGTCAGCAGCCGGGCGGTCGGGGTGCCGACGCGGCCGCCGCGCAGGTCGAGGGTGATCTCGGCGCTCTCGTCGGCGTCGAGGTTGCTGAGCGAGACCAGCAGCGTGCCGTCCTTGACGCTCGCGGACACCGACAGCGTGTCCAGCTCGGTGTCCCCCACGGTGCGGCGGGCGGTGCCGGCGGTCGTGCGCAGGTGGACGTCGAGCGAGGCGGCGTCGTGGTGTCCCTTGTTCATCTCGAAGACATGGTAGGTGGGGGTGCGCACGAGCGCGTCGCCGTCCGTCAGCAGCATCGCCTGGAGGACGTTGACGGTCTGGGCGATGTTCGCCATGACCAGGCGCCCGGCGTGCCGGTGGAAGATGTCGAAGTGGGTGGACGCCACGAGGGCGTCGCGCATCGTGTTCTGCTGGAAGAGGAAGCCGGGGTTGGTGCCGGGCTCCACGTCCCACCACGTGCCCCACTCGTCGAGGACGAGGCCGACCTTGCGGCCCGGGTCGTAGACGTCCATGACGGCGGAGTGGCCGGTGAGGATGCGGTCGATGCGGCGGGCGGAGGCCATCGTGCGGTAGTAGTCGTCGGTGTCGAAGGCGGTCGCGCTGCCCTTCGCCTCCCACGGCCCGGCCAGGGTGTAGTGGTGGACGGAGACACCCTGGAAGAAGGTGCGCGGGGTGGCCTCGCAGCCGAAGCAGCTGATCTGCCGCATGAGCGTCTCGGTCCACTGGTAGTCGTCGCCGTTGGCGCCGGACGCGACGCGGTAGAGGGTGTTGTCGCCGTGGTCGCGGCAGTAGGTCGCGTACTGCCGGGCGAGGTCGGCGGAGTACTCGGCGCGCATGTTGCCGCCGCAGCCCCACGTCTCGTTGCCGATGCCCCAGAAGCGGACCCGCCACGGCTCGTCGCGCCCGTTGGCCTTGCGCAGCCGCACCATCGGGCTGTCGCCGTCCCGCGTCAGGTACTCGACCCACTCGCTCATCTCCTGCACGGTGCCGCTGCCGACGTTGCCGTTGATGTACGGCTCGGCGCCCAGCAGCTCGCACAGGGCCATGAACTCGTGCGTGCCGAAGTGGTTGTTCTCCTCGACGTTGCCCCAGTGGGTGTTGACCATGCGCGGCCGCTCGGAGCGCGGGCCGACGCCGTCCTTCCAGTGGTATTCGTCGGCGAAGCAGCCGCCGGGCCAGCGCAGGTTGGGGATGTGCAGCGCGCGCAGCGCCTCCACGACGTCGAGGCGGATGCCGCCCTCGTTGGGGATCGGGGAGTCCTCGCCGACCCAGAAGCCGCCGTAGATGCAGCGGCCGAGGTGCTCGGCGAAGTGCCCGTAGAGGTGGCGGCTGATCCGCGGGCCTTCGAGGTCCAGGTTGATCACGGCGGTGGCTGCGGCGGACGCGGACATGGGCGGTCTCCGTTTTTATCGATACATTGGATCGATACAAATTGGCAGCCCGCCCGGGCGGTGTCAAGACACCGCCCGCGGTGGACGCGGATCTAGCGGGGGCTCGCCGCCGTACGGACCGCGCCCTGGTGGGGGACGGCCGGGGACGGGGGCTCAGCGCCGAAAGGGTAGTCGCGCATCTTGCGCCAGACGCCGTCACCGCCCTGCTCGTAGAGGGCGAAGCCGGTCGCCGTCCACGCGGCCGCGAAGTCGGCCAGCTCGCGCTGGGCGCGGTCCAGGGCGGCGTCGGGGATGGCGTGGGCGACGGTGACGTGCGGGTGGTAGGGGAACTGCAGCTCCCGCTCGACCGGCCCGGAACGCAGCCGCTCCTGGAGCTCCGCGCACTCCCCGGCGCCCTCGGCGAGGTGGACGTAGACCACCGGGGAGAGCGGGCGGAAGGTGTCCGTGCCGTGCAGGCGCATCGCGAAGGGGCGGCCCTCCGCCGCGACCTTCGCGAGGTGGCGGCGGAAGGGCGGCAGCTCGGAGCGGCCGACCTCGGTGGGCGGCAGCAGCGTCACATGGGTGGGGATGGCGTACGCGGCCGGGTCGCCGAACCCGGCGCGCCGCTCCTGGAGCAGCCGTCCGTACGGCTCCGGGACCGCGAGGGACACGCCGATCGTCGTGGTGGTCTCCATGCGTTCACCCCTTTTCCCCCAGGTCGGTGCCCATACCCGCGAGCGCGCGGGCGCGTGCCGCTCCCCGAAAGCCCCGTCCGCCCCGCCCGGCCGCCGCACCCGCCGTCCCGCTCCGGTCAGTGCTTGGCGGGCACGAAACCGATCCGGTCGTAGGTCGCGGCGAGTGTCTCCGCCGCCACGCTCCGGGCCTTCTCGGCGCCCTTGGCGAGGATCGAGTCCAGCGTCTCCGGGTCCCCCAGATACTCCTTCGTGCGCTCGTGGAACGGCGTGACCCACTCCACGAAGATCTCCGCGAGGTCGGTCTTGAGCGCACCGTAACCCTTGCCCTCGTACCGCCGTTCCAGTTCCGGAATTCCGGTACCGGTGAGGGCGGAGTGAATGGTGAGGAGATTGCTGACGCCCGGCTTTTCCTTTTCGTCGTACCGGATGACCGTGTCGGTGTCCGTGACGGCGCTGCGGAACTTCTTCGCCGAGACCTTCGGGTCGTCGAGCAGGTTGACCAGGCCCTTGGGGGTGGCCGCCGACTTGCTCATCTTGGCGCTCGGGTCCTGGAGGTCGTAGATCTTCGCCGTCTCCCGGACGATGTGGGGAGCCGGGATGGTGAACGTCTGCCCGAAGCGGCCGTTGAAGCGCTCGGCCAGGTCGCGCGTCAGCTCGATGTGCTGGCGCTGGTCCTCGCCGACCGGCACCGAATCCGCCTGGTAGAGCAGGATGTCGGCGACCTGGAGGATCGGGTACGTGAAGAGGCCGACGGTCGCGCGGTCGGCGCCGTGCCGCGCGGACTTGTCCTTGAACTGCGTCATCCGGGAGGCCTCGCCGAATCCCGTGATGCAGTTCATGACCCAGCCGAGCTGCGCGTGCTCGGGCACGTGGCTCTGGACGAAGAGCGTGCAGCGGTCCGGGTCCAGCCCCGCCGCCAGCAGCTGCGCGGCGGCCAGCCGGGTGTTCGCGCGCAGCTCCGCGGGATCCTGCGGCACCGTGATCGCGTGCAGGTCGACGACCATGTAGAAGGCGTCGTGGGATTCCTGGAGCGCCACGTACTGCCGGATCGCACCGAGGTAATTGCCGAGGTGGAAGGAGCCGGCAGTGGGCTGGATGCCCGAGAGGGCGCGGGGACGAGAGGCCATGCCCCCCATTCTCTCAGGTCGGGCCGCGGAGCCGTACCCCCGACCGCGGCGGGCGGATCCACGCCGGAAGAGCGCGGACACGGGAAGGTTTCGCGCGGGCCCCGGTGAGCGACGATAGAAACACCAGACAAATGCGCTGGGGGCCCCATCCCGCCCCCCTCCAGGCCCCGCGCCGCGGCCCGCACCCCGGACCGTACGCCCGCCGCCTGGCTCCCGACGCACGACGAACGGAGTACGCAGTGACGCAGCGGAGCAGCAGCACCCCCGGTCCCGAGGGCCGCACGGCCACCGAGCGGCAGATCGCCGAGGCCGAGGCGTACGGCGCGCACAACTACCACCCGCTGCCCGTGGTGATCGCCGAGGCGCGCGGCGCGTGGGTCACCGACGTCGAGGGGCGCCGCTACGTCGACATGCTCGCCGGCTACTCGGCGCTGAACTTCGGGCACGCCCACCCCCGGCTCGTCGCCGCCGCGAAGGCCCAGCTGGAACGGGTCACCCTGACGTCGCGGGCCTTCCACCACGACCGCTTCGCGCGCTTCTGCGCCGAGCTGGCCGCACTGTGCGGCATGGAGATGGTGCTGCCCATGAACACGGGCGCGGAGGCGGTGGAGACGGCCGTCAAGACCGCGCGCAAGTGGGGCTACCGCGTCAAGGGCGTACCGGACGGGCAGGCCAAGATCGTCGTCGCGGCCGGCAACTTCCACGGCCGCACGACCACGATCATCAGCTTCTCCACCGATCCCGAGGCCCGCGCGGACTTCGGCCCGTACACCCCCGGCTTCGAGATCGTCCCGTACGGCGACCTGACCGCGCTGGAGGCGGCCGTCGACGACACGACGGTGGCGGTGCTGCTGGAGCCGATCCAGGGCGAGGCGGGCGTGCTCGTGCCGCCGCCCGGCTACCTCGCCGGGGTGCGGCGGATCACCGCCGAGCGCGGGGTGCTCTTCGTCGCCGACGAGATCCAGTCGGGGCTGGGCCGCACCGGGCGGACGTTCGCGTGCGAGCACGAGGGCGTCGTACCGGACGTGTACGTGCTGGGCAAGGCGCTCGGCGGCGGCGTGGTGCCCGTCTCCGCGGTGGTGTCCTCGCGGGAGGTCCTCGGCGTCTTCCGGCCCGGCGAGCACGGCTCGACCTTCGGCGGCAACCCGCTGGCCTGCGCCGTCGGCCTGGAGGTCGTCGCGATGCTGCGCAGCGGCGAGTACCAGGCCCGGGCCGCCGAGCTGGGCGACCACCTGCACGCCGAGCTGGCCGGGCTGCTGGGCTCGGGCCTGCTCACGCAGGTGCGCGGCCGCGGACTGTGGGCGGGCCTCGACATCCCGCCGGAGCGCGGTACGGGCCGGGAGGTGTCGGAGGACCTGATGACGCGCGGGGTCCTGGTCAAGGACACCCACACCGAGACGATCCGGCTGGCGCCGCCGCTGGTCATCTCCAAGGACGACCTGGACTGGTCCCTGGACCGGCTGCGGGCGTCGCTCGCGGCGTAGCGTCCCGCCCCCGGCGGTGTAGCGCATCTCTCACCGCAGACCGCAGGACCACCGCCGTACACCCTGTCCTTAGGGCAGGCTCACCTTATAGTCTTCCGGTTAGGGTACCCTCACCCCAGCACAGGCGGCCTGTCCCGGAAGGACACCAGGTGATCCCCACCCTCGTCATCGGTTTGCGTGAAGGTATCGAGGCGTCCCTCATCGTGGGCATCATCGCCGCCTTCCTGGGCCGCAACGGCCGCCGCGACGCGCTGCGCCAGGTCTGGATCGGCGTGTCCATCGCGGTCGTGGTCTGCCTCGGTATCGGCGTCGCCCTCGTCACGCTCTCCCGCGAGCTGCCCCAGCAGCAGCAGGAGGCGATGGAGACGGTCATCGGCGCGCTCGCCGTCGTGATGGTCACCGGCATGATCCTGTGGATGAACAAGCACGCCCGCGGCATGAAGCGCGAGCTGGAGGGCCAGGCGGCGAGCGCGCTCGCCCAGGGCTCGGCGCGGGCCCTGGTGCTGATGGCCTTCCTCGCGGTGCTGCGCGAGGGCTTCGAGACCGCGGTCTTCCTCGTCTCGGTCATCGAGAACAGCACGAGCGTCGGCACCGGCACCACGGGCGCCCTCGTCGGCATCGCCATCGCGGTCGTCATCGGCTACGGCATCTACCGCGGCGGCGTGAAGTTCAACCTCGGCCGCTTCTTCAAGATCACCGGCCTGGTGCTGGTGCTCGTCGCGGCCGGGCTCGCGATGACCGTCGCGCACACCGCGCACGAGGCCGGCTGGATCGACGCGGGCCAGTCCCAGGCCCTCGACCTGAGCTGGCTGGTGCGGCCCGGCACCGTGCTGTCCTCGCTGCTGACGGGCGTGCTCGGGATCCAGCCGGAGCCGACCGTCGCCGAGGTCACGCTGTGGCTGGTCTACGCGCTGCCGATGCTCGCCTTCGTCGGCTGGCCGCGCGGCGGCAGGCGCCCGGCCCCCAAGCCCGCCGCCGCGCCCGCCCCGGCCGGTGCCGCCGCCGCGCCGGCCGACCGGTCCGAGCCGAAGCCCGCGACCGGCAGCTGACCCGCGCCGCCCTCTCCTCCCGTCCCCCGAGCAGACCCGCCCTAGGAGCGCCCGCCCATGCCCATGTCCACCACCACCCCCCGCGTCCTGCGGGCCACCGGCCTGCTGGCCATCGCCGGGCTGGTCGCCACCGGGTGTGCGAAGAGCAAGGACGACAGCGCGCCGAAGGGCTCCTCGAAGGTCACCGTCACCCTCACCGACGACAGCTGCGCCCCCTCCCCCGCCTCGGTGCCCGCGGGCCCCGTCACCTTCCAGGTCAAGAACGTCAGCGCGAGCAAGGTCACCGAGGCCGAGCTGCTCAGCGGCGACACCATCATCGGCGAGAAGGAGAACCTGACCCCGGGCCTGTCCGGCAGCTTCTCGCTGACCCTCAAGAGCGGCACGTACCAGATGTACTGCCCCAGCGCGAAGACCGAGAAGACCGCCTTCACCGTGACCGGCTCCGCCGCCGCGCCCTCCCAGGACCCGGCCGTCACGGCGCTGCTGAAGCAGGCCACCACCGGCTACCAGGCGTACGTCGTCGCCGAGGTCGACAAGCTGCTGCCCGCCACGAAGACCTTCACCGACGCGGTGCGCGCCGGGGACGTCGAGAAGGCCAAGGCGTCCTTCGCCCAGGCGCGCTACCACTACGAGGAGATCGAGCCCGTCGCGGAGAGCTTCGGTGACCTCGACCCCGACCTCGACGCGCGCGAGGACGACGTCACCGACCCCTCGAAGTGGACCGGCTTCCACCGGCTGGAGAAGGCCCTGTGGAAGGACAGGTCGCTCGCCGGCATGAAGCCGGTCGCCGACAAGCTCGACGCGGACGTCGCCAGGCTCAGGACGCTCGTGGCCACGACCACCTACCAGCCCGCCCAGCTCGCCAACGGCGCCACCGGGCTGCTCGACGAGGTCGCCGCCAGCAAGGTCACCGGCGAGGAGGACCGCTACAGCCACACCGACCTGTCGGACTTCGAGGCCAACGTCATCGGCGCGCAGAAGGCGTTCGAGCTGCTCAAGCCCGCGGTGGACAAGATCGACGCGAGCCTGTCGAGCAGCATCGGCACGCAGTTCGCCGCCGTCCTCGCCGCCCTCGAGCCGTACCGGAAGGGCAGCGGCTTCGTCGACTACTCCACCGTCGGCGACGACAAGCGCCGCGTGCTCACCCAGAAGGTCGACGCGCTCGCCGAGCCGCTCTCCCAGGTCGCCGGGAAGGTGAACGGCTGATGACCACGCCGGGCACCACCCGCCGGGGCCTGCTCGCCACCCTCGGCGGCGCGGCCCTGGCGGGCTCCGCCGGGGCCGCGCTCGCCGGATGCAGCGACGACGACAAGCCCGCCTCCAAGGCGGCGACCGCCACCGTCCCCTTCTACGGCACCCACCAGGCGGGCATCGCCACCCCCGCCCAGGACCGGCTGGCCTTCGCGACGTACGACCTGACCGTCAGCGGCTCCGTCGAGGAGAACCGCGCCGCCCTGCGCAGCCTGCTCCAGCAGTGGACGGCCGCAGCCGCCGCGATGGCGCAGGGCAAGCCGGTGCCCGGCGACAACACCAACCCCGCCGCGCCGCCCGCCGACACCGGGGAGGCCTACGGGCTCGCCCCCGCCAACCTGACGATCACCCTGGGCCTCGGGCCGTCCCTCTTCGACGACCGCTTCGGCCTCGCCGCGCACCGCCCCGCCGCGCTCGCCGACCTGCCCAAGCTCCCGCCGGAGAACCTGGACCCCGAGCGCTCCGGCGGCGACCTCGCCATCCAGGCGTGCGCCGACGACCCGATCGTCGCCTTCCACGTCATCCGCAACCTCGCCCGTATCGGCCGCGGCACGGTCGTCATGCGCTGGTCGCAGCTCGGCTTCGGCAACGCCACCGGCAACGGCGGCGGCAAGGAGACCCCGCGCAACCTCATGGGCTTCAAGGACGGCACCCGCAACATCGCCGGTGACGACAAGGCCCTGATGGACGGGCACGTGTGGGTCGGCTCCGAGACCGACCAGCCGTGGATGCGCGGCGGCAGCTACCTCGTCGCCCGCCGCATCCGGATGCGCATCGAGGCGTGGGACCGCGACTTCCTGTCCGACCAGGAGGACGTCTTCGGCCGCGCCAAGTACACCGGCGCGCCGCTGACCGGCAGGAAGGAGACCGACCAGCCGGACTTCTCGGCGAAGAAGGCGGGCGGCGAGCCCGTCATCCCCGCCGGCGCGCACATCCGGCTCGCCGCGCACGAGAACAACGCGGGCCTGCGCATCCTGCGCCGCGGCTACTCCTTCACCGACGGCATCGTCCCCGCCACCGGCGAGCTGGACGCGGGCCTGTTCTTCATCGCCTACCAGAAGGACCCGCGCAAGCAGTTCGTGCCGCTCCAGACCAGGCTGGGCGCGCACGACGCGCTCAACGAGTACATCCAGCACGTCGGCTCCGGCCTCTTCGCCTGCCCGCCGGCGCCGGCCGCGGCCGGGAAGCACTGGGCGGAGGAACTGCTCGCGTAGGCGCCGCGGTGCCCGGGGAGGCGCCCGTGAGGGTGCCTCCCGCCGAGGCCGTAGGGTGCGCAGGTGACCCTCGGGATGGTGGCGGCGCTGTGCGCGGCCGTGTGCTTCGGTGTGGCCTCGGTACTCCAGGCGAAGGGCGCGCGGGCCGCGGAACCGGGCAGCGGCTCGGGCGTCGACACGAGACTGCTGGCCCGCGCCCTGGCCCAGCGCGTCTACCTCGCCGGGCTCGCCCTCGACGCCGCCGGCTTCGCCATGGAGCTGATCGCCCTGCGCCGGCTGCCCATCTACGCCGTCGGGGCCGCGCTCGCCGCGAGCCTCGCCGTCACCGCCGTCGCCGCCGGACGCCTGCTCGGCACGGCGCTGCGCCCGGCCGAGTGGAGCGCGGTGGCCGCCGTCTGCGCGGGCCTCGCCCTGCTGGGGCTCGCCTCCGGCGACGAGGGGGGCGCACACGGCAGTACGGCGCTGCGCTGGGGCACGCTGGCCGCCGCGGGCGCCGTCCTGCTGATCGGCGCGGCCGGCGGGCGCCTGCCCGGAAGGGCCCGCGCGGCCGTCCTCGGCCTCGGGGCGGGACTCGGCTTCGGCGTCGTCGAGGTCGCCGTCCGCCTCGTCGACGGCGTGACCGGCCCGCCGCTCTACGCCCTGCTCCTCGGCGGCGGCGCCGCCTTCCTCCTCCTGACCTCCGCCCTCGGCCAGGGCTCCGTGACGACCGCGACCGCCGCGATGGTCGTCGGCGAGACGATCGCCCCCGCCCTGGTCGGCGTCCTCGCCCTCGACGACCGCACCCGCCCCGGCTGGACCCCCGTCGCCGCCACCGGCTTCGCCCTCGCCCTCCTGGGGGCGCTGGCCCTGGCGCGCTTCGGGGAACCGGCGGCCTGAGGCCGGCTGCGCCCCGCCGTCCGGGGGCGCGGGGCCGTGCCCGGGGCGCGGGAAGGACCTCTAGGCGCGGGGCGCCGGCGAGAGCCGGCAGGTCACGCCGATGCGGTTCCAGGCGTTCATCGTCACGCACATCGCGAGCAGCCTCGGCATCTCGTCCTCGTCGAAGAGCTTCGCCGCCTCGTCGTAGACGTCGTCGGCGACGCCGTGCGGGCCCAGCTCCGTCACCGCCTCCGCCAGCGCCAGCGCGGCCCGCTCGCGGGCGGTGAAGAAGGGCGTCTCGCGCCACACCGTCACCCCGATGAGCTTCTGCTGGGCCATCCCCTCCGCCAGCGCCGCGTGGCTGTGCTTGTCGACGCAGAAGGCGCAGCCGTTGAGCTGCGAGACGCGCACCCGCACCAGCTCGCGGACCACCGGGTCCAGGCCGCGGGCGGCGGCCTTGTCGAGCGCGTACATGGCCTCGTAGAAGTCCGGGGCGCGGTCCATGAGGTTGATGCGGCGGGCGGGGGCGGGGACGGTCGGGTCGGCTGCTTCGTTCGTGGTCATGCCCTCACCGTAGTCATCAAATGGCACCGGCTCATGGTCCACTAGAGGCATGAACGCGTGGGCCAATCCCGACGATCCCGCCACTCCCCCCGGTCCCGGCAACCCGCGGCGCGGCAGCGGCGACTACGACCTCCTGCTCGACCTCGCGGGCCAGCGGACGCGCGCCGGCCTGGAGGAGGCGCTGCGCACGGCCGTACGCGACGGGCGGCTCGCCCCCGGCACCCGGCTGCCGTCCAGCCGGGTCCTGGCCCGCGACCTCGGCCTCGCCCGCAACACCGTCGCCGACGCCTACGGGCAGCTCGTCGCCGAGGGCTGGCTCACCGCCCGGCAGGGCGCGGGCACCACGGTCGCCCCGCGGCCCGCCGTCCCCGCCCGCCGCGACGCCCGGCCCCGACCCGAGGCGCCCCGCAGCGGCCCCGCCGAGCTGGCGCCGCGCCACGCCGGGCTGCCGTACGTCCTGTGGCCCGGCTCCCCCGACCTCGGGTCCTTCCCCCGCACCGGCTGGCTGAGCGCCGCCCGCCGCGCCCTCACCGCCGCGCCCAACGACGCCTTCGGCTACACCGACCCGCGCGGCCGCCCCGAGCTGCGCGCCGCGCTCGCCGACTACCTCGCGCGCGTCCGCGGGGTGCGCACCGACCCCGAGCACATCGTCATCTGCACCGGTTACACGCAGGGCGTCGGCCTGCTCGCCCGCGCCCTGCACGCCCGGGGCGCACGCCGCGCCGCGTACGAGAGCGTGGGCCTGCCCGACGTGCCCACCGTGCTGCGGGCCTCCGGCCTCGAACCGCGCCCGCTGCCCGTCGACGCGGACGGGGCGCGCGTGCAGGAGCTGGGCGGCGACGTCGCCGCGGTGCTGCTCACCCCCGCGCACCAGTTCCCGCTCGGCGTCAGCCTGTCGCCCGCACGGCGCACCACCGCCGTCGCCTGGGCACGTTCCACCGGCGGCATCGTCCTGGAGGACGACTACGACGGCGAGTTCCGCTACGACCGGCAGCCCGTCGCCGCGCTCCAGGCGCTCGCCCCCGACCACGTCGTCTACGCCGGCACCGCCAGCAAGAGCCTCGCGCCCGCGCTGCGGCTCGCCTGGCTCGCCGTGCCGCCGCACCTGCTCGACGCGGTCGTGCGCGAGAAACGGCTCGCCGACCACCAGTCGGCGGTGCTGGACCAGCTGACGCTGGCGGAGTTCCTGCGCTCCGGGGCGTACGACCGGCACGTGCGCCGGATGCGGACGCGCTACCGCGCCCGCCGGGACCGGTTCGTGGAGGTGCTCCGCGGCTGCGCGCCGGGCGTACGGGTGTCCGGCATCGCCGCCGGGCTGCACGCGGTGGTGGAGCTGCCCGCCGCCGCGGGCCCGGCCGACGCGGTCGTGGCCCGGGCGCACCGGCTGGGCCTCTCCGTCCCCGGCCTCCCCGCCTTCGGGGCTCCCCCCACCCACCCGCCCGCCCTCGTCGTGGGCTACGGCACCCCGCCGGACCACGCGTTCACGCATGCGCTGAACCTGCTGTGCGCGGCGCTCCAGGACACCCCGTGAGCGGCCCTGGGCGGAAGACCGCGACGCCCCGGGCGGGAGGCCCGGGGCGTCGCGGGAAAGAGGCCGGGCTCAGATGAGGCCGAGCTCGCGCACGGCGGCGCGCTCCTCCTCCAGCTCCTTGACGGAGGCGTCGATCCGCGGGCGGGAGAACTCGTTGACGTCCAGGCCCTGGACGATCTCGTACGTGCCGTTCTTCGTCGTGACCGGGAAGGACGAGATGAGGCCGGCGGGCACGCCGTAGGAGCCGTCCGAGACGATGCCCATGGACGTCCAGTCACCCTCGGCGGTGCCGTTCACCCACGTGTGGACGTGGTCGAGCGCCGCGGACGCCGCGGACGCCGCGGAGGAGGCGCCGCGCGCCTCGATGATCGCCGCGCCGCGCTTGGCGACCGTGGGGATGAAGGTGTCGGCGAGCCACTGCTCGTCGTTGACGATCTCCGCCGCGTTCTTCCCGGCGACCTCCGCGTGGAAGATGTCCGGGTACTGCGTCGCCGAGTGGTTGCCCCAGATGGTGACGCGCGTGATGTCCGAGACGGCCGCGCCGGTCTTCTTCGCGAGCTGTGCGACCGCCCGGTTGTGGTCCAGCCGCGTCATCGCCGTGAAGCGCTCGGCGGGGACGTCCGGGGCGGCGGACTGCGCGATCAGCGCGTTGGTGTTCGCCGGGTTGCCGACGACCAGGACCTTGATGTCGTCGGCCGCGTGGTCGTTGATGGCCTTGCCCTGCGGCTTGAAGATGCCGCCGTTGGCCTCCAGCAGGTCACCGCGCTCCATGCCCTTCGTCCGCGGGCGGGCACCCACGAGGAGGGCCACGTTCGCGCCGTCGAAGGCGACGTTCGGGTCGTCGGTGATGTCGATGCCGCGCAGCAGCGGGAAGGCCGCGTCGTCCAGCTCCATGGCCGTGCCCTCGGCGGCCTTGAGCCCCTGCGGGATCTCCAGCAGCCGGAGCTTCACCGGTACGTCCGCGCCGAGCAGGTGGCCCGAGGCGATGCGGAAGAGGAGCGCGTAGCCGATCTGGCCGGCCGCTCCGGTGACGGTGACGTTGACGGGAGTGCGAGTCATTGCCTTCTCCTGGCCTGTGCGCGGTGACCGCGCGTGCTGCTGGGGTCGGGGGTGCGGCCTGTGCGGCCGCTCGGCAGTGGCTGGGCGGCGGCCCAGATCGCGGATCTCCCCGTCGTCGGGAGAGCCACCCGCCAGGCTATCGCGGGGCCGCCGCCGCGCAGACCCGGCCCCGCCCGCCCGTGCCTCCGACGTGCGATTCCGGCCACCCCGCGGTGGCCCGCCTCACCCGAGGCACACCCCGAGACCGATCAGGTCCAGGCACAGCCCCGTCCCCGTGGGCGAAGGAGTCGGCACCGGCGCCGCGGACGTCGGCCTGTCCGAGACGCTCGGCGTGGCGGGCGGCGCGGAGACCGGCGGTGACGTCCGCACCGGCGGGGCCGACGTCACCGGAGGCAGCGTCTGCGGCGAACTGCCGGGAACGGGCGGCGCGGTCGTACCGGACGGCGGTCGCGCCGAGGCACGGGCCCCGGTGTGCGACGGGGACACCGCCGGGGTACGGGACGCGGGCGCCGTCGTCACCGTCGCCGTCGGGGCGGCACCGTGGCCCGGAGCGCTGCTGTTGCCCGTACCCGCCAGCAGCACCACCGCCAGGAGCGCACCCACCGCGCACACCCCCGCCGCCCCCACCAGCACCGCCCGCCTCCGCCCGCGCGGCAACCCCTCCTCCGCGCCCAGCGGGTCCAGCGGATCCGGCACCGGCACGGGCTCCCCCCGGCCCCGGCCCCCCCTGCCCCTCGCCGCCCTGTCCGCGAGCCGCCACAGCGCACCCACCCGCTCGTAATCCGCACCACTCGCCTGCGCCAGCACCTCCACAGCCGCGAGCGGCGGCACGCGCCGCGCCGCCAGATACGACGCCCACGCCTCCGCGGACTCCGCGGTCCGCGCGGCGAGCGCGGGCACGGTGAGACCGCTGCGGTCCTTCATGCGCCGCAGCTGCGTCGCGAGCCGCCGCATGTCCAGGGGGATCTGGTCCGTGAGCGGCTCCCATTGACCCATGCCGCACCCTTCGTGTCCCGGCGGATACCGAGGGCAACGATAGAACACCCGTGCCGTACGGATGTTCTTTCCACTCAACCCCCTCCGCGGGCGGCACCCATGTGCTACCGCCCACCCCCTCGCATCCCGCGCGCCCGCCGCCTCGGGCGGTGCGACGGCGGGCGCTGCCCGCTTGCGGTGGAGCGTGCGACTGCCCCGCCGCGGGGGACGCGCTTCGGGCGGTGCCCGCTCAGGGTGGGGCTTGCGGCTACCCGCCGCCGGGGACGCCTCGGGCGGTGCCCGCCCGGGGTGCGTGAGCGGCTGACCCGCCGCCGGGGTTTCCCGCGCCTGGCGGCGCCGCGCTCGGGCGCTGCCCGGTTGCCGGTACGTGGGCGGCTTGCCCGCCGCCGGGGTTTCCCGCGCCTGGCGGCGCGGGGTGCTCCCACCCCCACCACCCGTGCGGGACAGATGTCGACTGACGGTCCACCTGTGGGGCGCATTCGGCGTCGGGGGCGAACCGCAGTCCCTGGACAGATTCACCCCCACCGGCAGGCAGCCGCCACACCGGCCCGGGAGGGGGACGATCCGGGGGTGCCCCCGCAGGAATGCGCACCCCCGCCGCTCACCGGACAAGGGGGAGGTCAGACGCGCATTCCGAGGAGGTACCCCCGGAGTGGCACCCGACCCCACCCCCACACAGGACGCGCGATGCCCCGCCGGGCAACCCAGGGGCGCGGGGAACGGCGCGAGCAACCCACCACCGGCAGAACGGCGAACCGCCACCGCAAGCCGCACCCCCTCAGGGGCGCGAGGAACGGCGCGAGCAACCCCCCACCCACCGCAAGATCGCGCGGCGAACCGCACCAGGCACCCCGCAGCGCAAAAGACCCGCGGGGAACCCCGCGACCAGCCCCCACCGGCGGAACGGCGAACCGCCCACCCACCGCCAGAAGGCCGCGCGGCCCACAGCGACACGCGCCCCGCAGCGCGCAAAGGCGCGCGGAAACGCCCCGCCCCCACCCGCCTGCGCAGAACTCAGCGCACCGAGAAGTGGATGATGTCCTCCAGGAACGGCACGCGCAGGATCGGGTCGGGCTGGGCCATCAGGGCCAGGAGGATGATGGCCAGCCCCAGCACGGCGTACGTGATCACGTCGGTGAACCGGCTGCGGACGGCGAGCATGCCGACGGACGGGAGCGTCCAGCGCAGGACTCCGCCGAGGAGGAGCGCGACGCCGACCGTGATCGCGCCCGCGCGAAACGCGTCGGCGGCGGTGGTCACGAGGCCCGCGACGATGCCGGCGAGGACGACGAGGATGGGCCACTGGCGGGCCGGCGCGGGCGCGGCGCCCGGGGCGGCGCGCCCGCCGCCCTCGGGGCGTGCGGTGGACGTCGTGACGGCGGGGCGGCCCCCGGGGCCGAGCTCAGCCGACACGGCCCGCCGCCTGCCCGTCCCCGTGCCCGCCCGCGGCGCCTCCGGCGCTCCCGGCGCTCCCGGCGAGGGCCGCACGCTCGGCCGCCTCCACGACGTTCTGCAGCAGCAGCGCCCGCGTCATGGGCCCGACGCCGCCGGGGTTGGGGGAGAGCCAGGCCGCGGTCTCGGCGACCGCGGGGTGGACGTCGCCGACGATCTTGCCGGCCTCGTCGCGGCTGACACCGACGTCGAGGACGGCGGCGCCCGGCTTGACGTCCTCCGGCTTGACGATGTGCGGCACGCCGGCGGCGGCGACGACGATGTCGGCCTGCCGCAGCTGCGCGGACAGGTCGCGCGTCCCGGTGTGGCACAGCGTCACGGTCGCGTTCTCGGACTTGCGGGTGAGGAGCAGCCCGATGGAGCGCCCGACGGTGATGCCGCGGCCGACGACCACGACGTGCGCGCCGTTGATGCCGACGCCGTGCCGGCGCAGGAGTTCGACGATGCCGTTGGGGGTGCAGGGCAGCGGGGCGGGCACGCCGAGGACGAGCCGGCCGAGGTTCGTGGGGTGCAGCCCGTCCGCGTCCTTGGCGGGGTCCATGAGTTCGAGGACGCGGTTGGTGTCGATGCCCTTGGGCAGCGGGAGCTGCACGATGTAGCCGGTGCAGGCGGGGTCCTCGTTGAGCTCGCGGACGACCGCCTCGATGTCCTCCTGGGTCGCGGTCGCGGGCAGCTCGCGCTGGATGGAGCCGATGCCGACCTGCGCGCAGTCGCGGTGCTTGCCGGCGACGTACCACTTGCTGCCGGGGTCGTCGCCGACCAGCAGAGTGCCGAGCCCGGGGGCGACACCGCGGGCCTTGAGCGCCTGGACACGCTCGGTCAGTTCGGACTTGATCGCGGCTGCGGTGGCCTTGCCATCGAGAATCTGGGCGCTCATGGGCCCATTGTCGTCGATCGGGGGTACGGGTCAGCAAATCCGTGCGGTTCCCGTACGCGGAGAACCCTTGCGCGGCGATGTCACCTGGTCGGACGATGTGGCGGTTCGCTGCCGCCCGTCCCGCCCCCCGTGAAGGAATCCGCCCGTGAGCCAGCCTCCCGGCCCCCCGTACCCGTACGGCGGCCAGCCCCAGCAGCCGTACGGCCAGCAGCCGCCCGGCGTCCCGCCACAGGTCCCGTACGGGCAGCCGGCCGGGTACGGCTACCAGCAGCCCTACGGCTATCCGCAGCCGGGCGGCGTGCCGGCGGGGATGCCGCCGCTGGCCAGCTGGGGTGCCCGGCTCGGGGCGCTGCTGCTGGACTTCCTGATCGTCAACCTGGTGCCCGTCGGGCTGTTCCTGGGAGGCTACCTGCCCTTCTCGATCAAGGTGCAGGACGCCTACCAGAAGTGCAAGGACCACGGCATCGCGAGGAAGAACTGCCCGAACGTGCCCGATCCGACCGGCACGAACGTGACGCTGATGGTGGTCGGCGGCATCCTGATGCTGGCCGCCCTGGTCTTCCTCAGCTACCGCGAGGGCCGGACGGGCCAGACGCCGGGCCGCAAGATCGTCGGCATCCGGCTGCTGCGCGAGTACGACGGTTCGACGACCGGCTTCGGCCGCGCCTTCGGCCGCCGCTGGCTGCACGCGCTGGACTCCATCCCGTGCGCCCTGGGGTACCTGTGGCCGCTGTGGGACGCCAAGAACCAGACGTGGGCCGACAAGATGGTCGGCACGGTGGTCGTCAGAGACCAGTTCTGATACGCCGTTCCCGGTACACGGCTTCTGCCGCGCCGGTACCGGAACGGCAGCCGACGCGGCCGCGGCCGTACCCCGTCCCGGACAAGGGGGGTACGGCCGCGGCCGCCGCTGCGTCGCGGCTCAGTGGAAGAAGTGCCGCGTGCCCGTCAGGTACATGGTCACGCCGGCCTTCTTCGCGGCCTCGATCACCGCGTCGTCGCGGACGGAGCCGCCGGGCTGGGCGACGGCCTTGACGCCCGCCTCGGCGAGCACCTCGAAGCCGTCCGGGAAGGGGAAGAAGGCGTCGGACGCGGCGTACGAGCCGGCGGCGCGCTCGGCGCCGGCGCGGGCGACCGCGAGCTTCGCGGAGTCGACCCGGTTGACCTGGCCCATGCCGACGCCGACGGTGGCGCCGTCCTTGCCCAGCAGGATCGCGTTGGACTTCACCGCGCGCGAGGCGCGCCACGCGAAGGCCAGGTCGGCCAGCTCGGCGGGCGCCAGCGGCTCGCCGCTGACCAGCCGCCAGGTGGCGGGGTCGTCGCCCTCGGCCTGGAAGCGGTCCTTGGCCTGGATCAGGACGCCGCCCTCGATCGGGCGCCGCTCGGTGACCGCGGCCGGGGCCTCCTCGACCTTGAGCACCCGGATGTTCTTCTTGCGGGCGAGCACCTCCACGGCACCGTCCTCGTACGCCGGGGCGACGATGACCTCGGTGAAGATCTCCGCGACCTGCTCGGCCATCGCGACCGACACCGGGCGGTTGACGGCGATGACGCCGCCGTACGCCGACAGCGGGTCGCACGCGTGGGCCTTGCGGTGCGCCTCGGCGACGTCGGCGCCCACCGCGATGCCGCACGGGTTGGCGTGCTTGATGATCGCCACGCACGGCTCGTCGTGGTCGTGGGCGGCGCGCCGGGCGGCCTCGGTGTCCACGTAGTTGTTGTAGGACATCTCCTTGCCGTGCAACTGCTCCGCGCCGGCCAGTCCGCTCGCGGGGGCGTCGGCGCTGACGTACAGGGCGGCCGCCTGGTGCGGGTTCTCGCCGTAGCGCAGGGTCTGGCGGCGGGTGTAGACCTCGCCGGCGAAGGTGGGGAAGCCGCCCTCGCCCTCGGCCGCGTAGCCGTCGGCGAACCAGGAGGCCACGGCCACGTCGTAGGCGGCGGTGTGCCGGAAGGCCTCGGCGGCGAGCTGCTTGCGGGCGGTGAGGTCGAAGCCGCCGGTCCGCGCGGCGGCCAGCACGTCGGCGTAGCGCGCGGGGCTGGTGACGACGGCGACGGAGGGGTGGTTCTTGGCGGCGGCGCGCACCATCGAGGGGCCGCCGATGTCGATCTGCTCGACGCACTCGTCGTCGGACGCGCCGGAGGCGACGGTCTCGCGGAAGGGGTACAGGTTGACGACGACCAGCTCGAAGGGCTTGACGTCCAGCTCCTCCAGCTGCCGCCGGTGGTCGTCGAGGCGCAGGTCGGCGAGGATGCCGGCGTGCACGCGCGGGTGCAGCGTCTTGACCCGGCCGTCCAGGCACTCGGGGAAGCCCGTCAGCTCCTCGACGGGCGTGACGGGCACGCCGGCGGCGGCGATCCGGCCGGCGGTCGAGCCGGTCGAGACCAGCTCCACGCCCGCCTCGTGCAGCCCGCGGGCCAGCTCCTCCAGGCCGGTCTTGTCGTAGACGCTGATCAGCGCGCGGCGCAGCGGGCGCTTGTCCTGGCCTTCGGTGGTGTCGGCGCTCATGCCGGAATCCGTACCTTTCGTCCTTCGATGCGGTAGCCGTCGCGCGACAGCCGCCCTACGACGTCGACGAGCAGCCGCCGCTCGACGTCCTTGATGCGCTCGTGGAGCGCTTCCTCCGTGTCGTCCTCGCGGACCTCGACCACGCCCTGGGCGATGACCGGGCCGGTGTCGACGCCGTCGTCGACGAAGTGGACGGTGCACCCGGTGACCTTGGCGCCGTACGCGAGCGCGTCGCGTACGCCGTGGGCCCCGGGGAAACTCGGCAGCAGTGCCGGGTGGGTGTTGACGAACCGGCCGCCGAAAGCGGCGAGGAACTCCCCGCCGACGATCTTCATGAAGCCGGCGGAGACGACGAGGTCCGGTTCGTACGCCGCGGTCGCCGCGGTGAGGGCGGCGTCCCAGGCGGCGCGGTCGGGGTGGTCCTTGACGCGTACGACGAAGGTGGGGATGCCGGCGCGCTCGGCGCGTTCCAGGCCGGCGATCCCGTCGCGGTCGGCCCCGACGGCGACGACCCGGGCCCCGAGGCCGGGATCGGCCGCGATGGCGTCCAGCAGTGCCTGGAGGTTGGTGCCGGAGCCGGAGACGAGCACGACCACGCGTGCGGCGGAGCCGGGGGATCCGGCGGCGGGCGGGACGACGAACGGGGCGGGAGTACGGGCGGCCACTGGCGGGAGGCTCTCTCTCGCGGCCGCCGGGCAGGCACCGGCAGCCTTAGGATGATCGTACGAGTCAGGGATTGGCCGGATTCCGGGGAACCCTACGAGACCCCCGACCGTCAGCAACGATACCGGCACTCCGGACGGCCCCCGCGGGACGGGGGACCGCGCGGAGGGTAGCGTCTGCTGGGAGCACGGACTTCGCGCGCCCTGCGCGAGGGTGAACGTGACGTATCCGACACCTGTGTCGCGTATGGCGCCCATACCGCCGCACAGGACGGAGGATTTCACCAGACCGCACTGCCCGCACGAGGAGTCGAGCCCAGGGGATGGCGCATCACATCATGAGCAGCGGCCGTATTCGTCTCGCGCTGCGCGCGCCCGAGGGCGACCAGGACCAGGAGAACCCGTTCGCGCCGCCGCCCGAGGGCACGCCGGACCGGCCCTGGCAGCCGCGGCAGCCCTCGGGCTCCGGCGGCTCCGGCTCCGGCCAGGACTCCCCCGATGCGTCCGGCTCCTCCGGCTCCCCGGGCCCCGGCTCCACACCGCCCACCCCGCCGCCGGGCGCACCGCAGGCATGGGGCAGCCAGTGGAGCAGCCGGCAGCCGCAGGGCGGGCGGCCCGACCCGTACGGGCGGCGGCCCGACCCCCTGCAGGGCCCCACCGGGCCCCAGGGCACCGGACCGCGCTTCGACCCCACCGACCCGGCCCACCGCCGCTCCCGCTACGCCCTCTTCTTCGGCAGCTGCGGCCTGCTCTTCGCGCTGCTCGGCTGGACGCCGGTCGGCCTGCTGCTCGGCGCACTCGCGCTCTACTGGGGCATCAGCGCCCTGCGGATGCCCTCCGAGGAGCGCGCCCAGGCCCGCGCCGCCGCCGCCTCCGCGCTGGCCGACGCCACACAGTCGCCGCGGCCCGCACCGCCCGCGCCGGGCCCGGACGCGCAGCGCTCGTTCGTGACGGCGGCCTGGACGGGCATCGTGGCGAGCGGGCTCGCCCTCGTCATCGTCGCGGGGACGTACGCCTTCCACCTCGCCTACCGCGACTACTACACCTGCCGCCAGGACGCGCTCACCACGCCGGCCGCGCACGCGTGCCAGAAGCTCCTGCCGAAGCCGCTGCGCGACCTGCCGTCGATGCGCCCGTAAGCCACCTCAGGACCCGCCGGGCGGATCCACGGGCCGCACCGGAAGATCCGGCCCGGACACCGCACCCCCCACCGGGGGCTCGGACGGTGCCAGGGGCCCGGACGGCGAGGGGGACCCGGACGACGCCGGGGGCCGGGGCGGCACCCCGGACGACGCGGGCGGCTCCAGCGGCGCGGGCGGTGCCACCGGCCCAGACGGCACGGGCGGCTGCCGCACCGGCGACGACGCGGGCGGCTCCGGCCGCACGGACGGCGCCACCGGCCCGGACGACACGGGCGGCTCCAGCGTGGACGGCAGCCGCACCGGGGACGACATCGGCCGCTCCGGCGGAATCAGCATCTGCCGCACCGGGGACGGCGCGGGCGATTCGGGCGGCACGGGCGGTGCCACCGGCCCGGAGGGCGCGGGCGGCTCCGGCGGCACGGACGGTGCCACCGGCCCGGACGACACGGGCGGCTCCAGCGCGGGCGGCTCCGGCGGCACGGACGGTGCCAGCGGCCCAGACGACGCGGGCATCTGCCGCACCGGCGACGACACGGGCGGCTCTAGCGGCACGGGCGGTGCCACCGGCCCGGACGACACGGGCGGCTCCAGCGTGGACGGCAGCCGCGCTGGCGACGACACGGGCGGCTCCAGCCGCACGGACGGCGCCACTGGCCCAGACGACGCGGGCGGCCGGGGTGGCTCCGGCATCTGCCGCACCGGCGACGACGCGGGCGGCTCCAGCGTGGACGGCTGCCGCACCGGGCACGACATCGGCCGCTCCGGCGGAATCGGCATCTGCCCCACCGGGGACGGCGTGGGCGGCCGGGGCGGCGCCGGGGGCACGGGCGGCTGCGGGGGGCGGAGCCGCACGGGCGAGGACGGCTGCGGCGTCACAGCCGTGCGCGGCATGCGGGTGCGGAACCACGCGACGGCCACCGCCGGCGGCACCGCGAGGACCAGCGGCCAGGCCGCGGCCGCGGCACCGGCGAGCCACCACGCCGGCCCCACGTGCGCGAGGGTGCTCACCCCCAGCGGCCCGCCCGCGGCGGCCGCGAGCACCCCGAACACCAGCCCGCAGGCCACCGCGGCCCCCGCGGTGGCCAGCGCCGTACGGCCGGGGCGCAGCCGGGCCCTGACGCACACCCAGCCCACGGCCGCGGCCGCCAGCACCGGTACGGCGAGGGTCGCCCAGCCGGCCGGGTGCGGTCCGCCCTGGCCCGGCAGCGCGGCCAGCAGCGGGAAGCGCGGCAGCAGCAGCGGGTAGCCGGAGGCGCCGGAGGGCGCGACCGTACTGCCCGCGCCGATGGAGAAGCCGGGGCCGAGCGCGTACGCCGCCGACCACACCGCGAGGTTCGGCACGAGCAGGACGCACACCAGGAGCACCGCGAGCTGGCCCGTGAAGGACGCGCTGAGCTGCCCGAACGCCCGCCCCGCCGGACCGGCGTGCCAGCCGAGGGCGACGCCGCCGACGACCGCCCCGCCGCCCACCAGGACGCCCGCCCCGATGCCGCCGGCCCGCAGCGCGAGCGCCGCGTCGGCGCCCCGCGCGCGCAGGGCGGCGGGCAGGAGCCACCCGCGGCCCGCCCACGCCCCGGTGGCGGTCGCGGCGGCCGCGAAGAGCGGTACGTGCAGCAGCGCGGACCGGACGTCGGCGTGCAGCGACCCGGCGGCCGCGTAGGCCGTGACCGGCGCGGCGACGGCGAGGTAGCCCCCCAGCACCCAGCCCGCGCAGGCCCGGGTGCCGTTCGCCACGGCCGACGCCGTACCGCGGTGGAGCAGCCACGCGGGCGGCACGCTCAGCAGCAGCGGCGTGACGCCCACCGGCGCCGCGGCCCCGGAGAGCGTGGTGTCGCGCACCAGGTCGGCGCCGTGCCCCAGCAGCCACAGGTCGGCGGCGATGTGCAGGGCTCCGCCGAGGCCGCTGTCGGGGAAGGGCGAGACGACCCAGAGCAGCAGCACGGCCGCCGCGAGGCCGAGCAGCGCGAGGCCGGCCGCGGCCATGCCCGCGGCGAGGGCCGACGCGCGCAGCACGGGGAGCGGACGGGGAGCGTCGGGGGCGGGTTCCTGCGCCGCTCCGGGCGGGGCCGCCGGCTGCGTCATATGGGTCACGGCGTCCCATGGTGCCAACAACACCCGTTTCGCCCGTGCAGCGGGCGGTTGGTCGACGTGTCGCCCATGATGCGGCATATACACGGTTTTTCGGACTGTCTGATGTGTACGACGAGTCGGATGAGAGGCCTTACTCGTGAGCAGGCGTATCCCGTGAGCAGGCGCAAGCGGCCCCGTACGTCCCGGCCCGGGGCCGCCGCCCGCACCCGTACCGCCCCCGCGCCCGTTCCCGCTTCCCCTGCCGCGCCCCCGGAACCCGCCGCCTCCGGCGCCGCCCCCGCGGACGCGCGGCGGACGGCGGCCGTACGGGCGCGGCCTCTTCCGCTGCGGGCGGTCACCGTCTACCCGGCGGTGGCCGCGGAGCTCCTGCCGCCGGCCGCGGCGGCGCGGGCGGACGCGGCGCGGGCGGACGCGGCGCGGGCGGACGCAGCGCAGGCGGACGCAGCGCAGGCGGACGCGGCGGCGGAGGCGGGTGGGGCGCCGGACCGCCCGCGGGCGGCGGTGGATGCGGGCGACGCCCTGCTCGACCCGGCCGACACGCTCGACCCCGAGGCCGCGTTCGACGCGCTCTACCTGCGGTGCGCGGGGCCGCTGCGGCGGCAGGTGGTCGTCCTCACCGGGGACGCGGAGCTGGCCGCGGAAGCGGTGCGGCGGGCTTTCGACCAGGCCTGGCAGCGGTGGCCGGAGGTCGCGCGGGACAGCGACCCCGCGGGCTGGCTGCGCGCGAGCGCGCACACGTACGCGCTCGCGCCGTGGCAGCGGCACTGGAAGCGGGTGCGCGGACGGCCGCCGGCGCCCGCCCCCGAGGACGGTCTGTGGCGCGCGCTGACGGGGCTGCACCCGGAACGGCGGCGGGCACTGCTGCTGCACGACGGGCTCGGCATGAGCCTGGCGCGCACCGCCGCCGAGGTCGAGTCGAGCCCCGCGGCCGCCGCGTCCCGCATCATCGGGGCCCGCCGCGAGCTCGCCGCGGCGGCGCCGGACGCGTACGACGGGGGCGACGCCGCCGGGCACCTGGCCGGTCTTCTCGCGGCCGTGCCGGAACCGCCGCCCTCCGCGCGGGCGCGGAAGGGCGCCCGTGAGGTACCCGCGCGGCCCGCGGGCGTGCGGGCGGCCAGCGAGCGCGGGACGCGGCGCCGTACGGTCGCGTCCTTCGCCGCGGCGGGGACGGTGCTGCTGGTCACGACCGTCTGCATGATCGTCGGACCGCAGCGGCCGGGCGAGTCCCGCCACCACGACCCCGTGCCGCCGCACGGGCAGGTGGCGCAGTCCGCACCCTGACCGCGGGCCGGAAACGGCGGACGGCCCGCTCCCCTGGGCGAATTCCAGGGGAGCGGGCCGTCCGTGGTGTGCGTGGCGGCAGGCCTGTTCAGCCGACCAGGATCTCCCGGGCGAGCCGCGCGGTCTCGGACGGCGTCTTGCCGACCTTGACGCCCGCGGCCTCCAGGGCCTCCTTCTTGGCCTGCGCGGTGCCGGAGGAGCCGGAGACGATGGCGCCGGCGTGGCCCATGGTCTTGCCCTCGGGCGCGGTGAAGCCCGCGACGTAGCCGACGACCGGCTTCGTCACGTTCTTCTCGATGAAGGCCGCGGCCCGCTCCTCGGCGTCGCCGCCGATCTCGCCGATCATGACGATCAGGTCGGTGTCGGGGTCGGCCTCGAAGGCGGCGAGCGCGTCGATGTGCGTGGTGCCGATGATCGGGTCGCCGCCGATGCCGACCGCGGTGGAGAAGCCGATGTCCCGCAGCTCGTACATCATCTGGTACGTCAGCGTGCCGGACTTCGACACCAGGCCGATACGGCCCGGCTTGGTGATGTCGCCCGGGATGATGCCGACGTTCGACTGGCCCGGGGTGATGATGCCGGGGCAGTTCGGGCCGATGATGCGGGTCTTGTTGCCCTTCTTGCCGGCGTACGCCCAGAAGGCCGCCGAGTCGTGCACGGCGATGCCCTCGGTGATGACGACGGCGAGCGGGATCTCCGCGTCGATCGCCTCGACGACGGCGTCCTTGGTGAACTTCTCCGGCACGAAGATCACCGAGACGTTCGCGCCGGTGGCCTCGATGGCCTCCTTGACGCTGCCGAAGACCGGTACCTCGGTGCCGTCGAAGTCGACCTTCTGACCGGCCTTGCGCGGGTTGACGCCGCCCACGACGTTGGTGCCGTCGCCCAGCATCAGCTTCGTGTGCTTGACGCCGGTCGCGCCGGTCATGCCCTGGACGATGACCTTGCTGTCCTTGGTGAGCCAGATAGCCATGGTGGTGTGTGTCCTCGTCCTCGTGCTTACTTCGCGGCGGCCAGCTCGGCGGCCTTGTCGGCCGCGCCGTCCATGGTGTCGACGCGCTGCACCAGCGGGTGCGCGGCGTCGGTCAGGATCTTCCGGCCCAGCTCGGCGTTGTTGCCGTCGAGGCGGACGACGAGCGGCTTGGTGACCTGCTCGCCGCGGTCCTCCAGCAGCTTCAGCGCCTGGACGATGCCGTTGGCGACCTCGTCGCACGCGGTGATGCCGCCGAAGACGTTGACGAAGACGGAGCGGACGTCCGGGTCGCCGAGGATGATCTCCAGGCCGTTGGCCATGACCTGGGCGGAGGCGCCACCGCCGATGTCCAGGAAGTTGGCGGGCTTCACGCCGCCGTGCGCCTCACCGGCGTACGCGACGACGTCGAGGGTGCTCATGACGAGGCCCGCGCCGTTGCCGATGATGCCGACCTGGCCGTCGAGCTTGACGTAGTTCAGGCCCTTGGCCTTGGCGGCGGCCTCCAGCGGGTTGGCGGCGGCCTTGTCGTGGAGCTCCTCGAAGTCCGGGTGGCGGAACTCCGCGTTGTCGTCCAGCGAGACCTTGCCGTCCAGCGCGATGACCTGGCCGGAGGCGACCTTGGCCAGCGGGTTGACCTCGACGAGCAGGGCGTCTTCCTTGATGAAGACCTCCCACAGGCTCACCAGCACGTCCGCGACCTGGTCGGCGACCTCGGCCGGGAACTTCGCGGCGGCCACGATCTCCTGGGCCTTCGCCTTGTCGACACCGTCGATCGCGTCGATCGCCGTCTTCGCCACGGCCTCGGGGCGGTTCGCCGCGACCTCCTCGATCTCCATGCCGCCCTCGACGGAGGCGATGGAGAGGAACGTGCGGTTCGCGCGGTCCAGGAGGAAGGAGACGTAGTACTCCTCGACGATCTCCGGGGCCGTCTCGGCGATCATCACCTTGTGGACCGTGTGGCCCTTGATGTCCATGCCGAGGATGTCCGTCGCGCGGGCGACGGCCTCGTCCGCGGTCGCGGCCAGCTTCACGCCGCCCGCCTTGCCACGGCCACCGACCTTGACCTGGGCCTTGACGACCGACTTGCCGCCGAGCCGCTCGGTGATCTCGCGCGCCGCCTCAGGCGTGTCGATGACTTCACCGGCCAGCACCGGTACCCCGTGCTTGGCGAAGAGATCCCTCGCCTGATACTCGAACAGGTCCACGCGCGTCCGTCTCCCTTTTCCCTGGAATCGGCTGGAGTAAGCCCGGATGGTGTACGGCGTCGACAGGAGGCTGCCGTCGTGAACACGTACAGCGCCGCCTGCCGGCTGGGCGTGCCGCACGGGCAGGGCGACTGCACCACCAGCTGTCACCAGATGAGCGCACGCGGTGTCCGGGTACGCGGCATGTCCGTCTTGCAGGTTATCGCCGTGCGGTGGCGCTGCCGAAATCCGAGCACGGCCGTGAGCGGTGAGAACGGTCACAACCCGCCCGTTCGGGCCACCGCCGGAGGGGGCCGCGGAGCGGGCGGCGGGCCGCGGGATCAGGCTCCCGAAAGGCTCAGGCCTCGGGTATCGGGAGGGGGCGCTTCTCGATGGCCGCCGCCATGACGTCGGGGAAGTGGTCGGGCGTGCAGGCGAACGCGGGCGCTCCGAGTGCTGCCAGAGCCGCCGCGTGCTCCCTGTCGTACGCCGGCGCACCCTCGTCCGACAGCGCGAGCAGTGCCACGAACTGCACGCCGGACGCCTTCATCGCCGCGACCCGCTTCAGCATCTCGGCCCGTATCCCGCCCTCGTAGAGGTCGCTGACGAGCACCACCACGGTGTCCGCCGGACGGGTGATGCGGGAGGCGCAGTACGCCAGCGCGCGGTTGATGTCCGTACCGCCGCCGAGCTGCGTGCCGAACAGCACGTCCACCGGGTCGGAGAGCTGGTCGGTGAGGTCGACCACCGCCGTGTCGAAGACGACCAGGCGGGTCGCGATCGAGCGCATCGACGCGAGCACCGCGCCGAAGACGGAGGCGTAGACGACGGAGGCCGCCATCGAACCGGACTGGTCGATGCACAGCACGACGTCCTTCTTCACCGAGCGGTCCGCGCGCCCGTAGCCCACCAGCCGCTCCGGCACGACGGTGCCGTGCTCCGGCAGGTAGTGCCGCAGGTTGGCGCGGATCGTGCGGTCCCAGTCGATGTCGCGGTGCCGCGGCCGGCCGACGCGGGCCGACCGGTCCAGCGCGCCGGTCAGCGTGGCGCGGGTGCGTGTCGCGAGCCGGGCCTCCAGCTCCGCGACGACCTTGCGCACCACGGCACGGGCCGTCTCCCTCGTCGTCTCCGGCATCGCCTTGTGGAGCGACAGCAGCGTGCCCACCAGGTGCACGTCGGCCTCCACGGCCTCCAGCATCTCCGGCTCCAGCAGCAGCGTGGACAGGCCGAGCCGGCCGATGGCGTCCCGCTGCATCACCTGCACCACGGAGCTGGGGAAATACCGGCGGATGTCCCCGAGCCACCGCGCGACCTGCGGCGCCGAGGCGCCCAGGCCGGCCCCCCGCTCCCCGGCGGCCGCGCCGTTCCCCCCGTAGAGGGCGCCGAGCACCCGGTCCATCCCGGCGTCCCGCCCGGCCGGCGTGTGGCCCGTCCCCTCTCCCCCGGGCCCTCCGCCGAGCACCATCCGCCACCGCCGCAACCGCTCCTCCCCCGCGTCGGGAGCGGGGGCTCCGCCGGCGGGAGCGGGAGCGGTGCGGGTGGTTGCGGGAGCGGTGCGGGTGGTTGCGGCGGGGGCGGGGGCGAACGGAACCGGCTCGCCCGCCCGGCCGGCGGGGAGCGGCGCGCGGGCACCGGGAGGCGACGCGGCGGCCGGGCCCGCGCCCGGGGCTCCCCCGGCCGTGGCGGCGGGGCCGGGGGCAGGGGTCGGGTGGTGGTGGGGATCGGTCATCGTCAGGCTCCCCCGGTGGGGTGGGTTCCCAGGTCGGTGGTCGTGGTCGTGCCGAGCAGCAGGCGGACGGTGTGCGCCGCGGCGGAGGCGCGGGTGGCGTCGAGTACCGGGCCGAAGCCGGGCAGGCCGGGTTCGGCCGAGCCCGGGGCGGGGCGTCGGGCGGTGGCCGGGCCACGGCGTACGAGCTCGCCGACCGTGCGGCGGACGCCCGGCTCGAACTCCGCGAACGTCCGCCGCAGCAGCGGCAGCACATCCGTGAAGGCCGCCGGCGGTACCGCGCATATCCAGGCGTCGAGCAGGGCGAGCAGCCGCTCGTCGTGCACGAGCAGCATGCCGCCGCCCGCGAGGAAGCCCTCGATCCAGCCGGCCGCCTCCGCCGGGGCGGTGCCCGGTGACAGCGTCAGTCCCATCAGCCGGGCCGCCTGCTCGGCCGTCAGCCGCCCGTCGTCCAGGAGCAGCCGGGCCGCGGCGCCGCGGAGCAGCCCCGGTATGCCGCCCGGGGCCCCGCCCGGCCGGTCGCCGCGCTCGGCGAGCCCGCGCAGAGCCGCGGCCCAGCGCTCCCGCAGCTCCGGGTCGGGCAGCAGGGCGACCGCGCGGTGCACCCCGTCGAGGTGCTCGCGCATGGCCGCCGCCCCGTCCCCGTCCAGCCCCGTGCAGGCGGGCGGCAGCCCGACGCAGATCCGCAGCGCGAGGCCCGCGGCGACCTCGCCGAGCGACGCCGCGTCCGTCCCCCGCACGTCCCCGTAGCGGACCGCCCGCACCAGCGCGGGCAGCGCCTCCGCCAGGTGCGCCACGTCCGTGTCCAGGGCCGCGCGGTCGGCCAGCACCCGCATCACCACGGGCAGCGCTTCCGCGAGCCCGGCCAGCAGGCAGGCCTCGGCGAGAGCGGTGACCTCGGCGAGCGTCCCGGCGTGCGCCGCCGCGTCGGCCGCCTTCGCTGCCGCCGCGGACGCGACCGTCGTCCCCCAGATCCCCGCCTCCGCGACCCGCACCGCGAGTTCCGGCTCCCAGCGCAGCCGCCACTCCTCGCGGAAGGTGCCCGTGCTCCCCCGCCGCCCGGCCGGCTCACCCCAGCCGATGGCGAGCAGCGCCAGCCGGTGCAGCAGCCGGCTGCGGGCGGCGTCGGTGTCCTTGCGCAGATCCAGCTCCAGGTGGCGTTCCAGCGCCTCCGGCTTGAGCCGCAGCGTGCGCTGCTGCCGGGCCAGGTCCCGGGCCAGCGGCACCGCGGGCGCGTCCGGCGGCACCTCGCCGAGCGCGTCCCCGACCACCAGGCGGTCGCGGACGAGGGCGAGCGGCACGTCGGATCCCTCGCACATCACCGCGCGGACCGCGTCCGTCGCCTCACCGAGCCCGGCGAGCGGCCGGCCGCGCAGCGCGGCCAGCGTCTCGGCCAGCCGCACCGCCTCGATCACGTGCGCGGACGAGACCGGGATGTCCTCCGCCCGCAGCAGCCCGGCGACCTTCGTCATCCAGCGGGCCACCGGCCGGTCGGGCGCGGTGAACAGGTGGCGGTACCAGCCCGGCGAGTCGATGCCCGCCCCGTATCCGCTCGCGCGGGCGAGCCTGCGGTGCGTCCAGGGCACCCACGTCGTCTCCACCCGGGCCCTGGGCAGGCCCTTGACCAGCTGCCGGTCCGCTGCGACCGCCGTCCGCGCGGCGAGCGCCGGTACGTGCCAGGCCCCGCACACCACGGCCGTCCGCGCGTGCGCCCGGCGGGCCTCGCGCAGCCGCAGCCGCATGTGGGCCTCCCGCACGGGGTCGTGGGGATGGCCGCCGTCGCCGTGCACGGCCCGGATCGCGGCCATCGCCTCGCCGAGCGCCGCGAACGGGGCGAGCGGATCGGCCTCCCCGCCGTCCCCCGCGCCACCGTCCCCGCCCGTGCCGTCGCCGCGGTGCTCCACCGCGTCCTCCCACCACCGCTCCGGGTCGTCGTACCCGGCGGTCTCGGCGAGCACGGCAAGCGGGTCGATCCGTACGTCCGCCGCGGGGCCGGGGCCGTCCGCAGCCTCCCCGTCCGCACCGCCGGGGCCCTCGGCGAGGGCCTGCTCCTCCGGTGAGGGCCGCAGGGCCAGACTGACGGCGGCCGGCAGGTCGATGAAGCGGACCTCCGCACCCGCGGCCGCCGCCCAGCGCAGCGCGACCCACTCGGGCGAGAACTCCGCGAAGGGCCAGAAGGCGGCCCGCGCCGGGTCGTCGGCCACGTGCGACAGCAGCGCGACCGGCGGCCGCATCGCCGGATCGGCGGCCAGCGCCACCAGCGTGTCGGCCTCCGGCGGCCCCTCGATCAGCACCGCCTGCGGCCGATACGCCTCCAGCGCGGCGAGCACCGCCCGCGCGGATCCGGGCCCGTGGTGCCGCACCCCGAGCAGCACCGCATCCCCCGCGCCCTGCGCCAGCACCGTCGCGGCCGACACGTCCCGCGCCCTGCCCCGCGGCCCGGGCCCGCCGCCCGCACCGGCCCCCGCCTCCTCCGGCGGCCCGGCAGCGCCCGCCTCGACGACGGCCTGCCGCGCCGGTGATCCCGCCGCCTGCGCCCCCGTCGCGACCACCCTGCCGCCGCCGGACGCCCGTCCGGCGGACGGCGTACCGGCCGCGGGTCCGCCACCAGGCCGCCGGGCCGCCCCGCCGGGCGGCCTCATGACGTCACCTCACGGCAGGCCCGGTAGAAGTCCTTCCAGCCGTCGCGCTCGCGGACGACCGTTTCCAGATACTCCTGCCAGACCAGGCGGTCCGCCGCCGGATCGCGGACCACCGCGCCGAGGATGCCCGCGGCGACATCGGCCGCGCGCAGGACGCCGTCGCCGAAATGGGCCGCCAGCGCGAGGCCGCTCGTGACGACGGAGATCGCCTCGGCCGTGGAGAGCGTGCCCGAGGGTGTCTTGAGCTTGGTACGGCCGTCCTCCGTGACGCCCGACCGCAGCTCGCGGAAGACGGTGACGACGCGGCGGATCTCGTCGGCGCCGCGCGGCGCGGCGGGCAGGTCGAGGCTGCGACCCGTCTGGGCGACACGGCGCGAGACGATGTCCACCTCGTCCTCCGCGCTCGCGGGCAGCGGCAGCACCACCGTGTTGAACCTGCGGCGCAGCGCGCTCGACAGCTCGTTCACCCCGCGGTCGCGGTCGTTGGCCGTCGCTATGAGGTTGAAGCCGCGGACGGCCTGCTGCTCCGTCCCCAGCTCGGGGATCGGCAGCGTCTTCTCGGACAGGATCGTGATGAGGGAGTCCTGCACGTCGGCCGGGATGCGGGTCAGCTCCTCCACGCGGGCGATCCGGCCCTCCGCCATCGCCCGCATCACGGGGCTGTGCACCAGCGCCTGCCGGCTCGGGCCGTGCGTGAGCAGCTGCGCGTAGTTCCACCCGTAGCGGAGGGCCTCCTCCGGTGTGCCCGCGGTGCCCTGCACGAGCAGCGTCGAATCGCCGCTGACGGCGGCCGCGAGATGCTCCGAGACCCATGTCTTCGCCGTGCCCGGCACGCCGAGCAGCAGCAGCGCCCGATCCGTCGCGAGCGTCGTCACCGCGACCTCGACGATCCGGCGCGGGCCCACGTACTTGGGGGTCACGACCGTGCCGTCCGGAAGCGTCCCGCCGAGCAGGTAGGTGGCCACCGCCCAGGGGGACAGCTTCCAGCGGGCCGGGCGCGGGCGGTCGTCGGCGGCGGCGAGCGCGGCCAGCTCGGCCGCGAAGGCCTCCTCGGCGTGCGGCCGCAGGGCCTCCCCGGTGCCGGCCGCGACGCTCGTCGAAGCGGTCATAACTCTCCCCCACTCGTTCGAACGGACCCCCTCGGTCCGTGCTGATCCCACTGTGCACCCCACCACTGACAATCCGTCACGGCCCGCGATCCCCGCAGGTCACAGCGATTGTCAGTGGCCGGACCTAGCGTGGTGGACATGGACGAAACGGAAGCTCGGTGGACGCCCGACCAGGTGCTCGCGCTCGCGCCTGACGCGGCGTCACGCACCGCGGCCGCGCGGCTCGCGACGCAGGCGTCGTGGTCCGGCGCGGGCGCCTCGCGCGACGCGGTGTGGGGCCTGTGCGCGGGCAGCGGCAGCCGTCCGTACCAGACGGCCGTCGATCTGCGGGGCCCCGCGTACGCGTGCTCCTGCCCGAGCCGGAAGTTCCCCTGCAAGCACGCGCTGGGGCTGCTTTTACTGTGGGCGGGCGGCGGAGGAGCGGTCGCCGCGGGGGCGACCACGCCGGAATGGGCCGGGCAGTGGCTCACCGCCCGCCGCGCGAAGGCGGCCGAAGCGGCCACCGCGGCCGCCGGGGAGGACGGCGGCCCGCCCGGCCCGCCCCCGGCGGACGCCGCCCGGAAGCGCGCCGAGCGGCGCGCGGTGCGGGTCGAGGGCGGCGCCGCCGAGCTGGAGCAGCGCCTCACCGACCTGCTGCGGGGCGGCCTCGCCGGGGCGGAACGCGCGGGCTACCAGCAGTGGGACGAGATGGCGGCCCGCATGGTCGACGCGCAGGCCCCCGGCCTCGCCGCCCGGGTCCGCGCGCTGGGCGCGGCCGCCGCCGCGGGCGGCGACTGGCCGTCGCGGATGCTGGAGGAGACGGGACTGCTGCATCTGCTGGCCCGCGGCTATCTCGGCCGCGAACGCCTCCCGCCGCCCCTCGCGGAGACGGTACGGACACGGATCGGCTTCACCACCGACTCCGCGGAGGTCCTCGCGGGCCCGCGGATCCGCGGCCGGTGGCTCGTCCTCGCGCAGTACGACACGGCGGACGAACGGCTGACCACCCGCCGGATCTGGCTCCGTGACGCCGCGTCCGGCCGCTTCGCGCTGCTCCTCTCCTTCGGCGCCGCGGGCCGCGCCCCCGAACTGACTCTCCCCGTCGGCTCGGTCCTCGACGCGGAGCTGGCCTACCACCCGGCGGCGGTCCCGCTGCGCGCGGTGCTCGGCGAGGTCTTCGCGACCGGCACCCCCGACCGCACCCCGCCGGGCGCATCGGTGGCCACCGCCCTCGACGCCTACGGGACAGCCCTCGCGGACGACCCGTGGCTGGACGCCTTCCCCGTCGTCCTCACGGACGTCGTACCCCTCCCGGGCCAGGACCACTGGCAGGTGGCCGACGCGCGGTCCGACGCCGCGGCCCCCCTCACCGGCCCCACCCCCCTGTGGCGCCTGGCCGCCATATCCGGCGGGCGCCCCGTCACCCTCTTCGCGGAGGCCACCCCCAGCGGCCTCCGCCCCCTCGCGGCCTGGCCCCCGGCCTCGCCCACCCCGCTCCCGGTGTGAGGCGAGGCGCATCCGGCCCGACCCACCACACCCCGACAGACGACCACACACGGCGAGGAGCCGGCCCCCGATCAGGTGGCGAGGGACGGCTCACGGAGGAGGCCTCATGGAGACGCGGTGGGACGACCTCATCGGCATCGCGCTGCTCGGCACCGAACGGCGCCGCCCGGCCGGGGTCATAGGCGACGCGGCGGAGGCCGCGGCGAGCCTGCTGGACGCCGCCGCGGCCGGCGTCGTACGGCGGCGCGCCGGGCTGCTGCCCGGGACGGCCGGCCCGCGGCCCGAGCCCGCCGCCCCCGACCGGCGGCCCGAGCTGCCGCCCGCCGCCCGCCGCCGCCTCACCGCCCTGCTGGCGGACCGCTCCGGCCCCGGCAGCGGCGGCAACCGGCGCGGCGCCGCACCGAACCTCGCCGAACTGCTGCCGCAGTGGCTGGCCGCCGCCCGCCGCGAGGGCTACGCCGCCCCGCCCGAACTGCTGCCCGCGCTGCTCGACGTGGCCCGGGCCCGCACCGACCTGCGGGCCGAGGCCCTCGCCTTCGCCGGCCCGCGCGGGCAGTGGCTCGCCCGGCTCAACCCCGACTGGGCGTACGCACTACGGGCAGGCGCGGCCGCGGTCCCGGAACCGGGCACCCCCGGCGCCGGTGACGAGGACCAGGAAGAGGCCGCGCGACTGTGGGAGGAGGGCCTGTTCGCCGAGCGCGTCGCGCTGCTCGCCCGGCTCCGGACGAGCGCCCCCGGCACCGGTCTCGCCCTCCTCGCCGCGACATGGAAGAGCGAACGCGCCGAGGACCGGCTGATGTTCCTCGACTCCCTGCGCACAGGCCTGTCCCCCGCGGACGAGCCCTTCCTCGAACAGGCCCTGTCCGACCGCAGCCGCAACGTACGGGCCACCGCCGCGGAACTGCTCTCCGCCCTGCCCGAATCCGCCCTCGCCGCCCGCATGGCCGCGCGCGCCCGCACCTGCGTCTCCCTCGGGCCCGAGGGCATCGTCGTCGAAGCCCCCTACGAATGCGACGCCGCGATGGAAAGGGACGGGGTCGCCCCCCGCCCCCCGAACGGCCGCGGCGAACGCGCCTGGTGGCTCGGCCAACTGGTCGACGCCGCACCCCTGGCCCTGTGGACCACCCGCTTCGGGGGCCGCAGCCCCGAGCAGATCATCGCCCTCCCCGTACTCGACGACTGGCAGCCCGACCTGCACGCCGCCTGGTGCCGCGCGGCGGTCCGGCAGCGCGACGCCGTATGGGCGCGGGCGCTCCTCGGGCCGCCACCCGCACCCACCACCCCGATCCTCGCCATCGGCGACCCGGCCAAACTCCTCTCCATACTTCCCGCGGACGAACGCGCGCGGTGGGTCGCGGCGTTCGTCGCCGCGCACGGGCTCTCCGAGGCCTTCCAGATGCTCGGCGTCTGCGCCGTGCCGTGGGCCGCGCCGCTCGGGCGGGCCGTGGTCGACGCCCTCGACATCGCCCGCGACGCAGGCAGCTACCCCTGGAGCTTCAGCGGCGTCATGGGGCTCGCCGAGCGCTGCCTCGACCCTGCGGGGGCCGAACAGGTCGCCCTCCTCGCCGCCGCGGGCGACGACGCCGCCGACCACGCGCCGGGCGCCGCCGCGTACTGGGCCGAGGCCTTCCAACGCCTCGCCGGCACGCTTCGCCTGCGGGCCGCCATGCTCCACGAGCTCCGCTCCCCCGCCCCCTGACCCCGCCGCCGGGTTCCCGCGCCTGGCGGCGCGCCGCTTCGGGCGGTGCCCATTGCGGTGGGGCTTGCGGCTGACCCGCCGTGGGAATTTCCCGCGCCTGGCGGCGCGCTGCTTCGGGCGGTGTCCGCCCGGGGTGCGTTGGCGGCTGGCCCGCCGCCGTGGTGCCCGCGCCTGGCGGCGCGGGGTGTTCCCACCCCCACCACCCGTGCAGATTCGACGTCGGCTGACGGTCCACCTGTGGGGCGCATTCGCCGTCGGGGGCGAACCGCAGTCCTCAAGGACTTCACCCCCACCGGCAGGCAGCCGCCGACGAGACACCGGGAGGGGGACGATCCGGGGGTGCCCCCGCAGGAATGCGCACCCTCTCCCCGCCACCTCACGAAAGAGGTCAGACGCGCATTCCGAGGAGGTACCCCCGGAGTGGCACCCGACCCCACCCCCCGAGTAAGAGCGCGATGCCCCGCCGGGCAACCCGGGGGCGCGGGGAACTGCGCGAGCAACCCACCACCGGGCGAACGGCGAACCACCACCGCAAGTGGCACCCCGCAGCGCAAAAAGGCCCGCGGGGATCCCCGCGAACACGCCCCACCCACCGCGCGGGGAACCCGCCTCACGCGCCCCGGGGCGCGCCGAACCACCTGGTCAGCGCTTCCGCGAGAGCGGATTGCGCGGCGCCGAGCCACACGACATGCGCGTCGGGGCGCAAGAGCACCGCCGGAGCGGGGAGTTCGGCGGCCGGCGCCGGGAGGACGTCGACGCGGGAGGACCAGCCCGCCACCGTCAACGTCCCGGTCGCGTCGAGCAGGACCCCCCGCCCCGACCTCATCCGCTCGTAGAGCCGCCCCTCCGGGGGAAGAGGGAGGTCCCGCATCCTCCGGCCGAGCAGGCCCGACTCGTCCTCGGCCGCGCCGCCGACGTCGTACCGCACCCCGACCCCCGTGGCGACGCCCGTCATGTACGCGTTGACCTCCTCGAAGTCCATGAGCCGCGACAGCAGCCCCCGCAGTGCCACCGCGCCCGGTTCGGTGCCGAGCAGCAGCATCTGGGCGCGGGTGTTGTCGAGGACGGCGGCTCCGACAGGGTGCCGCTCGGCGTGGTAGGTGTCGAGCAGGTCCTCCGGGGCCCACCCCGCGATGTGTGCGGCGAGCTTCCAGCCGAGGTTGAAGGCGTCCTGGACGCCGATGTTGAGGCCTTGTCCGCCGGTCGGCGGGTGGATGTGCGCGGCGTCGCCGGCGAGGAGGACGCGTCCGACGCGGTAGCGCTCGGCCTGCCGGGTGGCGTCGGTGAAGCGGGAGAGGAAGGTCGGGGAGTGCGCCCCGAAGTCGGTGCCGGCGTGGGCCCGCAGCTGGGCGCGGAATTCGTCGAGGGTGGGCGCCGCCCGGTCCTCGGAGACGGCGTCGGCGGGAACGATGATGCGGTATTCGCCGTCCCCGAGGGGGTGTGCGCCGAAGCGCAGCTGCGTCTTGCGGACCTCTGTGACGACCGCGGCGATCTTTTCCGGGTCCTCGGCCAGCGCCATGTGGCCGAGCAGCGTCTCGGCGGTCGCGGGCTCGCCGGGGAAGCCGATGCCGACGGCCCTGCGCACAACGCTGCGGCCGCCGTCGCAGCCGACGGCGTAACGGGATCGCAGCCGCGTGCCGTCCGCGAGTCCGACCGTCACCCCGTCCTCGTCCTGGCCGACCGTGGTGACCTCGCTGCCGAAGCGGATCGCGGTGCCGAGGCTCTCCGCGTGCTCGCGCAGCAGCCGCTCGGTGGCGGGCTGGGAGACGGCGAGGCCGTACGGGTGGGCGGTGTCGAGGGTGGCGGGCCAGTCCTTGTGGATGCCACCGAAGAAGCCGCCGATCTGGAATTTCTCGCTGATGGCGAGGAAGCGGTCGAGGAGGCCTCGCTGGTCCATGATCTCGACACTGCGGGTGTGCAGGCCCTGCCCGCGGGGCTGGTCGACCGGTGCGGCCGTCCGTTCCAGCACGAGGACGTCCACGCCGTGTAGCCGCAGTTCGCCGGCGAGCATGAGGCCGGTGGGCCCGGCGCCGATCACGATCACGTCATGGATACGGGGGGCGTGCGTCACGTCAGTCATCACCATGGCCCGTTCGCTGAGGGTGCTTTTCCGTTCCGCGGCGCCGGCCGGGAAATACGCGTTTGCGCAGGCCACAGCACCTCGGGCCGGTCATTGTGCGGCATCGAGCGGGCCTTGCGGCAAGCCCCCAGGTGCGCTATAGGTTAGTAGTGGCAAGGAGAGCACGACGTCCTTGCCCTCTTTTTTTTGCCCGCCCCGCGGCGTTCCCGGGACGGGCAGGATCGGCGCACCGGCGCGGAAGGCGCACCCGCAGCCCGCGCACGCACCCACACGGGCGCCCCCCGTGAAAACACCCCCGCGAGCGCACCCCGCGCGGAAGCCCCCACACAAGCGCCGCGCCCCAGACATGCGCCGCACCCCGCGCGAGCGCCGCACCCTGCGTGGAAGGCGCACCCGCAGCCCGCGCAAGAGGCGCGCCTCGCCCGAAAACAGCACCCCACACGGGCGCACCCCCGTGCAAGCCCCCCACACGGGCGCACCCCGCGCGGGAGGCGCCCCGCGCCTACACCGCGGTCGCGACGTTCGCGGTGACCCATTCGACGACGTCACCGGTCGGCGTTCCGGGAGTGAAGATCGCGGCGACGCCGAGCGCCTTGAGCGGGGCGATGTCGGCCTCGGGGATGATGCCGCCGCCGAAGACGGTGATGTCGGCGGCGTCGCGCTCCTTGAGGAGCTCGACCACCTTCGCGAAGAGCGTCATGTGGGCACCGGAGAGGATCGACAGGCCGATGGCGTCGGCGTCCTCCTGGATGGCGGTGTCGACGACCTGCTCGGGCGTCTGGTGGAGGCCGGTGTAGATGACCTCCATGCCGGCGTCCCGGAGGGCGCGGGCGATGACCTTGGCTCCGCGGTCGTGGCCGTCGAGTCCCGGCTTGGCGACCACCACGCGGATCGGACCGGACACACCCATCTCTGCCTCCATGCGTACGCGGCCTTCGCGCCGGCCCGTCCGGCCGCGCGTGGACCGCACTGTGCGCGAACCGTGTGAACGAACGTTATCCCCACCCCCCGCCGGCCGTCAGTTTTACGGACGGCACCGAGGGGGAAATCACACAGTGGGACACATTCCCCGCAAGGTCGGGCCGGCGGGGCTGCCGGCGGGCACGGGACACGCCCGGGCGGTACGCCGACTCGTCTGGTTTTCGAGGAGCCGCTGTCAGGACGCCGCACGCCGCGCTCCCAGCCGCAGAGCGCGGCGGTGCGGCATCCGCGGAAGCACCCGCGGGCCACCGCGGACGCCCCGCCCGAGCGGCGGTTCCTCCGGTGCGCGTCCGGGTCGGTGCGGATCCGGGCCGCGACGGGAGGTGGGCCATGGCCGGCCAGTCGTCGAGCAGGTCCAGCGGGTCCGGGACGTCCGGCGCGTCCGGCGGGGAACCGGACGGCGGGTCCGCGGAGGCCGGGCCCACCGGAGCCGGGCCCACCGGAGCCGGCCCCGCAGCGGAAAGAGACGCCGAAGCCGAAGCCGCCACCGCGGCCGGCCGCCTGTGGCACAGCGTGGGCCTGGCCAGGGCCACCGCGGCCGATCTCGCGGTGCTGGCCCGCCACCTGGTCCTCTACCCCACCGGGATGTTTCCCGAGCACGAGCACCTGGAAGCCCGGGAGAGCGGGCGCGCGGACGCGCACGGCCGCGCCCGCGCCGCGGCGGCGGCCAGGACGCGCCCGCCCGTCCTCCTCCTGCACGGCTTCGTCGACAACCGCTCCGCCTTCTCCGTCCTGCGCCGCTCGCTGCACGAGCACGGCTGGCCGCAGGTCCAGGCGCTGAACTACTCGCCGCTGATCGGCGACATCCGCACCGCGGCCGAGATGCTGGGCCGGCACGTGGAGGAGGTGTGCGCGCGCAGCCACCGCCGCCGGGTGGACATCGTGGGCCACAGCCTCGGCGGTCTGATCGCCCGCTACTACGTCCAGCGCCTCGGCGGCGACCACCGCGTCCGCACGCTGGTGACCCTGGGGACGCCGCACGCGGGCACGCGCGCGGTGCCCGTGCTCGCGCCGCATCCGATCATCCGGCAGCTGCGGCCGGGCTCCGGGGTGCTTCAGGAGCTGGCCGCGCCGTCGCCCGGGTGCCGGACGCGTTTCGTGGCCTTCTGGAGCGATCTGGATCAGCTGATGATCCCGGTGGAGGCGGCGCGGCTGGTGCACCCGGATCTGCCCGCGGAAAACGTGCAGGTCAGCGGGGTGGGCCACCTCGCGCTCCCGGTGCACGGCACGGTCGTCACGGAGATCCGCCGGGCCCTGCTCGGGGCCGGTCCGCTGCGCCCGGCGATCGAGGCCGCATAACGGACACGTAACGGCCGGATACCGACCGAACACCGGGCAAGGCGGACGTCAGGTTACGGGCAGAGATTGTCCCGGTCCCCCACCGGCAGCTACAGTCACCGCTAATTCTCCTGCTGCCGAGGCGAAAGAGAAGCTGGCGGTGAACGAACGTCACCCGTCGGGCCACACCCCCGACCACGACGCCTACACGTACGACGCCTTTTCCACGGGCTCCTACCAGGCTGTCGGCACCGCCTTCGCGGACGACACCACGACCGGGAGCTACGGCTACGTCCCGCAGCAGGTCCCCGGCTACGGCTACGACCAGCAGTCCGCGGACGTGAGCTACGGCACGGGCGGCTACGGGTACGGGTACGACGGCACCGCCCCGCAGCAGGCCTACGACCCGTACGCGTACCCGTCCGGGACGACGTACTACGACACGGGCACCTTCGACGCCGGCCAGTTCGCGTCCTACGCGCAGCCGCAGCAGCAGGCCCAGCCCGCGTACCCGTCGCAGGACTGGGACTCCGGCAGCTACCCCGCGTACGGCTACGGCTACGACGCGAGCGGCGACACCGGGGTCTACGAGCAGTTCCCCCCGCAGCAGCAGGCCCACGACCCGTACGCGGCCGGCGGCTACGACGGCTACTCCGCGCAGACCGCCCCGCAGCACTACGCCGCGGAGCCGGAAACGGACCCGTACGGCTACGCGGCGCCCGCCGCGTACGAGCCGGAGCCGCCCGCCGGCCATCCCGGCCCCGCGGAGCCCGAGCAGGCGGACGCCGGCCTCGGCACCGCCGCGCGGGCCGAGGCCGCCTCCCCCGAGGCGGACCGGCACGACTTCGCCGCGGACGGACCCGACCCCGAGGTGCCCGCCGCCCGGAGCCGCCGCCGCAAGCCCGCGCGGCGCTCCGCGCTGCTCACCGTGGCGGTCCCCTCGGTCGCCGTGATGGGTGTGGCGGCGGTCGGCGCCGCGGCCGTGACCGGCGTGGGCGTGGCCCAGGACGGCGGCGGCACGAAGACCGACGCGAGCAGCGGCAAGGCGCCCTCGACGCAGCTCGACCGGCAGCTCGCCGGTGTGAGCGCGGACGCCACCGACTTCGCCGACCGCGCCAGCCGCACCCAGGAGCGCATCGACCTCAAGGACCGGCAGGCGGCGGCCAAGAAGGCGGCGCAGGCCGCGGCCGCCCGCAAGGAGGCGCTGCGGCCGAAGTTCGTGCTGCCGGTCAAGCAGCACGGGCTCAGTGCGTACTTCGGCCAGTCGGGCGTGAACTGGATGTCGGTGCACACCGGCATCGATTTCCCGGTCATGGTCGGCACCCCGGTGATGGCGGTGACCGACGGCACGGTCCGCACGCAGTGGAACAGCTCCTACGGCAACATGGCCATCGTCACGGCGCCGGACGGCACCGAGACCTGGTACTGCCACCTGAGCAGCACGAAGATCCGCAGCGGCAAGGTGAAGGCGGGCACGGTGATCGCCTACTCCGGCAACACCGGCAACACCACGGGCCCGCACCTGCACCTGGAGGTGCGCCCGAACGGCGGCTCACCCATCGACCCGCTGGCCTGGCTCCTCAAGCACGGCCTCGACCCGCGCTGACGCCCCCGGCCGTACGGGAAACCGTTCGCACGGAGAAACCGCCCGGCCCGCACGAGGCGGCCCGGACGGCCCGGAGGACCGGCCCGGAAGAGCCGGCCCCTAGAGCTTCTCCACCGGCGCGTACCGCAGCAGCAGCTGCTTGGGCCGCTCGTCGCCGAAGTCGATCGTCGCCTTCTCGTCACCCGGGCGGCCGGTCACCGCGATGACGGTGCCGAGCCCGAACTGGTCGTGCGTGACGCGGTCGCCGACCGCGAGCGAGATGACCGGGCGGTCGGCCGCCCCGCGCCGGGTCGCGAAGCCGCCCGCGCCGCGCCGCCCCGCGCCCGTACCGGCACCGAGGGTCGAGGACAGGGACGCGGCCGCTTTGGAGGCCGGGCCGCCGAAGCCGGGGCCCTTCGCGTCGGAGCCGGTGCGCCGCCACTGGATGAGGCTGTCCGGGATCTCCTCCAGGAAACGCGACGGCGGGTTGTACGCGGGCTGGCCCCAGGCGCTGCGCATCATCGACCGGGTCAGGTAGAGCCGCTCGCGGGCGCGCGTGATGCCGACGTACGCGAGCCGGCGCTCCTCCTCCAGTTCCTTGACCTGGCCCAGCGCCCGCATGTGCGGGAAGACGCCGTCCTCCATGCCGGTCAGGAAGACGACCGGGAATTCCAGGCCCTTGGCCGTGTGCAGCGTCATGAGGGTGATGACGCCGCCGGATTCGTCGTCGTCCGGGATCTGGTCGGAGTCGGCGACGAGCGCGACGCGCTCCAGGAACTCCGACAGCGAGCCGGGCTCCTCCTCGCCGCGCTCCTGCTCGAACTCCAGCGCGACCGCGGCCAGCTCCTGGAGGTTCTCCACCCGGGTCTCGTCCTGCGGGTCGGTGGACGCCTGGAGTTCGGCGAGGTACCCCGTGCGCTCCAGCACCGCCTCCAGGACCACGGCGGGGCCCGCACCGGACTCGACGACGGTGCGCAGTTCGTCCATGAGCGTCGTGAAGCGCTTGACCGCGTTGGCGGAGCGCGCCGCCATGCCGTACGCCTCGTCGACCCGGCGCAGCGCCGCCGCGAAGGAGATCTTCTCGCGCAGCGCCAGCGCCTCGATCATCGCCTCGGCGCGCTCGCCGATGCCGCGCTTGGGCACGTTGAGGATCCGCCGCAGCGGGACGCCGTCCTCGGGGTTGGCGAGGACGCGTAGGTACGCAAGCACGTCCCGGACCTCGCGCCGCTCGTAGAAGCGCACGCCGCCGACGACCTTGTACGGCAGGCCGACGCGGATGAAGACCTCTTCGAAGACGCGGGACTGCGCGTTGGTGCGGTAGAAGACGGCGACGTCACCGGGGCGGGCGTCGCCGGCGTCGGTGAGGCGGTCTATCTCGTCGGCGACGAACTGCGCCTCGTCGTGCTCCTGGTCGGCGGTGTAGCCGGTGATGACGGGGCCGTCGCCGGCCTGTGTCCACAGGTTCTTGGCGCGGCGTCCGGCGTTGCGCTCGATGACGGCGTTGGCGGCGGACAGGATCGTCTGCGTGGAGCGGTAGTTCTGCTCCAGCAGGATCGTGCGGGCCTGCGGGTAGTCCTCCTCGAACTGGAGGATGTTGCGGATGGTGGCGCCGCGGAAGGCGTAGATCGACTGGTCGGCGTCACCGACGACGCACAGCTCCCCCGCGTCCTCGCCCGTCCCGACCAGCTCGCGCACCAGCGTGTACTGCGCGTGGTTGGTGTCCTGGTACTCGTCGACGAGGACGTGCCGGAAGCGCCGCCGGTAGTGCTCGGCGACGTCCGGGAAGGCCTGGAGCAGGTTGACCGTCGTCATGATGATGTCGTCAAAGTCCAGGGCGTTGGCCTCGCGCAGCCGGGCCTGGTAGAGCGCGTAGGCCTCGGCGAGCTTCCTCTCGAAGCCCGCGCCCTGGGAGGAACCCCCGTCGGCCTGTGCGGCGAAGGTCTCCTCGTCGATCAGCTCGTTCTTGAGGTTGGAGATCTTCGCGCTGAAGGACTTCGGCGGGAACTGCTTCGGGTCCAGGTCCAGGTCGCGGCAGACCAGGGCCATCAGGCGCTTGGAGTCGGCGGCGTCGTAGATGGAGAAGGACGACGTGAAGCCGAGCACCTTGGACTCGCGGCGCAGGATGCGCACGCACGCGCTGTGGAAGGTGGACACCCACATCGCCTTGGCGCGCGGGCCCACCAGCTCCTCGACGCGCTCCTTCATCTCGCCCGCGGCCTTGTTGGTGAAGGTGATCGCGAGGACCGAGCCGGGGTGGACGTCCCGGGCGGCGAGCAGGTACGCGATGCGGTGGGTGAGCACCCGGGTCTTGCCGGAGCCGGCGCCGGCGACGATGAGCAGCGGCCCGCCGGTGTGCTCGACGGCGGCGCGCTGCTGCTCGTTCAGCCCTTCGAGGAGCTGCGCCGGGTCGGTGGCGGGGCGGGGGGCGCCGTTGCGGTAGTACGCATCGCGCCCGCCTGCGGGGGCACCGCCGCCGAACTCCGGGTCCTCCGGGGGCGGCGGGGCGTCCGGGTCCGCGGGCTCGGGTGCCACGTGCAGACCGGACTGGAGGCCGGAGAGAAAGTCGTCGTCAAAGAGGCTGCTCATCGCCTCCCGAGTCTAGGCGCCCGCACCGACAGCGGCGTCCGGTTCGGCCCCTCTTTCCCCGTAGCTCGCGAATCACACTCAGTGAGAACAGCAATTGATTACGAAAAGGTATCGGGGCCAACCGGACACCGGCCTTCCCCTGGCTCCGGCCTTTGGTTACGGTGCCGCACCAGGCAGCGTCCGAAAGGAGTCCGTCGGGTATGGCGACACACCGCAGGTCCCGCACCGCGCTACTCAGCACCCCGGGGCCGCGCACGGCCGTGGGGCTGACGACGGCCGCGCTGGCCACGATGACCATCTTCGCGGAGGCGGCGAGCGCCGCGCCCGGGGCCCCGTCCGCCCAGCCCTCCATCGCCGAGGTCCAGGCGAAGGTGGACGCCCTCCAGCACGACGCGGAGGTGGCCACGGAGAACTACAACGCGGTCAAGGAGGCCACCGGCCAGCAGAACGCGAAGGTCAACACGCTGCTGGCGCAGGCCGCCCGGAAGACGCAGGTCCTCAACGACTCCCGCCGGCAACTGGGCATCTACGCCGCCGCGCAGTACCGCAGCGGCGGCGACGACACGACCGCCAACTACCTGCTGGCGGCCAGCCCGCAGGACCTGCTGGACGCGCGGCACCTGACCGACCTGCTCGGCAAGCGGCAGAAGGCCGCCGTCGAGGACTTCCGGGCGCAGCAGGCCGACGCGACGCAGAAGCGCATCGAGGCCGCGCAGGCGCTGCAGACGCTCACCAGCAAGCAGACGCAGCTGAAGTCCGCCAAGGCCGACGTGCAGAAGAAGCTGGGCGCCGCGCAGAAGCTCCTCAACAGCCTCACCGCGCAGGAGAAGGCGCGGCTCGCGGCCCTGGAGAAGAAGAAGGAGCAGGAGGCCGCGAAGAAGGCGGCCGAGATCGCGAAGCAGGAGCAGGCGAGGAAGGCCGCGGCGGCCCAGCAGGCCCAGCAGGCCGGCTCCACCACCTCGGCCTCCGCCGCGAACACCTCGATCGCCGACAAGGCCATCGCCTTCGCCCGCGACCAGATAGGCGAGCCGTACGTGTGGGGCGCGACGGGCCCCGGCTCGTGGGACTGCTCGGGGCTCACGCAGGCGGCGTACAAGGCGGCGGGCGTGACGCTGCCGCGCACCACGGGCGACCAGGTCAACGTCGGCACCCGGGTGTCGCAGTCCGACATGCAGCCGGGCGATCTGGTCTTCTTCTACAGCGACCACAGCCACGTCGGTATCTACATCGGCGGCGGCAACATGATCCACGCGCCGCACACCGGCACGGTCGTGAAGATCGCGCCGATCACGGAGATGCCGATCTACGGAGTGGTCCGCCCGTACTGACGCCCCGGGTGAGGGGTCACCAACCGTAAGATCACAAAGCGATTTCGGTCACGTTTCGATCCAAACTTCCCAGAGACGGGAGAGTTTGAACTACCGTAGCCCGCTAGGCGACGCGTTTCCCGCCGGTGACGTACCGGCTGCGCGGCGCCTCCGCTCAATCCGGCCCAGGCCGGAACCGGGGACCCACCAAGCACAGTTGGGGTGAATCGGACACGGTGCCGCGAGGCGCCGGACCGTAGGGCCAACCTTCCCGGCCCGAACCCGTCAGCTAACCCGGTCGGCGGTTCACGGAAGGAGTCGCCTTCGTGGCGTCGCACCGCAAGCCGCGTCAGAGCCGGCTGGCCATCACCGCCCCGCGCGCGGCGGTCGGGGTCACCGCAGCGGCCCTCGCCTCCGTCACCCTGCTCAGCGAGAGCGCCAGCGCCGCGCCCGCCAAGCCCAAGCCCTCCGTCGCGGAGGTCAAGAAGCAGGTCGACACCCTCAACGAGCAGGCCGAGGTGGCGACGGAGGCGTACAACCAGGCGGTGGAGAACACCAAGGCGCAGCGCGACAAGACCAACACGCTGCTGTCCGAGGTCGCCAGGAAGACCGAGCAGATGAACGCCACCCGGCGGCTGCTGGGCCAGTTCGCGAGCGCCCAGTACCGCGACGGCGGCATCGACCCGACCGTCCAGCTGCTGCTGTCCAGCGACCCGGCCGGTTTCCTGGACCAGTCGCACACGCTCAGCCAGCTGTCGGCGAGCCAGACCGCGGCGCTGAAGAACTTCCGGATCCAGCAGGAGCAGGCCTCCATCAAGCGGGCGCAGGCCACGGCGAGCCTCACCCGGCTCACCGCCGCGCAGCAGCAGCTCGCGACGCAGAAGAAGACGATGGAGGACAAGCTCGCCGCGGCGCAGAAGCTGCTCAACAGCCTCACCGCGCAGCAGCGCGCCCAGGTCGCGAACATCCACAAGGGCACGTCGTCGAAGTCCGACTACACGTACTCCGGGCCCGCGAGCGGCCGCGCCGCCGCCGCCATCCAGTTCGCGCTGGCGCAGCGCGGCAAGCCGTACGTGCGCGGCGCCACGGGCCCCGGCTCGTACGACTGCTCCGGGCTCACGCAGGCCGCCTTCCGCGCGGCGGGCGTGACGCTCGGGCGCACCACCCAGGACCAGGTCCACGACGGGGTGGCCGTCTCCAAGTCCGATCTGCGGCCCGGCGACCTGGTCTTCTTCTACTCCGGCAACTCGCACGTCGGCATCTACCTCGGCAACGGCCAGATCGTGCACTCCCCGCACACCGGCGCGGTCGTCGAGGTCGCCCCGATGAGCTGGATGCCCTTCTCGACCGCGCGCCGGGTCGCCTGACGCGTCCGGGCGGTCCCGGGGTCCGCGCGCTGTCCTTCCGGGTCGTCCGGTCAGGCTGCGGGCGGACCCGGGCACATCACCCGTCGAACAGCGGTCGAAAGCGGGCAGGGCCGACCGGATGAGGTCAGTCCCGGTCAGTGCGCCCCTTTTCCGCCCCCGGCGGGTCTAGCGTCGCTCCTCAGGTGGCCGACAACCCACTGCCGTCCCGGTTCGTGGACGGCATCGGCCACCCCCGCCGAAGGCCCGGCGGCGCCCTGCTCCCCCGTGCAGGCGCCGCCGGGCCGTCCCCTGGAAGGAGTGACGGCCGCGATGGCCTCCCACAGTCCCGCCGGCAGTCCCACCGGCAGTCCCGACGGCCCGGGCGCGCACCGCAGACGCCCCCCGTCGGCCGGCGGCCCCGCCTCGGCCACGAAGCGGGTCGGCGTCACCCTCGCCCTCGCCTCGGCCGCCTCCGTCTCGCTGCTCGGCGAGACCGCCCACGCCGAGCCCCGGCTCACCCCCGACCAGGTACGCGCCCAGGTCGCGGCCCTCTACCAGCAGGCGGAGCAGGCCACACAGGACTACGACGGCGCCAAGGAGCGGGCCGACAGCGCGAACGCCGCGGTCACCGCCCTCCAGGACGAGCTGGCCCGCAAGACCGCCGCGCTCAACACCACGCGGGACGCGCTCGGCAGTCTCGCCGCCGCCCAGTACCGCACCGGCGGGATCGACCCGCTGCTGCAGCTCGCGCTCAGCTCCTCGCCCGGCACCTACCTGGAGCGCGCCGCCTTCCTCGCCCAGGCCGGCGGCGTGCAGTCCGTGACGCTGCACCAGCTCGCCGCCCAGCAGCGCGACATCGCCGGCACCCGCGCGCAGGCCACCGGCAGGCTCGCGGCGCTGCGCACCGCGCAGGCCGCCGTCGCCGACCACCGCCACACCGTCGCTCGCAAGCTCGCCGCCGCCCAGGCGCTGCTGGCCGGGCTGACGGCCGCCCAGCGCACGGCCCTCACCGCGGACGACGGTCCCGCGGCGGAGTCCTCCGGCGCCCCCGCCGCCTCGCGTGGCGACGGCCGCCCGTCGCTCCCCGCGGTCGCGGCCCCCTCCCCGCGCGCCGCCAGGGCCGTGGCGTTCGCCTTCCGGGCGCTCGGCCTGCCGTACGTGTGGGGTGCGACGGGCCCGCGCGCGTACGACTGCTCGGGGCTGACGCAGGCGGCGTGGAAGGCGGCGGGTGTGACGCTGCCGCGCACCACCTACACCCAGATCAATGCCGGCACGCGTGTGCCGCGCGGCCGGCTCCAGCCCGGTGACCTGGTCTTCTTCTACTCGGGTGTGAGCCATGTCGGTATCTACATCGGCGCCGGGAAGATGATCCACGCCCCGCACCCCGGCTCGACGGTGCGGATCGCGCCGATCAGCGAGATGCCCTTCGCGGGCGCGGTCCGCCCGAGCTGATCCCTCTCTCCGCCCCTCCCCGTACCGTCCCCGTTCAGCGCAGGGTGACCGTCGCCGGGCCGCGCAGCGGGGCGAGGGAGCGCAGCGTCCGCGGGGTGCGGAGGCGGTCGTCGGTGGTGAAGAGCTCGCGGACGGCGGCGAAGTCCGGGTCGGGGCCCGCCGTCACGGCGGCGGCGTGGTCGTAGAGGACGCAGGTCTCCTCGGACAGCTCCTCGTCCATGAAGGTCTCGGGAGTGACCTGCGATCCCTCACCCCACACGTCCCACAGCAGGGTCTCGACCTTGTTGAGCGCCGAGAGGTCGTAGCGGATGTTGCCCGCCACGAAGCGCTTGCCCAGCATCGGGGTGTCCTCCAGGTCGAGGCCGAAGCGCAGCGGGTCGGCGTCGCCCGCGCGGATCGCCTGCCAGGCCTGCCCGGCGACGAGGAAGCGGTCGCGCGGGACGTCCACCGGGTCGAAGCCGTACGGGTAGCGCCCGGGGTCGGCGATCTGCGCGTCGGCGAGCAGCCAGCCCCGCTCGTCGTCCCAGTACTCGGTGGCGACGTGGTCCCAGTGGAAGCCCTCGTCGGAGAAGTACGTGGCGAAGCCGGAGCGCAGCCGGGCGGGTATGCCGACGTGGCGCAGCAGCGCGACGTGCAGCAGCGTGAAGTCCCGGCAGATCCCGACGAAGCGGTCGGACCACGCGCGCGGGGTGGTCAGCGGGGCGGGGTCGCGGGCGGCGACGAGGGCGAGGATGTCGTCGATGTAGCGCGTCTCGGCGTCGTCGCGCATCCGGTCGTCCGCGATCGGGATGTCCCACTGCCCGCCCTCGACCCGGTGGATCATCAGCCCGCGCACGACCCGGGCGAGCGCGCCGGCGTCCCGTGGCAGGTCCGCGAGGAGCCCGGTGTACGCCCCGGGGTCGGACGTGGGGCTCTGCGCGGCGTAGTACGCGGCGACCTCGGGGGCGAGACGGGGAACGGGCACAGCGGTACCTCCGGGAGGCGGAAGGGGTGGGCCGGCGCCGTCGTGGGTCCCGTCCGGGGTCGCGGCCGGCCGCGGTCCACCGTGCCAAAATTGGCCGCTCGGTGTCCAGGGCATTAACCCGCCGACCGCAGCTCAACCCCCTCCCGGGGCGTCCTCCTTCGGCGGGGGCGCGGGCTCCGGCCAGGCGGCGAGGGCCAGTTCGGCCGTGGCCGCCAGCTCCTGCGGGGTGGCGCCGTCGCGGGCGCGCTGCGACATGCCCTGGAGGACGGCGGCGAAGTAGGCGGCGAGCGGCCGCGCGCCGGTCCCGGGGGGCAGCTCGCCGGCCTGCTCGGCGGTACGCAGCCGGGCCTCGAAGGCGTCGATGTTCGCGGCGCGCAGGCCGCACAGGAAGTCCTGGATCTCGGCGTCCTGCGGGCTGACGTTGGTGGCGGCGCTGATCGTCAGGCAGCCGCCGGGATGGTCGGGGCAGGCGTAGTTCGCGGCCGCCTCGCTCAGCATGCGGGCGACGGCGCCGCGCGCGGTGGGCTCCTCGGTGAGTGCGCGGCCGAGGAAGGCGCCGTTGGGGGTGCTGCCGTAGACGCGGACGACTTCGCGGAAGAGCGACTTCTTGTCACCGAAGGCGGCGTAGAGGCTGCCGGGCCTGATGCCCATGGCCTGGGTCAGATCGCCGATCGACGTGGCCTCGTAGCCGCGCTCCCAGAACAGTCGGGTCGCGGCGGCGAGGGCCTCGTCACGGTCGAAGGCGCGGGGGCGTCCGCGCCTGGGGGGTGTCGTCTCGCTCACACCGACCATTCTAGAGCGTTCGCTCAAAAAGCGTGCTAGCGTCGGCGTCGTCGATTTGTTGAGTCATCGCTCAACAAATACCGGGGCACCGAAGGAAGGGTGGAACAGCCATGGGTACGAACGCAGTCGAGGGCAGGCTCGCGGGCAAGGTCGCGCTGGTCACGGGTGGCAGCAGGGGAATCGGCCGGGCCGTGGCGGAGCGGCTCGGCCGGGACGGCGCGACCGTCGCGGTCGGCTACGCGCGTGACGAGGCGGCGGCGCGCGAGGTGGTCGGGCGCATCACCAAGGACGGCGGCCGGGCGTTCGCGGTGCACGCGGAGCTGGGCTCGCACGGCGACGCGGCCCGGCTCTGGGCGGCGTTCGACGAGGGCGTACGCGCGTACGAGGACCGGCCGGTGGTCGACATCATCGTCAACAACGCGGGCGTCGGCTACGACAGCGAGCTGGCCGGCATCGACGAGGAGACCTTCGACACCGTCTACGCGGTGAACGTCCGGGCGCCCTTCTTCATCGTCAAGGAGGGCCTGGCGCGCCTGCGCGACGGGGGCAGGATCGTCAACGTCTCCAGCGGCGCCGCCCGCATCGCCCTGCCGCGCATCATCGCCTACGCGTCCACCAAGGGCGCCCTCGACACCTTCACCCTCAACCTCGCGAAGGAGCTGGGCCCGCGCGGCATCACCGCCAACTCGGTGGCCCCCGGCATCATCCACACCGACATCAACGCGTCCTGGCTCCAGGGCAATCCGGAGGCGGAGGCCGAGGCCGCCGCCCTGTCCGCCCTCGGCCGCGTCGGCGAGCCCGAGGACGTCGCGGACGTGGTCGCCTTCCTCGCCTCCGACGACGCCCGCTGGGTCACCGGCCGCGTCATCGACGCGACGGGCGGCTCCGGCCTGTAGCCGGGGGCGGGACGGGGGCGGGCCGGCGCCGCGGCGGAGGCGGCGCCGGACCCCGCCGTCACACCAGCCGGCGGGCCGTCGCCCAGCGGGTGAGCTCGTGGCGGTTGGAGAGCTGGAGCTTGCGCAGCACCGCGGAGACATGGGACTCGACCGTCTTCACCGAGATGAAGAGCTGCTTCGCGATCTCCTTGTACGCGTAGCCGCGGGCGATGAGGCGCAGGACCTCGCGCTCGCGCTGGGTGAGGCGGTCGAGGTCCTCGTCGACGGGCGGGGCGTCGGTGGAGGCGAAGGCGTCAAGGACGAAGCCGGCCAGCCGCGGGGAGAAGACGGCGTCCCCGTCGCGCACCCGGAAGATGGAGTCCACCAGGTCGGGGCCGGTGATGGTCTTGGTGACGTAGCCGCGCGCGCCGCCGCGGATGACGCCGATGACGTCCTCGGCCGCGTCCGACACGGACAGGGCGAGGAAGCGCACGGGCTGCTCGGGGTCGGCCGCGAGGGTCGCGCAGCGGCGCAGCACCTCGACACCGCCGCCGCCGGGGAGGTGGACGTCGAGCAGGACGACCTCCGGGCGGGTCGCGGTGACGACGGAGACCGCCTGGTCGACGTCGGCCGCCTCGCCGACGACCTCCACGCCCGTCTCGGCGGTCGCCCCGATCTCCGCCTGCACGCCGGTGCGGAACATCCGGTGGTCGTCCACCAGCACCACCCGCACGTGGCGGTGGCCGCCGCTCTCGGTGTCCGTCATGTCGTGGCCCTCTCCATCTCCAGTTCGACTTCCGTGCCGCCGCCCGGGGCGGGGCGCAGCCGCGCCTCGCCGCCGTTGCGCCGCATCCGGCCGATGATCGATTCCCTGACGCCCATCCGGTCCTCCGGCACCGCGTCGATGTCGAAGCCCGGCCCGTGGTCGCGCACCGACACGAAGACCTTGCCGTCCTCGACCTCGGCGTATACCTGCACGGCCCCGCCGCCACCGTACTTGGCCGCGTTGACCATGGCCTCGCGCGCGGCCTGCATCGTCGCGACGAGGCGGTCGTCGAGCGGGCAGTCGCCGACGCACACCACCTCGACCGGCACCCCGTGCGCGTCCTCCACCTCGGCCGCGGCCGCGCGCACGGCGTCCGCGAGCGTCGTGGGCTCGTCGTCGCGGCCGGTGCCCTCGGGACGGTAGAGCCACGCGCGCAGCTCGCGCTCCTGCGCACGGGCCAGCCGCGAGACCTCGCGCGGGTCGTCGGCGTTGCGCTGGATCAGCGTCAGCGTGTGCAGCACCGAGTCGTGGACGTGCGCGGCGACCTCGGCGCGTTCCTGCGCGCGGATACGGGCCAGCCGCTCCGCCGACAGGTCCTGCGTGATCCGCACCAGGTAGGGGCCCGCGATCAGCGCGACACCCACCAGCACGGCGAGCGCGGCCTGGAGGATCGCGCCGAGGTGGCTGCCGGAGCCGCGCACCACGATGAAGCCGGTCACCCCCGCGACGACCAGGGCGATACCGCCCGCCGCCCGCACCAGCGGCCAGAAGCGCTTGCCCTGGCTCATCTCGACCCAGCGGGCCTTGCGCGCGTTGTCCGCCTGCCGCCACACCAGCGCGGCGCCCAGGCCGATGACCAGCAGCGGCCACACCGCGCGGTTGGCGACGCCCAGGTTGAGGTTGTCGATCAGGACGACCGTGCCCACGGCGAGCGCGACCAGCGCGATGACCTGGCCCTTGTCGGGACGGCGGCCGGCCAGCCACGAGCGGGCGTCGCGCGGCTCCTTGGCCTCCGCGACGCCGCCGACACCGAGCGGGACGAAGAACCAGAAGACGGCGTAGAGCAGCACGCCGATGCCGTTGAAGGAGGCGAGCGTCAGGAAGAGCACGCGGACCCACAGCACCGGCAGCCCGAGGTGCCCGGCCAGCCCGCGCGCGACGCCTCCGACCCAGCGCCCCTCGGAGCTGCGGTAGAGGCGGCGCGGGCCGCCGGCGGGGTCGGGCGGGTTGAGGAACGACGCGCCCGTGGGCCCGGCACCCGCGCCGTTACGGGCGCCCGTACCCGGACGGGCGCCGCCGCCCGTACCGGCGGATCCGCCGGTGCCGCCCGCGGCGCGCGCGGCGCCGCCCGGCGGTCCGGTGTGCGCCCCGGCCGGGGCGCTGCTCGCTGACATACCCCCGATCGTCACACGTCCGGCCCCCGCCGGGCATCAGGGTTGACCCCCCAAGGGTCGCCGGAAGCCGCCGGGGGCGGCCCCGGGGAGCCCCCCAGGGTCGGATCAGGGTCCTACCAGGGTCGGGCCGGGTGCCGGGGCGCACCGCGAGCGGCCACCATGGTGGCTATGACGGACGAGCCGACCGACGAGCCCCCCGCCGGGCCCTGGCCCCCATCCCCCGCCGCCCCGCACGCGGGTGCGACCCGCGCCCCGGCGCAGGAGGAGCGGCCCCCCGCGGAGGGCGCCGGGCACGGCGGCACCCGCGCGGACGGTCCCGGCGGCGCGGACAGCGGCGCGGCCCGTGCCGCGGAGGGCGGCGAGCGGGGCGACCGCCCCGCCCGCCCGCGCATCACGCGCAGCCGGGAGCGCCGGGTGGTCGCGGGGGTGTGCGACGGGGCCGGGCGGTACTTCGGGCTGGATCCGGTGATCTTCCGGATCGTCCTGGCGGTGCTCGCGCTCACCGGCGGCATCGGCCTGATCGTGTACGGGATGGGCTGGCTCGTCATCCCGCAGGAGGACGAGGAGCAGAGCGAGGCGCACCGGCTGATGTCGGGGCGGATCGAGGGCGCGCCGCTCACGGCCGTGCTCATGACGCTCGTCGGCTGCGGCCTCTACGCCTCGATGCTCGGCAACGCCACCAACCAGGCCTTCTCGCTCGTGCTGCTCTTCGCGACCGCGGGCGCGGTGTACTGGTCGCAGCGCCGCCAGTCGCCCGCCCCGCCGGTGTCCCCGGCGGTGGTGGGGGAGGCACCGCCCGCGGTGGCGCCGCCGCCCGAGCCGGGCCGGCCCTCGTGGTGGCGGGACCCGCTGTCGAAGGAGCTGCCGCGGTATTTGTGGGGTCCGGACGACGGGCCGTACGGCGACGAGGACCGGCAGGCGTGGCGGGACCGCAAGAAGGCGGTGCGGGCGGCGGACCGCTCGTGGCCCTTCTCGCTCGCGGTCTTCCTGCTGACGGTGACGGCCCTGGGCGTCGGCGCGGGCGCGTCCTGGCCCTACCAGCCCGCGGCCGTCAGCGCGGAGATCGGCCTTGCGTCGGCGCTCGGCGTGCTGGGCACGGCGTTCCTGGTGGCGTCCTTCGCGGGGCGGGCCCGCGAAGGCACGGTCTTCTTCTCCGTGCTGACGCTGGCCGCGCTCGTCGGCGTGACGGCGCTGCCCACCGCGGGCGGCCCCGGCGTCGGCACCACGGTCTGGCGCCCGGCGGACGCCGCCCACGTACGGCCGCTGTACGAGCGCGGCACCGGCCGCGGGCTGCTGGACCTGTCGGGCCTGGCGCTGCCCGCGGGCACCACGGTGGCCTCGCACGTCACGGTGGGCGCGGGCCGGGCGGAGGTGCACCTGCCGAAGGACGCGACGGTGGTGCTGGACTACGACCTGGGTGTGGCCGAGCTGGTCCTGCCGGGCCGGGCCAACCACGGGGTGCGCATCCAGTCGGGCAAGCACGGCACGGTGACGCTGCGCCCGGCGGCGGGCGTCCCCGCACACGGAACGGTCGACCTCCACGTCGAGGTGGGCGTGGGACAGCTGAAGGTGGTCAGGTGAGACGGCACCGGTTCGAACCCGCGGCCCTGGTGACGGGCCTGGTGCTCTGCACCCTGTCGGTGTTCTTCCTGCTGGACGCGGGCGGGGTGTGGCACCTGGGCTGGCACACCGCCGCACGGCTGGCGGGCGGCGGCCTGGTGCTGGCCGCCGCCACCGGCGTGCTCACGCAGGCGGTGCGGACCGTACGGGCCCGCCGGCGCCGGAGGCGCGTGTGACCCCGGGCGCGTCCGGCCCGTCCGGCGCGTCCGCCGTGCGCCCCCGGCGCACGGCGAGCAGCCGGTCGACCGAGACCAGGGGCGTCCCGGCGAGCACCAGCGGCAGCCAGGCCATCAGGTAGGCGAGGTCGTTGCCGTAGTAGTAGGGCGTGGTGGACCAGCTCACGGTGAGCCACAGGCTCAGCGAGAGAAGCGCGCCGCCCGCGGCGGCGACCCGCCCGAACAGGCCCGCCAGCGTTCCGAGTCCGACCGCGATCTCGCCGAGCGCGATGGCGTACCCGAAGCCGTGCGGTGCCCTGAGCGCGAGGTCCACCAGGCCGGGGATCGCGGCGCTGTCGTGCGAGGCGTGCAGGATCTGCAGCAGCGAACCGCCGGCGCTGTCGGTGAAGAAGCTGTCGCTGGTCAGCTTGTCCAGTCCGGCGTAGACGAACGTCACCCCGAGGAACACCCGCAGCGGCAGCAGCGCGTACCGCCCGGCGACCGCCCGCCACTTCTCGACCGTCTCCCGCATCGTCCTCCGCCTCTCACGCCGCCGGCACCGTGGCGGAAGCGTCCCTTCCACCCCGCCGGCGTCGGACAGTCATACGTACACCGGCCGGCTGTGTCTCACCGCGTCCACGAAAAAGATCCCGGCAGCCGCGCGGCTGCCGGGATCCCGGACGTGCGGGAGGTCACTCCCACTCGATGGTGCCCGGGGGCTTGCTCGTGATGTCGAGCACGACGCGGTTGACGTCGCGGACCTCGTTGGTGATGCGGGTGGAGATGCGGGCCAGGACGTCGTAGGGCAGGCGCGACCAGTCGGCGGTCATCGCGTCCTCGGAGGAGACGGGGCGCAGCACGACGGGGTGGCCGTAGGTGCGGCCGTCGCCCTGGACACCGACGGAGCGGACGTCGGCCAGGAGGACGACGGGGCACTGCCAGATCTCGCGGTCCAGGCCGGCCGCGGTCAGCTCCTCGCGGGCGATCGCGTCGGCCTCGCGGAGCAGGTCCAGGCGCTCGCGGGTGACCTCGCCGACGATGCGGATGCCCAGGCCGGGGCCGGGGAAGGGCTGGCGCTGGACGATCTCCTCGGGCAGGCCCAGTTCCTGGCCGACCATCCGGACCTCGTCCTTGAACAGCTGCCGCAGCGGCTCGACGAGCTGGAACTCCAGGTCCTCGGGCAGGCCGCCGACGTTGTGGTGCGACTTGATGTTCGCGGTGCCCGTGCCGCCGCCGGACTCGACGATGTCCGGGTAGAGGGTGCCCTGCACCAGGAACTCCACCGGGTGCTCGTCGGGTGCCTCGGCGACGATCTCGGCCTGCGCCTGCTCGAAGACCCGGATGAACTCCCGGCCGATGATCTTGCGCTTCTGCTCGGGGTCGGACACCCCGGCGAGCGCGCTCAGGAAGCGCTCGGAGGCGTCGACGACCTTCAGCTGCACGCCCGTGGCGGCGACGAAGTCCTTCTCCACCTGCTCGGTCTCGCCCTTGCGCATGAGCCCGTGGTCGACGTAGACGCACGTCAGCTGGCTGCCGATGGCACGCTGCACGAGGGCCGCGGCGACCGCGGAGTCCACACCGCCGGACAGGCCGCAGATGGCGCGGCTGCTGCCGACCTGGGCGCGGATCGCGGCGACCTGCTCCTCGACGACGTTCTCGGCCGTCCACGTGGGGGCCAGGCCCGCGCCGCGGTAGAGGAAGTGCTCCAGGATCTGCTGGCCGTGCGTGGTGTGCAGCACCTCGGGGTGGTACTGGACGCCGTAGAGCCGCTTCTCGTCGTTCTCGAACGCCGCGACCGGCACCAGGTCGGTGGAGGCGGTGACGGTGAAGCCCTCGGGCGCGGCCGAGCACGCGTCGCCGTGCGACATCCACACCGACTGCTCGGCCGGGGTGCCCTCGAAGAGCGTCGAACCGGGACGGGACACGCTCAGCGCGGTGCGCCCGTACTCGCGCGCGCCGGTGTTGTCGACCGTGCCGCCCAGGGTGGTGGCCATGATCTGGAAGCCGTAGCACATACCGAAGACGGGCACACCGGCCTCGAAGAGCGCGCGGTCCAGCGTCGGGGCCCCCGGCTCGTAGACGGAGGAGGGGCCGCCGGAGAGTATGACGGCCTTGGGGCGCTTGGCGAGCATCTCCTCGACCGGCATGGTCGACGGGACGATCTCGCTGTAGACCCTGGCCTCGCGCACCCGGCGGGCGATGAGCTGGGCGTACTGCGCCCCGAAGTCGACGACGAGGACCGTGTCGTTCTCCGGCGTCAGTTCGTCGGTCCTGGGAGTCGTCTCGGAGGTCGCGGGGGTCGCTGGTGCCACGTGCTGCCTTCCGGCGGTCTGCGAAGGGGGGTCGATCTCCGATTCTACCGCCGCTACACTCGGCCCCATGACCGCGCACACCTTCGCGTTTACCTATGGCAACCGGCCCGGCCGGCTGCCATGGTCGCGTCGCGTGTGCCGCTGACACCGCGACTTCCAGGCGCCCCGGGCTCACCGCCCGGGGCGCCTTCCGTTTCCCGGGCCGGACGGCCACCGCGGCACCCGGAGTCCACCGCACACCGGACCCGAGGAGCAGACCATGACCGCAACCGCACCACGGCACGAGGACGCGACCACCCCCGAGGAGGTGATCGCGGCGAACCGGGCGCGTATCGACGAGCTGGACGCGCGGATCATCGCGCTGGTCGGGGAGCGCATGGCGGCGTCGCGCGCCGTCCAGCAGGCGCGGATCGGCTCCGGCGGGCGCCGCGTGCACCTGGCCCGCGAGATGGAGATCCTGCGCACGTACGGCGACGCGCTCGGCCGGCCCGGCACCTCCGTCGCGATGACGCTGCTGGAGCTGTGCCGGGGCACCGTGTGAGGCGGCGGGCCGCCGCGGGACAACGCGGCCGGCGGGCGCGACCCTTTCGGGGGCATCACCCGAACGGCACGTGACCGCCCCGCGGCGTCTTCGTTGGAGGTGGTGTCCGTGCCAGCCAGGGGCGGTCACCGAACACCACGCGTGGAAGTGGACACCGCCCAGACGCAGCTGGGCGGGGTGTGGCCGGTGCGATGAGGCGGCGCAGGGATGCGCCGCCGTGGGACCTCGCACCGGCAGCGAGTGACCGGACGGCAGGGGACAGCAGCCCGGTCACAACTCCAAAGAGGCGGTCGGCTCCGGGGACGCCCGGGACCGGCCGCTCTGCGGCACCTGCTGACGGCACCTGCCGGAGAACGGCGCCTGTGACGGCACCTCCGGCGGTGCGCACCGCGGCGGTCGCCGCCGCAATTGCACCGAGAGCACCGTAACGCACACATTACCGTGCGTACAGGCGCCTTCGGTGCGCTTCACCGGGAAGAGGCGTCCCCCGTGCCCTCAGCGGCGCCTCCGGGAGCCTCCTCGCCCCCCGGGGCCGCGGCCCCCGCCCCCTTGCCGCGCGCCCGCGGCACCACGGGGACGGGCAGCAGCGGAAGCCGCAGCGCGCCGAAGGCGCCGTCCGGCACCGCCGGCTCGGCCGGTGGCACCGCCGGGATCTCGCGGTAGGGCTCGCCCTGCGCCGGCCGCGGGTCCGGCTCGCCCTTGTTGGGCCACAGCGACATCGCGCGTTCGGCCTGCGCGGTGATGGTGAGCGACGGGTTGACGCCGAGGTTCGCCGAGACGGCGGCGCCGTCGACGACGTGGATGCCCGGGTGCCCGTACAGCCGGTGGTAAGGATCGATGACGCCGTGCTCGGCGTCCTCGCCGATCGGGCAGCCGCCGAGGAAGTGCGCGGTCATCGGGCGGTTGACGGCCTCGCCGATGTTGCTGCCGGGGAAGCCGTTGATCTGCTCGGCGAGGAGCTTCGCGGCCCGCGCGCCCTCGGGGATGTGCACGGGGTTGGGTTCCCCGTGGCCCTGCCGGGCGGTCAGCAGGCCCTTGCCGGGCCCGCGCTTCTTGCGGTAGGTGGCGAGGGAGTTGTCGCTGGTCTGCATGACCAGGCCGATGATGGTGCGCTCCGACCAGCGCCGGTTGGACAGCGACAGCATCGCCAGCAGCGGGTGCCGCAGGTTGGCGCCGACGAACTCCATCCAGCGCGGCAGCTTCCCGCGGTAGGGCGCGGCCAGGATCGAGAACGAGCCCATGGAGTTGGAGCCGCGGCCGTAGCGGACCGGCTCGATGTGGGTGTGGTCGTTGGGGTGCACCGACGAGGTGATCGCCACCCCGCGGGTGAAGTCCGGTGTGCGGCCCGGGTTCTTCTTCCGGTAGCGCCGCGGCGAGGTCTGCGCGCCCACCAGGGCCTCGGAGTTGGTGCGCGTCAGCTCGCCGAGCCGGGGCGACAGCCCGGGCAGCCGGCCGGTGTCGCGCATGGTGTGCAGCAGCGTCTGCGTCCCGTACGTCCCGGCGGCGACGACCACCTGGCGGGCGCGCAGGGTCGTCCGGGGGCCCTTGCGGCGGCGGTCGGTGGGGACGGTCGTGACCCGGTAGCCCCCGGCCGCTTCCTCGGTGAGCTCCACGACCGTGGTCATGGGGTGGACGGTCGCGCCCGCGCGTTCGGCCAGGTGCAGGTAGTTCTCGTTGAGGGTGTTCTTCGCGCCGTGCCGGCAGCCGGTCATGCACTCCCCGCACTCGGTGCAGGCGCGCCGGGCGGGCCCGGCGCCGCCGAAGTACGGGTCGGGCACCTCCTCGCCGGGGGCGGCTTCGGCGGTGCCGTCGGCGTCGTCGCCGTCGCCGAAGAAGACGCCGACCGGGGCGAGGTGGAAGGTGTCGCCGACGCCCATCTCCTGGGCCGCGGCCTTCAGGTGCTCGTCGGAGGGCGTCATGGTGGGGTTGAGCCGCACCCCGAGCATGCGCCTGGCCTGGTCGTAGTACGGCTTCAGCTCGCGGTGCCAGTCGGTGATGCCGCCCCACTGGCGGTCCTGGAAGAAGGCGGCGGGCGGCACGTAGAGGGTGTTGGCGTAGTTGAGGGAGCCGCCGCCGACGCCCGCGCCCGCGAGGACCAGGACGTTGCCGAGGACGTGGATGCGCTGGATGCCGTAGAGGCCCAGCGCGGGCGCCCACAGGTAGTTGCGCAGGTCCCAGGAGTTCTTGGGCAGTTCCCCGCGGGCGAAGCGGCGGCCGGCCTCCAAGACGCCGACCGTGTAGCCCTTCTCCGTCAGCCGCAGCGCGGCGACCGAGCCGCCGAAGCCGGAGCCGACCACGATGACGTCGTAGTCGAAGCCGTCGTCCGCCGCGCGGGGTGCGCGGGACTCGCCTTCCGCTGTCACAAGCGCCTCCTCAGCGCATCCGGAGCGTCTTCATCAACCGCAGCGAACGGCTCAGGAAAGCCGCGTACTTCTCGTCGTCCATGCCGAGGGCGGGACCCAGCGGCAGCAGCCGCTGGGTGGCGACGGTCTGCGCCTCGGTGTACTTGAGGATGCCCTCCGAGCCGTGCCGGCGGCCCAGCCCGGAGTCCTTCATGCCGCCCATCGGCGCGCGCACGCTGCCGTACGCGGCCGCGTAGGCCTCGTTGACGTTGACCGTGCCGGAACGCAGCCGGGCGGCGATGCGGGCGCCGCGCCGGACGTCCCTGGTCCAGACGCTCGCGTTGAGGCCGTAGGGCGTGGCGTTGGCGCGCTCGACCGCCTCGTCCTCGTCACGGAAGCGGTAGACGGACACGACCGGGCCGAAGGTCTCCTCGGTGCACACCGCCATCGGGGGCTCGACACCGTCCAGGATCGTCGGCTCGTAGACGTACGGCCCGGCGTCCGGGCGGGCGCGGCCGCCGGCCAGGACGCGGGCGCCCTTCTCGCGCGCCTCGTCCACGTGCCGTGTGACGACGTCGAGCTGCGCCGGGCCGACGAGCGAGCCCATGCCCGCGCCGTACGCGAGCGCGGTGCCGAGCTTCAGGGCCTTCGTGCGGGCGGTGAAGCGCTCCAGGAAGGCGTCGGCCACCGAGGCGTCCACGTACAGCCGCTCGATGGAGATGCACAGCTGGCCCGCGGAGGCGAAGCACGCGCGCACCGCGCCCTCGGCGGCCTTGTCGAGGTCGGCGTCGCGCAGCACCAGCAGGGCGTTCTTGCCGCCGAGTTCCAGGCTCGCGCCGACGAGCCGGGCGGCGGCGCGCCGGGCGACCTCGCGGCCGGTGCGGGTGGAGCCGGTGAAGGACACGTAGTCGGCGTTGTCGACGACGGCGGGTCCGACGACCGGGCCCTCGCCGACCACGATCTGCCACACGCCCTCCGGCAGGCCCGCCTCGACCAGCTGCTCGCGCGCCCACAGGGCGGTCAGCGCGGTCTCGGTGTCCGGCTTGGTGACGAGCGCGTTGCCCGCGGCGAGGGCGGGCAGCGCGTCGCCGACCGACAGCTCCAGCGGGTAGTTCCAGGGCGAGATCTGCCCGACGACCCCGCGCGGCTGGCGCAGCTCGACCGTGCGGGTCAGCGCCGGGATCGCGCCCTGGTGCCGCCGGGGGGCGAGGTAGGACGGGGCCTTGCGCCCGTAGTGCCGCGCCGCCATCGCGACGACCTGCACCTCCTCGTGGGCGTGCAGCCGGGCCTTGCCCGTCTCGACCTGGATGAGATCCAGCACCTCGGCCTGCCGGGCGAGGACGAGGTCGTGGAAGCGCAGCAGGACCGCGGCCCTCCGGCGCGCCGGAAGGGCGGCCCACCCCGGCTGGGCGGCGCGCGCCCGGCGGAAGGCCTCGGCGACGTCGTCGGGCGTGGCCTCGGGGAAGGAGGCCAGCTCCTCGCCGGTGAGCGGGGTGTGGCTGACCGTGCGGCCGGCGCCGGGCAGGCCGCGGGTGAGCCGGGCGACGAGGTCGGGCGTGACGACGTCCGCGGGGCCGCGGGCGCCGCGGGGCAGCACCGGGTTGCCGCCGTCGGGGGCCGGGGGGGCGTCGTCGCGACTGGGGGTCGGCTGCGGCGAATCCGTCATGCCGGTGAGGTTACGACGCGGCGCCCGGCGTGGCTACCCATGAGTAGCCGATTTCTACCGGCGGTAACACCCTGGGCGCGGCCCCCCCGCGCCCGGGGCAGAACTGGACTTGCCGGTCCATTTTTCGCTTCCTACCGTCGGAGACGTCCCCGCAGCGGGCCGCCCGCGGCCCTCCGGAAAGGAAAGACCCATGCGCGCGATCCGCGTCGAACGGCACGGCGGCCCCGAGGTCATGGACGTCGCCGACCTCCCCGATCCCGTCCCCGGCCCCGGCGAGGCCCTGGTCAGGGTCACCGTGGCGGGCGTCAACTACATGGACGTCGGCGCCCGGCAGGTCGGCGGCCCCGGCTGGACCCCGCCCTTCCTGCCCGGCGTCGAGGGCGCGGGCGAGATCGTCGCCCTCGGCGAGGGCGCGGCCGCGGCGGACGGGCCCCGGGACCTCGCCGTCGGCGACCGCGTCGCCTGGTACTACCACCCCGGCAGCTACGCCGAACTGGCCGCGGTCCCCGTCAGGTCCCTCGTCCGTGTCCCGGACGGCGTGGACGACGAGACCGCCGCCGCCGTGATGATGCAGGGCCTGACCGCCAGCCACTTCACGACCGAGACCTACGCCGTGCGCCCCGGGGACACCGCCGTCGTCCACGCGGCGGCCGGCGGCGTCGGGCGCCTGCTCACCCAGATGGTCAAGGCCCGCGGCGGCACGGTCATCGGCCTGGTCTCCCGCGAGGACAAGGCCGCCGTCGCCAAGGAGGCCGGCGCCGACCACGTCCTCGTCCACACCGGCGGCGGCTTCGAGGACCAGGTCAGGGAGCTGGCCGGCGGCGAGGGCGCGGACGTCGTCTACGACGGCGCCGGCACCCCGACGTTCCGCTCCTCCCAGCTCGCCCTGCGCCCGCACGGCGTGCACGTCTACTACGGCCCCTTCATGGGCGTACCGTCCTTCTCCGTGACGGACCTGCCCAACAGCATCCTGCTCAGCTACCCGACGGTGCGGGACCACGTGCGCACCCCCGAGGCCCTGCGGCGGCGCAGCGCGGAGGTCTTCGCCATGCTCGCGCAGGGGAAGATCCGGATACGGGTCGGCGGGCGGTACGCGCTCACCGACGCCGCGGCCGCGCACACCGACCTGGAATCGCGCCGCACCACCGGCAAGCTGCTGCTGATCCCCTAGAAGGAGACCCATGACGCTCACCAGCAGGGGCGCGGCCACCCGTGAGCGCATCCTGGAGGGAGCCGCCGCCGAGATCCGCCGTCAGGGCGTCTTCTCCGTGACGCTCGACGACGTGCTCGCCGCCACCTCCACCAGCAAGAGCCAGCTCTTCCACTACTTCCCCGGCGGCAAGGAGGAGCTGTTCCTCGCCGTCGCCCGGTACGAGGCCGACCGCGTGCTCGCCGGCCAGCAGCCGGAACTGGGCGCGCTCACCTCCTGGGAGGCGTGGCAGGCCTGGCGCGACAAGGTCGTCGGCCACTACCGGGCGCAGGGCCAGGACTGCCCGCTGAGCATCGCCGTCTCCCAGGCGGGCCGTTCCACCCCCGCGGCCCGCGCGGTCGTCGCCGAGCTGATGCAGCACTGGCAGTCCGCCCTCGCCGAGGGCGTCGCGCACATGCGCGACACCCGCCTCACGGACCCCGGCATCGACCCCGAGCGCGTCGCGGCGGCGCTGCTCGCCGCGATCCAGGGCGGGGTGCTGATCCTCATGTCGACCGGCAGCCCCGCCCACCTGGAGGCCGCCCTCGACGAGGGCATCGCCGCGCTGCGCCGCGGCGCCCCCGTCACGGCCTGAACGTCAGGCGGACGGTGTCGAAGACGGCCCTGGTCTCCTCGGTCCGGTCCAGCGGGCCGGAGAGCCAGACGTCGTACATCTTCCCGTCCTGCACCCAGCACAGGTCGAAGGTGCGCCGCGGCCCGCCGCCGCCGGGGAAGCCGTCGTAGGTGAACTCCCACAGCGCCGCGTCCGCGCCGCCCTGCTCCGTCCGCGTCACCACGCCGTCCCGGTAGCCCTTGTACGGGCCCTTCGGCCCCTGCGCCACGACGTCCTGACCGTGCATCACGTCGTACGCCGACCCCTTGCCCGGCGGCTGTATGCGCTCCCCGAAACGGAAGACGTGGTCCGCGGACCAGTAGTAGACCCGCGGCGGAACCTCCTCGCGGACCCAGCCGTCCGGGAGCGCGACGGACCAGCCGTGCTTGTCCGTGATCTCGCGGAAGCCCTCCGGCAGCGGGCTCGGCGTCGGCGTGGCGGACACGGGGGCGACGGACGTCGTCACAGGTGCCGGAGCCGTGGTGGACGCCGCCGCCGTCGTGGACGGCGGCACCGTGGCGGCGCGGCGGTCCCCGCGTCCCCCGTCACGCAGGACGACCAACGCGGCAGTACCGCCCGCCACCACCGCGACCAGCACCACCGCCGCGAGCCCCGCCAGCAGCCGGCGCCGCCGCGGACGGCGCCCACCACCCGTGCGGACCTGCGGCACCGTCGGCGGGGTCGGCGGCTCGACACCCGCCTCCGCGAAAGCGACCAGCACCGTCTGCACCTCCGCGGCCGCCATCCGGCGCGCCGGATCCCGCTCCAGCAGCCCCCGCACCACCGGCAGCAGCGGCCCCACCGCCACCGGCGGGCGGATGTCCGCGAACGCCACCGCGTGCACGATCTCGCCGATCGAATCGCCCCGGAACGGCGAATGCCCCTCCACCGCCGCGCACAGCAGCGCCCCCAGCGACCACAGGTCCGACTCCGGCCCCGCCGCCTTCCCCTCCATCCGCTCCGGCGCGGTGTACTCCGGCGACCCCACGAAGGCGCCGGACTCGCTCACCGTGGCGCTCCCCGGCACCCGGGCGATCCCGAAGTCCGTGAGCACCACCCGCCCGCCGCGGCCGAGCAGCACGTTCGCCGGCTTCACGTCCCGGTGCTGGATGCCGTGCGCGTGCGCGGCCAGCAGCGCGCCCGCGACCGCCGCCCCCACCCGGGCCGCCTCACGCGGCGGCAGCGGGCCGTCCTCGCGCAGCACCTCCGCGAGGGAACGCCCGTCGATCAGCTCCATCACGATCCACGGGCGGCCGTCCTGCTCCACCACGTCGTACACCACCACGACGTTCGGATGCCGGATGCGGGCCAGCCCGCGCGCTTCGCGCAACGCGCGCTCCAACGAGGGCTCACCCTCGGCGAGGTGCAGCTCCTTGACGGCCACGTCGCGGTGGAGCAGCTCGTCCGTCGCGGCCCAGACCGTGCCCATTCCGCCGCGTCCCAGCCGCGGCCCCAGCCGGTACCGCCCCGCGACGACCTGCTCCGTCCCCATGACCCCCGGACCCTACCGCTTCCCCCGCGCACCCGGGCGGTGCCGCCGGTTGCCGACACGTTGGCGGCTGCCCCGCCGCCGGGGTCTCCCGCCCCTGACGGCGCCACTTCGGGCGGTGCCCGGTTGCCGATACGTAGGCGGCTGACCCACCGCCGGGGTACCCGCGCCTGGCGGCGCCGCTTCGGGGGGTGGCCGATTGCCGGTACGTGGGCGGCTAACCCGCCGCGGGGGTTTCCCGCGCCTGGCGGCGCGCCGCTCCGGACGGTGCCCGCCCGAGGTGCGTGGGCGGCTCGCCCGCCGCGGGGGTTTCCCGCGCCTGGCGGCGCGGGGTGCTCCCACCCCCACCACCCGTGCGGGATTCGACGTCGGCTGACGGCCTTCTCGTGGGGGTGCATCGCCGTCGGGGGCGAACCGCAGTCCCTCAAGGACATCACCCCCACCGGCAGGCAGCCGCCACACGGCCCGGGAGGGGGACGATCCGGGGGTGCCCCCGCAGGAATGCGCACCCCCTCCCCGCCACCTCACGAAAGAGGTCAGACGCGCATTCCGAGGAGGTACCCCCGGAGTGGCACCCGACCCCACCCCCGCAGGGACAGCGCGATGCCCCGCCGGATGACCCCAGGGGCGCGAGGAACTGCGCGACCAGCCCCCACCGGCAGAAAGGCGAACCCCCACCCCAAGAGGCACCCCCTCAGGGGCGCGGGGAACGGCGCGACCAGCCCCCACCGGCAGAACGGCGAACCCCCACCCCAAGCCGCACCCCCCAGGGGCGCGAGGAACGGCGCGACCAGCCCCCACCGGCAGAACGGCGAACCGCCACCGCAAGCCGCACCCCCCAGGGGCGCGAGGAACCGCGCGACCAGCCCCCACCGGCAGAAAGGCAAACCGCCCACCCCAAGCCGCACCCCCTCAGGGGCGCGGGGAACGGCGCGGGCAATCCCCACCCGCGGAACGGCGGGCCGCCACCGCACGGGGCACCTCGCAGCGCGGAAAGGGGCGCGGGGACCCCCGCCGGCATCACCGCGCGAGATCGGGCACCCGGCGGGGCGCTAGCCCGCAGTGTAGGTTTCGACGACCTTGTCGAAAGCCCTCTGCACAGCCGCCCGTTGCGCGTCCGGCCCGTACACGAGCACGACGTGGTAGCGCCCGCCGATCTGGATCGCCAGGTTCCGGGCGTAGACGGACTGCTGGTTGGCGTCCCGCCACGTGTACTCGCCCTCGGCCGCGGAGTGGCCGTGGACGGTCAAGGTCTGGAGCCCCGAGGCCGACGACCACGACGAGGCGCGGAAGTCCGCGAGTTCCGGCTCGACGAGCTGGTAGGCCAGCGGGTCCTGCGCGTCGCCGGTGGCCTTGTCGCGGCCGGGGACGACGGTCATGGTGAGGTCGCTGCCGGTGTAGCGGACCTGGCCCCTGCCGTTCTTGCCGGCGCGCTGCCAGCCGGTGTGGACGGCGACGGTGAAGCCGGCGGGGTCGGCGCGGAGGGCGAAGTCGGGCCCGAGGTCGGGGGGCGCGGAGGGCGGCGGGGCGGGGGTGGTGGCCGGCGCGGAGGGCGGCGGGGCGGCGGAGTGCGAGGGGGACGCGGACGGCGTCTTCCCGCCGCCCGTGCCGCCTGTGCCGCCCGTGCCGGACCCGGAGTGCGACCCCGGCATCTGGGCCGGCACCGTGCGGTCCCCGTTCGAGCCGTCGGAGGAGGTGTCGCGGTGCGGCATGAGCAGCACCACCGCGACCGCGGCGACGACGAGCAGCGCCAGCAGGACGACGAGCAGCCGCAGGCCGAGCCGGCGCGGTGAGGCGGCGCCGTCGGAGGCGGGCCGGCGGGAGGAGACGACCTGCTCGTGCAGGAAGTGCTCCTCCTCCGCGCGGGGAGCGCGCTCGCGGCGGGCCGGCCGCGGCGGCCGCACCGGCCGCGCGGCTTTGGCCTGCTTGCCGCGGGCGTGCCGGCGGTGCTGGAGTCCGCCGCCCTCGCCGGCCTCGCGGCGGCGGCGCCGGACGAGCTCGCCCTTGCGGCGTTTGACGGGCAGCTTCGCGGGGTCGGCGGGTACGTAGACGGTGTGCTCGCCGAGGTCGGGTTCGGGCGCGGAGCGGATGAGGGAGCGCAGCCAGCCGCCCAGTTCCTCGGCTTCGGGGCGCTCCTCGGGATCGGGCCGCAGCAGCGATTCGACGAGCGGGCGCAGCGCCCCGCACTCCTCGGCGAAGGCGGGCGGCTCGGAGCAGACCATCTGCACGAGCTCGGCGGCGTTCTCCTCGGGGTAGGGCGGGTGGCCCTGGACGGAGCGGAAGAGGAGCGCGCCGAGTGCCCACAGGTCGGCGGGCGGGCCGACCGGCGGGGAGAGCTGCCACTTCTCGTGGACGGCGTGGGCCTGTTCGGGCGCCCAGCGCTCGGTGACGGCGCCGACGACGGTGATGCGGTTCTGCCGCGCGCGTTCGGCCTCCAGCGCGGAGCGCGGCCCGTGCCAGGCCTCGGCCCCGGGGGTACCGGCGGAGCCGGCGGGCGTGTCGGCGCCCTCCTCCGTCTCCTCGCCCGCGGGGCCGGTCATGGCGGGGACGTGCTCGGGCCCGTCCCCGGGGAGCGGGTCGTAGCCGCACAGGGCCTCCTGCGCGGCGCCGGCGGCGAGGCCGCCGAGCATGGCGCGGCCGTCGTCGCACACGAGCACGGTGCTGGCGGTGACGTTGCGGTGGGTCCAGCCGTCGGCGTGCAGCGCGCGCAGCGCGGTGAGGACGTCGGCGGCGATCTCGGCGGCGCGGTAGGCGTCGAGGGGGCGTTCGGCGAGTAACGCGGCGAGCGGCCGACCGGACACCAGTTCGCTCGCGATCCACAGGCTGCCGCCTTCGACGAAGATGTCGAAGACCTGTACCAGGCGCGGGTGGTCGGGGATGGCGGCGGCCGCGCGGGCGGCGTCCAGGGCGCGCCGGGCGCTCTCGCCGAGCCCGCCGGGCCCGTCCTCGAAGCCGTGGCCGCCGTAGCCGTCGTCGTCGCCGACGACCTCGGGCAGCAGCACCTGGCGGACCAGGACCTCCTGGCCGCTGTACGTGTCGAAGGCGCGCGTCTCGACGAGTTCGTACTCGTCGGCGGGCGGCCGGGGCAGCCGGTAGCGGTCGGCGAGCACCCGCCCTGCGTATTCGTCCACGGCGCCCCCTCCCCGGCCCGGCCGGCTGCGGTCCTTCCGCGCCCCGAACCGGTCGTTTCCGGTCCTCATCCGGCTGCGGACGGTTCGTGCACCCTTACCATACGTGCTGTACCGCACTCATCCGGCCGGTTTGAAAGTGGCGAGCACGACCTCGCGCATCCGCCGGTTCTCCGTGCTGTTCCAGTCGTCCACGGGGGTCGTGAAGAGCAGTGCGTAGCCGTGGTGCTTGTCGACCACCATCCCGCGGTTCAGGACGTGCACTTGCCTACCCTCGGACGTGCGCTTGTACTCCCAGTCCGCCGTGTCGTACGTGCGGTACGTCGCGCTCCGCACGCCGATCTGCTGGTAGCCGGTGATGGTGTTGTGGGCGGCGCTGCGCTGCCACTCCGCGAGGGCGCTGGGCTTGGGCGAGGTGGTGTAGTCGACCATCAGGCGCGCGCCGTTCGGGCCGCTGTAGTAGGTGCCGGTGCGGTAGCCCGCCCGGTCCGGAAGGCGCTTCCAGCCGTTCGGGAGGGCGACGGCGGCGCCGCCGTTGGCGGTGACGAGCTGGAAGCCCTCGGGGGCGACGCCGGGGGCCATCGCCGCGTCGTCACCCTTCCCCTTGTCCTTGCCCTTGTTCCTGCCGCCGTGGTCGTCGCCCTGGCCGCCGTCTCCGGGCGGCGTGGCGGGCTCGGACGTCTGGGCGGTGTCCTTGCCGTCCGTGCCCGTGCCGGGCGTGGTGCCCGTGGTGCCCTTCGTCGTACCGTCGCCGCTCCTGTCGCCGCTGCCGCCGCCCGCGTTGGCGGCCAGGACGCCGACGATCGCCGCGATCACGGCGAGGACGGCGACGGCCACGATGAACAGCGTGCGGCGCGGCACGACGTCGGTGAGCGGGGCGCGCGCCGGGCGCGCGCCGGCGGGGCCGCCGGGCGCGGCCGCGGGGTGGGCGGCGGGCTTCGCCTTGGGCTTGGCGGCGGCCCGGCGGACGGCGGCGAGCGCCTCGCGGGCCCGGTCGAGGTCGGGCGCGGCGGCGGAGGCGGGCGCGGGCTCCGAAGCCGCGGCGGGCGTGCCGGCCGGGGCGGCGGGCGGCTCGGGAACGGACGGGAGCACGCTGGTGCGTGTCTCGCCGGTGGATATGCGCGGGGTGTCCGCGGGCGGCTCCGGCGCGTCGACGACCTCCTGGAGCAGCGCGCGGGCGGCGTGCTCGTCGAGCCGCTTGCCGGGATCCTTCTCGAGCAGCCCGGAGATGACGCGGGCGAGCGGCCCGGCGTGGGGCATCGGGCCCACGGGTTCGGTCATCACCGCGGTGAGGGTCGCGATGGCCGACCCCTTGTCGTAGGGCGGGTGGCCCTCGACGGCGGCGAAGAGCAGCGCGCCGAGCGACCACAGGTCGGCGGGCGGGCCGGGCTTCTGGCCGCGGGCGCGTTCGGGCGAGATGTAGGAGGGCGCGCCGACGAGCATGCCGGTGGAGGTGACGGACGGGTCGCCGTCGATCTGGGCGATGCCGAAGTCGCTGAGCACGACGCGGGAGTCGTCGGCGATGAGGACGTTGGAGGGTTTGACGTCGCGGTGCAGGATGCCCTCGCGGTGGGCGGCGGACAGCACGTCCAGGACGACGAGGCCGACCTCGGCGGCGCGGCGCGGGGTGAGCGGGCCGTCGTCGCGGATCCGGTCGGAGAGCGAGCGGCCCTCGATCAACTCCATCACGATCCACGGCCGGTCGTCCTCCTTGACGACGTCGTAGACGGTGATGGCGCCGGTGCCGCGGATGCGCGCGGTCGCCTTGGCCTCGCGCAGGGTGCGCGTGACGAGGCGGCGCTTCTCCTCCTCGTCGACGTTTCCGGGGAAGCGCAGTTCCTTGACGGCGACGGTGCGGCCCAGGGTCTCGTCGGTCGCGCGCCAGACCGTGCCCATGCCGCCCTTGCCGAGCACGCCGTCGAGCCGGTACCGGTCGGCGAGCAGACGTCCGTCGGTACCTTCGACCTCGCTCATGGCTTCCCTCTGTGGTCGTACGGGTGAATCCCCATCATCCCCGAAGCGGGCACTCGCAGGCCAATACGCAGGAAGGGCCCCGGTGGTTCGGCGAACGGCGGTGCCGGCGCGTCAGCCGGTCTCCCGGAATCCCGCGACGGCGTTGTCGAACACCTGCTTGTAGTCGCCCCAATGGGCCTTGGGCGCCGAGAGGTAGATGGCGTACTCGCGGCCGCCGGGCTTGCCGAAGCCCAGGTCGAGCGCGCGGAAGGCGCTCGTCGTGCCCCGGAAGGTGAACTGCCACAGCGCGGCCGGCTGGCCGTCCGCCGTCCTCGTCCGCTCCATCCGCTCGCGGTGGTAGTCCCTGACCTGCCCCCGGGTCTGCGGCTCCAGGTCGATCCAGTGCTGGTACGGGTCGAGCCCGGCGAAGTCCAGGGCGCTGATCTTCAGGGCGACGGTGTCGGTCGGGTCGACGTAGCTGACCTGGTCGCCGCCGTCGTAGACCTTCTTGTGCCACCCGTCGGGCACGGGGACCTTGTAGCCGCGGTTGGCCTGCGCGGCGAGGTGGTAGCCCTCGGGCACGGGCGGCGGCTCGTAGGTGGGGGCCTGCGTGGTGGGCGTCGGCTGCGTCGTCGGGGCGTCGCTGGTGGGGGCCGCCGTGCCGGTGGACGTCGTGCTCGGGGACGGGTCGGGGCTCGCGGCGTCGGAGCGGTGGGCCCGGTCGACGGCCACCGCGACGCCCGCGGCCACGACGGCGACCGCGACGGCGGCGGCTATCCAGCGCCCCGGGCGGCGCTGCTGCGCCGCGGGCGGCGGCGCGTGCTGGGGCCCGCGCGGCGGCGCCCCGCCACCGGTGTACGCCGGCGGCCGGGCCCCGGCGGGCGGGCGCGGCCCGGCGGGCGCGCCCGCCGCGACCTGCTGTGCGGGCCCGGCGGCGGGCGGCGCCAGGGTCCGGGTGAGCCCCGTGCGCGGGACGAACGCGGTGTCCGGCTCGGCGGCGGGTATGCGCAGCATCCGCTCCGCCTCCTCGGCGGACAGCCGCCGGGCGGGCTCCTTGGCGAGCAGCCCGGCGATCACCTCGGTGAGCGCGCCCGCGCCGGGCGGCGGCTCGATGGTCTCCTCGGCGATGGCGTAGGCGGTCTCGATCGGGGTGGGGCGGCGGAAGGGCGAGCGGCCGTCGACGGCCTGGTAGAGGGTGGCGCCGAGCGACCACAGGTCGGCCTCGGGGCCGGGCGGGGCGCCGCGCAGCCGCTCCGGCGACAGGAAGTCGATGGAGCCGATGATCTCGCCGGTGCGGGTGAGGGTGGAGGTGCCGGAGGACTGGGCGATGCCGAAGTCGGTGAGCACGACGCGGCTGCCCAGCGGCACGCGCCCGGTACCGGTGTCGCCGGCGGCCGGGCCGCCGGCGGGGTGGCCGAGCAGCACGTTGCCGGGTTTGACGTCGCGGTGCAGCACGCCGGCCCGGTGGGCGGCGATGAGGGCGGCGATCATGCCGCGGCCGATGCGGGCGGCCTCGCCGGGGGCGAGCGGGCCGTGCTCCTTGACCAGGTCGCCGAGCGTCACGGAGGGGACGTACTCCATGACGATGGACGGCAGGCCGGCGTCGTCCACCACGTCGTGCACGACGATGACGTTGGGGTGGCTGATGCGGGCGGCGGCGCGGGCCTCCCGCCGGGTGCGCTCGAAGAGCGTGGCCAGCTCGTCGTCGTCCATGTCCGGCTGCGGCGGGTGCAGCTTCTTGACGGCGACCTGACGGTCGAGCAGCTCGTCCTGCGCCCGCCACACGGTGCCCATGCCGCCGCGGCCGATGCGTTCGAGCAGCCGGTAGCGGCCCGCGACCAACTTCCCCTGGTCCGCCGGTCCCACCATCTCGCGCCCCTCCACCGTCCCCCGTTTCGCGCGGGTTTGCCGCGCCCAGACGTCTCGCGTCTAGAGTGGCACGATATCCGGCGCCCCCAGCCGCGCGGCATCCGCGGTCAAGTCGTCGGGCTGGCGCTGCGATTCACGCTCGGCCTCGACGCGCTTCTCGTAGTACGCCACCTCCTTGTCGATCTGCCCGGTGTCCCAGCCCAGGACGGGTGCCATCAGCTCGGCGGCCTCGCGCGCGCAGCGCGTGCCGCGGTCGAAGGTCTCGATCGAGATACGCGTCCTGCGGGCCAGGACGTCGTCGAGGTGCAGTGCGCCCTCGGCGGCCGCCGCGTAGACGACCTCGGCGCGCAGGTAGTCGTCCGCGCCGCCGAGCGGGGCGGCGAGCGACGGGTCGGCCGCGATCAGGTCCAGCAGTTCCTCGGTGAGGCCGCCGTAGCGGCCCAGCAGGTGCTCGACGCGCGCGACGTGGACACCCGTGCGGGCCGCCGTCCTGGCCCGGGCGTTCCACTGCGCCTGGTAGCCCTCGGCGCCGGCGAGCGGGATCTCCTCGGTGCAGCACGGCGCGACCCGGTGGTCCAGGGCGTGCACCGCCTCGTCCACCGCGTCCTTGGCCATGACCCGGTAGGTCGTGTACTTGCCGCCCGCGACCACCACCAGTCCGGGCACGGGGTGGGCGACGGTGTGCTCGCGCGACAGCTTGCTCGTCGCGTCCGACTCGCCCGCCAGCAGCGGCCGCAGGCCCGCGTAGACGCCCTGCACGTCGTCCCGTGTCAGCGGGGTGGCGAGCACGGAGTTGACGTGGTCGAGCAGGTAGTCGATGTCGGCGCTGGAGGCCGCCGGGTGGGCCTTGTCGAGGTCCCAGTCGGTGTCGGTGGTGCCGATGATCCAGTGCCGCCCCCACGGGATGACGAACAGCACGGACTTCTCGGTGCGCAGGATCAGCCCGCTGCTGGAGTGGATGCGGTCCTTGGGCACCACCAGGTGGATGCCCTTCGACGCCCGCACGTGGAACTGCCCCCGCTCCCCGATCAGCGCCTGGGTGTCGTCCGTCCACACCCCGGTCGCGTTGACGACCTGCCGCGCGCGGATCTCGTACTCGCCGCCCGCCTCGCCGTCGTGCACCCGGGCGCCGACCACGCGCTCCCCCTCCCGGAGGAAGCCGGTCACCCGCACCCCGTTGGCCACCTGCGCGCCGTAGGAGGCGGCGGTACGCGCCAGGGCCGTGACGAAGCGCGCGTCGTCGACCTGGGCGTCGTAGTACTGGAGTGCGCCGACCAGCGCGTCCTTGCGCAGCGCGGGGGCCACCCGCAGCGCGTGCCGGCGGGTCAGGTGGCGGTGCACGGGCAGGCCGCGGCCGTGGCCGGAGGAGACCGACATGGTGTCGTAGAGCGCCACGCCGGTGCCCGCGTAGAGCCGCTCCCAGCCCTTGTGCTGGAGCGGGTAGAGGAAGGGCACCGGGCGGACCAGGTGCGGGGCCAGGCGCTCCAGCAGCAGCCCGCGTTCCTTGAGGGCCTCGCGGACCAGCGCGAAGTCCAGCATCTCCAGGTAGCGCAGGCCGCCGTGGATGAGCTTGCTGGAGCGGCTGGAGGTGCCCGCCGCCCAGTCGCGGGCCTCCACCAGCCCGGTCGACAGCCCGCGGGTCACGGCGTCCAGCGCGGTCCCGGCGCCGACGACGCCGCCGCCCACCACCAGGATGTCCAGCTCCTGCTCCGCCATCCGGGCGATGGCCGCAGCCCGCTGCTCGGGTCCGAGTGTCGTCGTACGCATCCGTGCCTCCGTGCCTTCCGGCGGTCGTCGGTCCTGCGGGTCGTGCGGGGCGTGGCGAGCGGGACCGCGGGCGGTCCCGTTCCCTTCGATAGTGACCGGCCGGGCGGCGGGCTGCCAGGGCAGCCCGTACGGCTGAGGCGGGGCGTGTCCTCGTGCCGACCGGCGCGGCGAGTGGTCATATCAGTCATTTGTCTGGTTAGCCTGATTTGACGCCATGCGTGAGCCCATTCGAGGTGGTTCGTGGTGGTCGCCAGGGAGGACACCCATGCCCGCAGACCTCGCCGTGCTCGGACTCGGCCACACCGGACTGCCGCTCGCCCAGGCGGCGGCCGCCGCGGGCATCGGCGTCATCGGCTACGACCCCGACCCCGCCACGGTCGCGGACATCGCCGCGGGCCGCGTGCCGCCCGGCTCGCTCGCCGCTGCCGACCTGCGCCGCATGCTCTCCTGCGGCTTCCGCGCCACCTCGGACCCGGCGGTGCTCGGCCGGGTCCGCACCGCCGTCATCTGCGCCCCCACCCCGCTCGGCGAGGACCACGCACTGGACCTGTCGGCCGTCGCGGCCGCCGCCCGCGCCCTCGCCCCGCACCTGCGGCCGCACACCACCGTCGTCCTGGAGTCGCCGGTGTACCCGGGCACCACGGACGGCTTCCTGCGCCCGCTGCTCGAAGCGCACGGACTGCGCGCCGGCCGCGACTTCCACCTCGCCTACTCCCCCGGCCGCCTCGACCCGGGCAACCGCGCCGTCCACTTCGCCACCACCCCCAAGGTCGTCGGGGGCGCCACCCCCGCGTGCACCGAGGCCGCCGCCGCCTTCTACGGCCGGCTCACCGAGCGCGTGGTGCGCGCCCGCGGCATCCGCGAGGCCGAGACGGTCAAACTGCTGGAGACCAACTACCGGCACGTCAACATCGCCTTCGCCAACGAGATGGCCGTCTTCTGCCACGACCTCGGCGTCGACCTGTGGGACGTCATCCGCTGCGCCGAGACCAAGCCCTTCGGCTTCCAGGCCTTCCGCCCCGGCCCCGGCGTCGGCGGTCCCGCCCACCCGCTCGACCCCAACGCCGCACCGCACTTCACCCCGCCTGCCCACCCCAGGCTGCCCGGACACCCGCTGCGGATGGTCGAACTCGCCGCGGAGGTCAACGCCCGCATGCCGCGCTACGTCGTGCAGCGGGCCGCCGCCCTGCTCAACGAGCACGGCAAGTCGCTGCGCGGCTCCCGCGTCCTGCTGCTCGGCGTCACGTACAAGGCGGACCTCGCCGACCAGCAGGGCGCGCCCGCCCGCGAGATCGCCACCCGGCTGCTCGAACTCGGCGCCCAGCTCTGCTACCACGATCCCTACGTACCCCAGTGGCGCGTCATGGACCGCCCCGTCCCGCGCACGGACTCGCTGTGGGAGGCCGCCGCCGAGGCCGATCTCACGCTGCTGCTCCAGCACCACCGCACGTACGACCTGCAGGGCCTCGCCGTCAAGGCCCAGCTGCTCCTGGACACCCGGGGCGCCACCCCGGCGGGCGCGGCCGCCCGGCTCTGACCCGGCGTCAACTTCCGTCGCAGGCGCCCCACCTGCGCGGATTTCACGACGGTGTCGCCGCCGTGTTCCGGGAGCGTCCCGGCGCACCGGGACCCGGGTGCGGGACACACCTGGACAACCGTCCAGGTCGGGCCATACGTACGGGTCGTGTAACGACCGGACGAATCGTCTTGTCCGATTGTCACTCCCCCCTGCTAGATTTCCTCGTCACCACTCGTCCGCGGGCATGTGCGCATCAAGCCCACAGCTCACCGCGGCACGACACCCGCTTGCACGTCCGTCCCCGGGGGAAGCCCTCATGAGCGCCAACTACCCGCCGCCGCAGCAGCCCGGCGGCCAGAACCCGTACGGCCAGCCGCAGTCCGGCCAGCCCCAGTCGCCCTACGCCGCGTCGCCGTACGCCGGGGGCCAGCCCGGCGCGCAGGCCCCCGGCGGTTTCAACGCCGGCGCCTACGCCCCGCCCGCCCCGGCCGGCATGACGCAGCAGCAGAAGAACCCGGGCGTGGCCATCCTCGTCGGTGTCGTCGCCATGCTCGCGGCCGCCTTCGCCTACGCGGGCATCATGCGGGCGATGGCCAAGGACGACGGCAGCTACACCGAGGTCGGCTACATCGCGCTGGCCGTCGGCCTGCTCGTCGGCGCCGTCCTCGGCAAGGTCGGCGGCCGCAACCCCGTGCTGCCCGTCGTGGGCGTCGTCCTCGCGCTGCTGGGCGTGTTCCTGGGCGAGATGATGGGCCTGTCGATGATCGCCAGCCACTACGCGTCGCAGAACGGGCTGGACATCTCCTGGTTCAAGGTCCTCACCGACCACGGCGGCGACGTCTTCAAGCAGTGGAAGCACGACTTCGACGTCAAGTCGTTCTTCTTCCTGGCCATCGCCGGCGTCGAGGGCTTCGTCGTCACCCGCCGCGTCGCCGGCTGACGCAGCAGTACCCGCACGACGGAGGGGCGGCCCCGCGGGGCCGCCCCTCCGTCGTGCTCAGGAATCAGCGGTGGTGGGTCGGGGAGACCGTCACCTCGACGCGCTGGAACTCCTTCAGGTCCGAGTAGCCGGTCGTGGCCATCGAGCGGCGCAGCGCGCCGAAGAAGTTCATCGAGCCGTCGGGCGCGTGCGAGGGGCCGAGCAGGATCTCCTCGGTGGTGCCCGCCGTCCCCAGGTTCATCCGCTTGCCGCGCGGCAGCTCGGGGTTGACCGCCTCCATGCCCCAGTGGAAGCCGCGGCCCGGCGCGTCGGTGGCGCGTGCCAGCGGCGAGCCCATCATCACCGCGTCCGCGCCGCACGCCACGGCCTTCGGCAGGTCGCCGCTGGAGCCGAAGCCGCCGTCCGCGATGACGTGCACGTAGCGGCCGCCCGACTCGTCCATGTAGTCCCGGCGGGCCGCCGCGACGTCCGCGACCGCCGTCGCCATCGGCACCTGGATGCCCAGCACGTTGCGGGTGGTGTGCGCGGCGCCGCCGCCGAAGCCCACCAGCACGCCGGCCGCGCCCGTACGCATCAGGTGCAGCGCCGCCGTGTACGTCGCGCAGCCGCCGACGATGACCGGGACGTCCAGCTCGTAGATGAACTGCTTCAGGTTCAGCGGCTCGTGCGACCCGCTCACGTGCTCCGCGGACACCGTGGTGCCGCGGATCACGAACAGGTCGACGCCCGCGTCCACGACCGTCTTCGAGAACTGGGCGGTGCGCTGCGGCGACAGCGCCGCCGCCGTCACCACCCCGGCGTCCCGGACCTCCTTGATGCGCTGCCCGATCAGCTCCTCGCGGATCGGCGCCGCGTAGATCTCCTGGAGCCGCGCGGTCGCCAGGGTGTCGTCCAGCTCCGCGATCTCCGCGAGCAGCGGCTCGGGGTCGTCGTAGCGCGTCCACAGCCCTTCGAGGTTCAGCACCCCCAGCCCGCCGAGGTTGCCGATCCGGATCGCCGTCTCCGGCGACACGACGGAGTCCATCGGCGCGGCCAGGAAGGGCAGCTCGAAGCGGTAGGCGTCGATCTGCCAGGCGATCGAGACTTCCTTGGGGTCACGCGTACGGCGGCTCGGCACCACGGCGATGTCGTCGAAGGAATACGCCCTGCGGCCGCGCTTGCCCCGCCCGATCTCGATCTCTGTCACGTCCTGTGCCTCTCTCATTGGCCTGCGGCCCCAGTATCCCGCACCCCGCGTGGGCGCGTGCCGCGCCGGGCGGCCCCCGGGGCGCGGGGAGCCGCGCGTCCGGCCCGCCACCGGCCCGTCGCCCGGCACCGGCCGCCCCTTCGGCCGGCGGCGGCCTGCGCCACGTGACCGGCCGAGGGCGGTGGCCGGCGTCTCAGCCGTGGTAGTTGGGGGCCTCGACGGTCATCTGGATGTCGTGGGGGTGGGACTCCTTGAGGCCCGCGGCGGTGATGCGGACGAACCGCCCCTTCGTCGCCATCTCGGCGACGGTGGCCGCGCCGACGTAGCCCATGGTCTGCCGCAGGCCGCCCACGAGCTGGTGCAGGACCGCCGCGAGGGGGCCGCGGTAGGGGACCTGGCCCTCGACGCCCTCGGGGACGAGCTTGTCGTCGGAGGCGACCTCCGCCTGGAAGTAGCGGTCCTTGGAGTAGGAGCGGCCCTGCCCGCGGGACTGCATCGCGCCGAGCGAGCCCATGCCGCGGTAGGACTTGAACTGCTTGCCGTTGATGAAGAGCAGCTCGCCGGGCGACTCCTCGCAGCCCGCCAGCAGGCTGCCGAGCATGACGCTCTGCGCGCCCGCGGCCAGCGCCTTGCCGATGTCGCCGGAGTACTGGAGGCCGCCATCGCCGATGACCGGGATACCCGCGTCCTGGCAGGCGACCGCGGCCTCGTAGATCGCGGTGACCTGGGGGACGCCGATGCCGGCGACGACGCGGGTGGTGCAGATGGAGCCGGGGCCGACACCGACCTTGACGCCGTCCACGCCGGCGTCGATGAGCGCGCGGGCGCCGTCGCGGGTCGCGACGTTGCCGCCGACGACGTCGATGCCGACGGCGGACTTGATCTTGGCCATCCAGTTCAGCGCGTTGCTGTTGTGCCCGTGCGAGGTGTCGACGACGAGGAAGTCGACGCCCGCGCCGACCAGCGCCTGCGCGCGGTCCAGCGCCTCGGGCCCGGTGCCCACGGCGGCGCCGACGACGAGCCGGCCCTCGGAGTCCTTGGCGGCGTTCGGGTACTGCTCGGCCTTGACGAAGTCCTTGACGGTGATGAGGCCGCACAGCCGGCCGTCCTCGTCGACCAGCGGCAGCTTCTCGATCTTGTGGCGGCGCAGCAGCGCCATCGCGTCCACGCCGGAGATGCCGACCTTGCCGGTGACGAGCGGCATCGGGGTCATGACCTCGCGGACCTGGCGGCTGCGGTCGGTCTCGAAGGCCATGTCGCGGTTGGTGACGATGCCGAGCAGCTTGCCGGCCTCGTCGGTGACCGGGACGCCGCTGATGCGGAACTTCGCGCACAGGCCGTCGGCCTCGGCGAGCGTGGCGTCCGGGCGGACGGTGATCGGGTCGGTGACCATGCCGGACTCGGACCGTTTGACCAGGTCGACCTGGTTGACCTGGTCCTCGACGGACAGGTTGCGGTGCAGCACGCCCACGCCGCCCTGGCGGGCCATGGCGATGGCCATCCGCGCCTCGGTGACCTTGTCCATGGCCGCGGACAGCAGCGGGATGTTCACCCTGACATTGCGGGAGACGAGCGACGAGGTGTCGACCTGGTTGGGCAGTACGTCCGACGCGCCCGGCAGCAGCAGCACATCGTCGTAGGTCAGCCCCAGGGCGGCGAACTTCTCGGCTACTCCGTCGGCGTTCAGCGTCATGACACCTTCTCGAATGGTCTTGCCCGGCGAGTTGTTCAATGGTAGTGGCTTCGCCGGTATTCCCCGGACCACCTGCCACGGCCCCACCCGCGCGGGCCGCTCACCGGCCGGAACGCACGCCGCGTGACCGGCCCGTCACCCGGAGGCGCTCAGGCGCTGAGGCCGCGCGCGCTCGCCGGGTGGGCGGCGGCCGACTCCTCGGCGATGGCCCGCAGCCGGCTGAGGGCCCGGTGCTGCGCGACGCGTACGGCACCCGGCGACATGCCCAGCACCTGGCCGGTCTCCTCGGCGCTCAGCCCGACCGCGACCCGCAGCAGCACCAGCTCGCGCAGGTGGCCGGGCAGCCGGTCGAGCAGGCCGCGGGCCCAGGCGGCGTCGCTGTTGAGCAGGGCGCGTTCCTCGGGGCCGAGCGAGTCGTCGGGCTTCTCCGGCATCTCGTCGGACGGGACGGCGGTGCTGCCGGGGTGGCGCATCGCGGCGCGCTGGAGGTCGGCGACCTTGTGCGCGGCGATCGACACCACGAAGGCCTCGAAGGGCCGCCCGAGGTCGCGGTAGCGCGGCAGCGCGCACAGCACCGCGAGGCAGACCTCCTGTGCGAGGTCGTCCACGAAGTGCCGGGCGTCGCCCGGCAGCCGGCTGAGCCGTGTGCGGCAGTAGCGCTCGGCGAGCGGGTGGACGTGCGCGAGCAGCTCGTGGGTCGCCCGCTGGTCGCCCGCGGCGGCGCGGCGGACGAGGGCACCGATGGCCGTGGTGGCCGGAGTGTCGTCGTCGCGCATCCACCCATGGTGCCTCGCCGCCGGAGCTTCCGCCGCATCGCGGGGATACTTCTGCACCGAAGCGTTATGAGCCGCCGTGTCCGTACCGGCGCCCGGTTCGGCGGCCGGGGCCGTCATCCGCACGGTGTGCTCCGCCGTCCCTTCCGCCGCGCCGTCCGCTGTGTCTTCCGCTGTGTGGTCTGCCATCTGGTGCCCCCGCCGATCCCCGAGGAAGTCCATACGTCAAGCATGCGTCCTCCCCCGGGAAAGCGCGGACTCGCGCGGGGCTTCACCGTACGGCGTAATGCGTACGGCGTACGGCGTAGCGCGGGCCGTGACCCGCGCGGCCCACCCGGCGGGCCGGGCGGCCCCCCTGGTGCCGGCGGACCTCAGCGGACCAGACCCCAGCGGAAACCGAGGGCCACGGCGTGCGCGCGGTCGGACGCGCCGAGCTTCTTGAACAGCCGCCGGGCGTGCGTCTTGACGGTGTCCTCCGACAGGAACAGCTCGCGGCCGATCTCTGCGTTGGACCGCCCGTGGCTCATGCCCTCCAGCACCTGGATCTCCCGGGCGGTGAGGGTGGGCGCGGCGCCCATCTCGGCGGACCGCAGCCGGCGCGGGGCGAGCCGCCAGGTCGGGTCGGCGAGCGCCTGGGTGACGGTGGCCCGCAGTTCGGCGCGCGAGGCGTCCTTGTGCAGGTAGCCGCGGGCGCCCGCGGCGACCGCGAGCGCGACCCCGTCGAGATCCTCGGCGACGGTGAGCATGATGATGCGGGCACCCGGGTCGGCGGACAGCAGCCGCCGTACGGTCTCCACCCCGCCGAGGCCGGGCATCCGGACGTCCATGAGGATCAGGTCGGACCGGTCGGCTCCCCAGCGGCGGAGCACTTCCTCGCCGTTGGCCGCGGTCGTTACGCGCTCGACGCCGGGTACGGTCGCGACCGCGCGGCGCAGGGCCTCTCGGGCGAGCGGGGAGTCGTCGCAGACGAGGACGGAAGTCATGACCGCCCCCCGCAGCTGAACCGCGTCACGTTGTGCCTCCAGGCTGTACGAAGTAACCACTTCCGCCACACTCAACGACCCTCACCCGAAAGAGTTACGAGGTTTGGTGGCCGCGATCGGCACTGTACGTGATCATGCACCTACGGTTCGGTCACGCCGCAGGTCAGAACGGGTGAGCCGGGAAATTTCCGCGGGCCGTCCGGCCCGACGGGAGGCGCGGGGCGCGCGCCGAATGCTGCTGAACGGGCGGTGACACCGGCCTTCTGTCCGGTGTGCACCCTTTGGCCGCTCTTTTCTGATGCGTGGGCTAATCGCCGGTAGATTGGCGATGAGTCATATTTACATCTACTACGACAGTAGATGTACGGTCGGAGACACCGAGGTCGTCTTGGCCGTCACGCACCCGTCGAGGGGATGAGCAATGGCAGACTTCTCCCGCCTACCCGGCCCTAACGCCGATCTCTGGGACTGGCAGCTCGTGGCAGCCTGCCGCGGCGTCGACAGCTCGCTGTTCTTCCACCCCGAGGGTGAGCGCGGTGCCGCCCGCAGCGCGCGTGAGGCCGCCGCCAAGGAGGTGTGCAGCCGCTGCCCGGTACGCGCCGAGTGCGCCACCCACGCCCTCACCGTCCGCGAGCCCTACGGCGTGTGGGGCGGGCTCACCGAGGACGAGCGCGAGGAGATGATGGGCCGCTCCCGCAACCGGATGCCCGTCCACCAGAACTGACCCCGGCGCCGCCGCGTCCGGCTGCGCCTAGGCGGCGCGCCGCCGCAGCCCCGCACGCGCCAGCCGCCCCAGCATGACGTCCACCGCGGGCACCTGCGCGAGGTCGGGCAGCGTCAGCGCCACGACCTCGCGCCGCACCCGCGGTGCCAGCCCGACCACCGCCACACCCCGCGCCCGGACGGACTCCAGCGCCAGCCGGGGCAGCACCGTCACCCCCAGCCCCGCCGCGACCAGGCCGACCACCGCCGGGTAGTCGTCGGTCGCGAAGTCGATCCGGGGTGTGAAGCCCGCCCGCTCGCACAGCTCCACCAGATGGCCCCGGCAGCGCGGGCAGCCCGCGATCCAGCGCTCGCCCGCCAGTTCGGCCAGCCGCGCCTGCGCGGCGGTGTCCGCGAGCCGGTGCCCCGGCGGTACGACGCACACCAGCGGGTCGCCCAGCAGCGGGCGCACCACAAGGTCGTCCCACGACTCCTCGGCGGGCGTCGGCAGGTCGGCGTAGCGGAAGGCGAGCGCGATGTCGCAGTCCCCGGCGCGCAGCATCTCCACCGAGCGCGGCGGCTCGGCCTCCACGAGCGAGATCTCCGTGCCCGGGTGCGCCGCCCGCATCTCCGCGACCGCGCCCGGCACCAGCGTCGCCGTCCCCGAGGGGAAGGAGGCCAGCCGCACCCGCCCGGCGCGCAGCCCGGCGATCGCGGCGATCTCCTCCTCCGCGGCGGTGAGCCCGGCGAGGATGCCGTCGGCGTGCCGGACGAGTGCCTCGCCCGCCTGCGTGAGCCGCATCTCGCGCGGGCCCCGCACCAGCAGCGGGGTGCCCGCGGCGAGCTCCAGTGCCTTCATCTGCTGGCTGACCGCGGGCTGTGTGCAGCCGAGCGCGCGGGCGGCCGCCGAGAAGGACCCGCCGCGCGCCACCGCGCGCAGGACCCGCAGGTGCCGTGCCTCCATCATGCGCCCACCATAAGCATTGCTTAGGGATATACCCAACGGATACGCAATGGACTTTGGCTTCTTGCGGGGCCAGGCTGAGGTGTCATGAGCCCCGACACCCTCACCCCCGTGGACATCACCAGCCCCATGTGCCCCGCGGAATACCCCGTGCCGGCCCCGGGCTACCTCAACACCGCGACGGTCGGCATCCCCCCCGCCCGTGTGACGGCCGCGATGCACCGCGCCCTCGACGCGTGGGCGGCAGGGCGGCCGGGCGACGCCGGCGACCCGGAGGAGGCGGTCGCCGCCGCCCGCGCCGCCTTCGCCCGGCTCGCGCACGTGCCCGTCACGCAGGTCGCGCTGGCCGGTACGGTCGCCGGGGCCGTCGGCCTGATCGCGACCGCCCTGCCGCCGGGCGCCGAGGTCGTGGCGTACCAGGGGGACTTCAGCTCGCTGGTGCACCCCTTCGCCGCCCGCCCCGACGTCCGGCTGCGGCTCGTGGCGCTGGAGGAGCTGGCCGGCGCCGTACGCCCCGGCACCGCGCTGGTCGCCGTCAGCGCCGCGCAGTCCGCGGACGGCCGGGTCGCCGACCTGCCCGCGATCCGCGCCGCGGCCGCCGCGCACGGCGCCCGTACGCTCGTCGACGCCACGCAGTCCGTGGGCTGGCTGCCGCTGGACGCGTCGCAGGACGACTACGTGGTCTGCCACGGCTACAAGTGGCTCACCAGTCCGCACGGCGCCGCCTTCCTCACCGTCCGCCCCGGCGCCGAGGACACGCTCGCCCCGACCTTCGCCGGCTGGTACGCCGCCGCCGACCCGGGCGCCTCCATCTACGGCCCCGTCGCCGAACTCGCCCCCGGCGCCCGCCGCTTCGACACCCGGCCGGCCCTGCTGTCGTACGTCGGCGCAGCCGCGGCGCTCTCGCTGGTCGAGGAGCTGGGTGTCGACCGCATCCACGCCCACGACACCGCGCTCGCGCAGCGGCTGCGCGACGGCTTCACCGCGCTCGGCTACTCCCCCGTGCCCGGCACGTCGGCGATCGTGGCCGTCCCCGGCGTACCGGACGCGGTGACCGCGCGGCTGCGCGCCGCGGGCGTCACCTTCGCCGCCCGCGCGGGGAAGGTGCGCCTGGCGCCGCACTTCTACAACACCGCCGCGGACGTCGACCTCGCCCTGGCGGCGGCCGAACAGCCCCGCGGCCGGGCCTCCGCCAGCCGGTGACCGCGGCCCGCACGGCGGGGCGGGCGGCACGCGGCGCCCGCCGCACAGCCGCCGCGGCCGGGCCTGCGGAAATACGGTTGGCCGGGGGCGCGGCCGGTGGTGGAATGGCGCCAATGGACACCAGTCACGTACTCGCGCTCTTCGACCGCCAGCTGCGCCGCGACGCCCCGCCGGAGAGCCCCACCACCCGTGTCGACCGCCTCGACGGGGTCGTACGGCAGGTCGGCGCCGGGCCGCACGAGTGGTGCGGCATCCTCTGGTCCGACCTGGACGAGACGACCGCGGACGCCGCCGTCGCCGCGCAGCTGGCCTGGCTGCGCACCGCCGAGGCGGCGGGGCGCGAGTTCGAGTGGAAGACCTACGCGCACGACCGCCCCGCCGATCTCGGCGAGCGGCTGCGCGCGGCCGGTTTCACGCCCGACCCGCCCGAGACGCTCATGGTCGGCGACGTCGCCGAGGTCATCGCGCACACCGAGGGCGCGGCCCTGCCCGCCGGCGTGCGGCTGGAGCCCGTCACCGACGCGGCGGGCGTCGACCTGGCCGCGGCCGTCCACGAGCAGGCCTTCGGCACGAGCGCGGAGCGGCTGCGGGCGCGCATGCTCGACCAGATCGCCGAGCGCGGCGACAGCGTGAGCATCGTCGTCGCGATGGCCGGGGACGAGCCGGTGTGCGCGGCCCGCATGGAGTTCTACCCCGGCACCGACTTCGCGGGCCTGTGGGGCGGCGGCACCGTCGAGCACTGGCGCGGCAGGGGCATCTACCGCGCCCTGGTCGCCCACCGCGCGCGCGTCGCCCGGGACGCCGGGTACGGCCACCTCCAGGTCGACGCCTCCGACCAGAGCCGCCCGATCCTCCAGCGCCTCGGTTTCGCGGCGCTCAGCGTGACGACGCCGTACCTGATCACCGCCCCGGCGTAGCGCCTGCCCGGCGGGGGCGTGCTCCGGCACGGCGGCAGGTGCGCCGCGCGCGTGCGGACGCCCCCTCGCCCGGGTGCCGGGCAGAGCCGGGGCCGGCGCGTACGGCGCACGCCTGCGCACCACCCCGGCGGCACGCCGCCGTTCCCCGCCCGCGGGGCGCGGCACTCCCGCCCGCGCGGGGCCGCCCCGGGCCCCCGCGCCCCGATCCCGTACCCCCAGGAGACACCGCCCGTGCACGTACTGAGCGTCAACGTCGGCCGGCCGCAGCCCAACCCCTGGAAGAGTCTGGAGGCGACCGGCATCGACAAGCGGCCCGTCGCCGGGCCGGTCGCGGTGACGGCGGCGGGGCCCAAGGGCACCGGCGCGGTGGGCCTGGCCGGGGACCGGGCGTACGACGTGAGGAACCACGGCGGCACCCACCAGGCCGTCTACGCCTTCGCGCGCGAGGACCTCGACCGCTGGGAGCGCGAACTCGGCCGCACCCTCCCCAGCGGCTCCTTCGGGGAGAACCTGACGACGGCCGGCTACGACGTCAACGAGGCCCTGATCGGGGAGCGCTGGCGGATCGGCGGGAGCGCCGGGCCGGTCCTGGAGGTCTCCTGCCCGCGCATCCCCTGTGTGACCTTCGCCGGGTGGCTCGGCGAGCAGGGCTGGATGAAGCGCTTCACGCGGGACGCGCGGCCCGGCCCGTACCTGCGCGTCGTCGAGCCGGGCGAGCTGGCCGCGGGCGACACGCTGGAGGTCGTCCACCGCCCCGGGCACCACGCCGTGACGGTGAGCCTCTCCTTCCGCGCCTTCACCACCGAACCCGAGCTGCTCCCCCGGCTGCTGGACGCCGACGCGCTCCCGCCGGAGGACCTCGCGGCGGTCCGCAAGCGCCTGGACCCGCATCCGGGCTGAGGGCCGCGCCCGCCCCGTACGCTGCCCCAATGACGACTTCCCTCATCACGGGCGCGACGTCCGGCATCGGTGCGGCATTCGCCCGGCGGCTCGCCGCCGACGGGCACGGCCTGGTGCTCGTCGCGCGCGACGCCGTACGCCTCGGCGAGCGCGCCGGGGAACTGCGCGGGCGGTACGGCGTCGACGTCGAGATCCTCCAGGCGGACCTGGCCGCGGACGGCGGCATCTCCGCGGTCGAGGAGCGGCTGCGCAGCCCCGTCCTGCCGCCGGTGGACGTCCTGGTCAACAACGCGGGCTTCGGCCAGGGCAGCCCCTTCCCCGACTCCCCGATGGCCGACGAGCTGCGCATGCTCACGCTGCACTGCGAGGCGGTGCTCCGGCTCACCGCCGCCGCGGTGGAGGGGATGCGCGAGCGCGGCCGCGGCTTCGTGGTCAACGTGTCCTCGGTCGCGGCCTTCATGCCGCGCGGCACGTACGCGGCGAGCAAGGCGTGGGTCGTCCGCTTCACCGAGGGCGCCGCCCTCGACCTGCGCGGCTCCGGCATCCGCTTCCTCGCGCTGTGCCCGGGCTTCGTGCGCACCGAATTCCACGAGCGGGCCGGCATGGACGCGAGCCGCCTGCCGCGCCTCGCCTGGCTCGACGCGGACAAGGTCGTCTCCGCGGCGCTGCGCGACCTGGCCCGCGGCCGTGTCGTGAGCGTTCCCGACGCCCGCTACAAGGTGGCCGTGGGCCTCGCCCGCCATGTCCCGTCCCGTCTCTTCGGCGCCGCCTCCACGACGGCGGGCCGCCGCTACGACCCCCGGCGCGGCTGATCGGGCGGCCTGGGAACGTTCGTCCGGTACGGCACGCGGCTGGCACTCCGCTTGACCGAGTGCTAAGAGCGGCCTACGCTCACTTCTGGCACTCAGCGAGGCTGAGTGCCAGAACTCAGCGACGAGGCAGGTCCGGCACCCGCGACGACGGGCCTACCAGGTCGCCGACCCTGACAGACACTCCCGTGAGCCCTTTGAAGGGGGAGGTCGGATCGTGACGACCGCCAGCACCAAGGTTGCCATCAAGCCGCTCGAGGACCGCATCGTGGTCCAGCCGCTCGACGCCGAGCAGACCACGGCCTCGGGCCTGGTCATCCCGGACACCGCCAAGGAGAAGCCCCAGGAGGGCGTCGTCCTGGCCGTGGGCCCGGGCCGCTTCGAGGACGGCCAGCGGCTGCCCCTCGACGTCGCCGTCGGCGACGTCGTGCTGTACAGCAAGTACGGCGGCACCGAGGTGAAGTACAACGGCGAGGAGTACCTCGTCCTCTCGGCCCGCGACGTTCTCGCGATCGTCGAGAAGTAAGTCCCGGCTGCACAAGCCCTTGATCCCGCCCCGGGTGTCCGAGCCTTGCGGCCGGGTCCCCGGGGCGGGGTTGTTTCACCGTCCTTATCGTCCGTGACGACGTGTTAGACGAGTAGACGAGGTAGTTCGCAGGCATGGCCAAGATTCTGAAGTTCGACGAGGACGCCCGTCGCGCCCTGGAGCGCGGCGTCAACAAGCTCGCCGACACCGTGAAGGTGACCATCGGCCCCAAGGGCCGCAATGTCGTCATCGACAAGAAGTTCGGTGCGCCGACCATCACCAACGACGGCGTCACGATCGCCCGCGAGGTCGAGCTGGAGGACCCGTACGAGAACCTGGGCGCCCAGCTCGTCAAGGAGGTGGCGACCAAGACCAACGACATCGCGGGTGACGGCACCACCACCGCGACCGTGCTGGCCCAGGCGCTGGTCCGCGAGGGCCTGCGCAACGTCGCCGCCGGCGCGTCCCCCGCCGCCCTCAAGAAGGGCATCGACGCCGCGGTCAAGGCCGTCTCCGACGAGCTGCTGGCCACCGCGCGCGCCATCGAGGGCAAGGACGACATCGCCGCCGTCGCCGCGCTGTCCGCGCAGGACAAGCAGGTCGGCGAGCTGATCGCCGAGGCGATGGACAAGGTCGGCAAGGACGGTGTCATCACCGTCGAGGAGTCCAACACCTTCGGCCTGGACCTGGAGTTCACCGAGGGCATGGCCTTCGACAAGGGCTACCTGTCGCCGTACTTCGTCACCGACCAGGAGCGGATGGAGGCCGTCCTCGACGACCCGTACATCCTCATCCACCAGGGCAAGATCTCCTCGATCCAGGACCTGCTGCCGCTGCTGGAGAAGGTCATCCAGGCCGGTGGCTCCAAGCCGCTGCTGATCATCGCCGAGGACGTCGAGGGCGAGGCCCTGTCCACCCTGGTCGTCAACAAGATCCGCGGCACGTTCAACGCCGTCGCGGTCAAGGCGCCCGGCTTCGGTGACCGCCGCAAGGCCATGCTCGGCGACATCGCCACCCTCACCGGCGCGACCGTCATCGCCGAGGAGGTCGGCCTCAAGCTCGACCAGGCCGGCCTGGACCTGCTCGGCTCCGCCCGCCGCGCCACCATCACCAAGGACGAGACCACCATCGTCGACGGTGCCGGTGACAAGGCCGAGATCGAGGGCCGCGTCGCCCAGATCAAGGCGGAGATCTCCACCACCGACTCCGACTGGGACCGCGAGAAGCTCCAGGAGCGCCTGGCGAAGCTCGCGGGCGGCGTGTGCGTCATCCGCGTCGGCGCGGCCACCGAGGTCGAGCTGAAGGAGAAGAAGCACCGCCTGGAGGACGCGATCTCCGCGACCCGCGCGGCCGTCGAGGAGGGCATCGTCTCCGGCGGTGGCTCCGCGCTCGTCCACGCCGTCAAGGTGCTCGGCGAGAACCTGGGCAAGGAGGGCGACGAGGCCACCGGTGTCGCCGTCGTCCGCCGCGCCGCCGTCGAGCCGCTGCGCTGGATCGCCGAGAACGCGGGCCTGGAGGGCTACGTCATCACCTCCAAGGTCGCCGACCTCGACAAGGGCCACGGCTTCAACGCCGCGACCGGCGAGTACGTCGACCTGGTCAAGGCCGGCGTCATCGACCCGGTCAAGGTCACCCGCTCCGCGCTGGAGAACGCCGCGTCGATCGCCTCCCTGCTGCTCACGACCGAGACCCTGGTCGTCGAGAAGAAGGAAGAGGAGCCCGAGGCGGCCGGCGGCCACGGCCACGGCCACTCGCACTGACCCCTTCACGGGCCTGACGCCCGCCACCCCCTCGCCGGGGTGGCGGGCGTCCGTCGTTCGCGGCGCGGGGTCAGGCGCGGCGGGACCAGTCCCCGTCCAGGCGGTCGGCCAGGCCGGCCGCGGTGAAGGCCGCGAGCAGGTCCTCGCGGCCCTCGGTGAAGTGGGCCCAGCTGTCGTGGTGGGCCGGGACGACGCGGCGGGCGTCGAGGATACGGGCGGCCTCGGCGGCCTGGGCGCTGTCCAGGACGAGCAGGCCGCCGCCGAAGAGCGCGGGGAAGCGCGGGGCGCCCGCGAACAGGACCGCGGTGTCCACCGGGGCGAAGCGCGCGGCGATCTCCCTGACGGCGTCCAGGGAGGCGTTGTCACCGCTGACGTAGACCGTCGGCAGGCCCTCCCCGGTCAGGACGAAACCGACCACCTGGCCGGTGGACGGCTCCACCTCCTCGCGCGGGCCGGGGCCGTGGACGGCGGGCACCGCGGTGACGGTGACGGTGCCGCCGCCCGGACGTTCCAGTTCGGCCGTCTCCCAGTCGGCCAGGCCCCTGGCGCTCCCCCCGAGGCGCTCGCCGCCGCCGGGGGTGGTCAGCGTCAGGGGGACGCCGGCGAGGAGGGCGCGGCCGGCGTCGTCGAGGTTGTCGGCGTGCTCGTCGTGGGAGAGCAGGACGACGTCGACGGGCCCGACGTCGGCGGGGGTGCCGGCGGAGGGGGCGGTCTTGGTCAGGACCGGGCGTCCGGGGCGGCGGAAGTCGCCGGGGCCGTCGAACGTCGGGTCGGTCAGGAACCGCAGGCCGCCGTACTCGAACGAGACGGTCGGGCCGCCGAACGTGCGGACGGGGAACTGGCCGGCGCCGGTCTGGGACATCGCATCTCCCTGTTTTCTCACGAAAAAAGTCTGCGTTTAACGTGATGACATCGACAGGCTAGGCAGGCATCACGGAAAAACGCAAGCACTACCATGAGAGGTATGGACGACACCCAGGCCACCGGCACGCCGCAGCCCGCCCTGCCCCCGGCCCCGGGAGCCGACCGGCACCGCTCCCTGGACTTCGCCGACACCGCAGCCACCCTGCCCGCCGGCCAGAGCTACGACCTGCTCGCCACCCCCGACGCCGCCATGCGCTGGCTCACCGCCCACGGCCTCACCACCCCGGACGTGCGGCTCTACGAGCTCTGCGCCCAGCGCATGCGCACCCTGCGCGCCCACGTGCGGGCCCTGTTCGCCGCCCGCGTCGACGGCACCGCCCCGGCCGAGGCGTCCCTGCTCGCGGTGAACCAGGCCCTCACCGCCGTCCCGACCGCGCCCCTGCTGAGCTGGGACGGCGCCGAGGGCCCGCGCCGCGTCCGGGCGCACCCCACCGACCAGGCCGTCAACCACGCACTGGCGACCCTCGCCGCCGACGCCGCCGACCTGCTCACCGGGCCCGACGCCGGCATCCTCGCCGCCTGCGGCTCCGCCCCCTGCGACCGCTTCCTCCTGCGCACCCACGGCCGCCGCCACTGGTGCTCCACCCGCTGCGGCGACCGCGCCCGCGCCGCCCGCGCCTACGCCCAGCGCGGCGGCGCCTCCCGCTGACGGGCGGGGAGGCCCTCCCGCCAGGGCAGAATGGGCGGGTGACGCCCGAGGACCTGGACCGGCTGCTGGCGCCCGAGGGGCAGGAACTGCTCACCGGGCTGCGAGGCCACGACCCCGCCGACGACCTCGCCGCCTCCACCCGGCTGCGGCGGACGTACGACGCCGGGCTCGTCGCCGCGGCCCTCACGCAGACGCGGCTGCGGCAGCGCGGCGCGGCGAAGTTCGGGCCCGAGGCGGAACGGATGTACTTCACGCCGCACGGCCTGGAGCAGTCCACCCGCGCGGCCGTCGCCGGCCACCGCGCCCGGCGCTTCGCCGCGCACGGCCCCGGCGGCGTCGCCGACCTCTGCTGCGGGGTGGGCGGCGACGCGATCGCCCTGCTGCGCGCGGGCCTCGCCGTCACCGCGGTCGACCGCGATCCGCTGACCTGCGCCGTCGTACGGGCGAACGCCGAGGCGCTGGGGCTGGGCGCGCGGCTGGAGGTGGTGTGCGCGGACGTCGCGGACACCGGCACCGGCGGCCGCGACGGCGTCTTCGTCGACCCCGCCCGCCGCACCGCCCGCGGCCGCGTCTTCGACCCCGAGGCCTACTCCCCGCCCCTGTCCTGGGCGCTGGACGCGGCGGCGAAGGGCGCGCCGGGCGCGGTCAAGGTCGCGCCGGGCATCCCGCACGAGGCCGTCCCGCCGGAGGCGGAGGCCGAGTGGATCTCGGACGGCGGTGACGTCAAGGAAGCGGTGCTGTGGTTCGGCGCGGGCGGGGCCGGGGTGCGGCGCGCCACCCTGCTCCCCTCCGGTGCCACCCTCGTCGGCCGCGGCCTCCCCGACCCTCCCGTCCGCCCCGTCGCCCGCTACCTCTACGAACCGGACGGCGCCGTCATCCGCGCCCACCTCGTCGCCGAGGCCGCGGAGGAGCTGGACGCCGCCCTGATCGACCCGACCATCGCCTACGTCACCGCGGACACCCTGCGCCCGACCCCGTACGCGACCGCGTACGAGATCACCGATGTGCTCCCCTTCCACCTCAAGCGCCTCAGGGCCCTCCTGCGCGAGCGCGGGGTCGGCATCCTGACGGTGAAGAAGCGCGGCTCCGCGGTCGACCCCGAAGAGCTGCGCCGCCGCGTCCGCCCCCAGGGCCCGAACAGCGCCACGGTCTTCCTGACCCGCGTGGCGGGGGCGCCCACGATGCTGCTGGGGCACCCGGCCGGCCGGGACGCTCCCCCCGGATCACCCACCGGGCCGTGACCGCGGAAAAGGACCGGGTGCGGACCGATGAGTTCCCGCACGATCACCGGTCATAGGTCACGGTCGGTGCGCCGCAGCCGAGGACGGGGCTGAAGCGCCCGCCCGCCCGACCCGCGAACCGGACACGAGACACCGAGGAACCACGGATGCGCACCCTGATCAGCACTGCCTTCATCTCGCTCGACGGCGTCGTGGAGGCTCCGGGCGGCGAGCCCGGCTACCGGAACTCCGGCTGGACCTTCAAGGACGTCGAGTTCCTCCCCGAGGCGTTCGACATCAAGGGCCGCGAGCAGAAGGAGGCCGCGGCGATGCTGATGGGCCGGACCAGCTACGAGGCCTTCAGCCCGGTGTGGCCGGACATGGCGGACTTCGCCGACTACAAGGTGATGCCGAAGTACGTCGTCTCCACCACCCTCACCGAGGACGACCTGGTGACGAACTGGGGCGAGACGACGATCCTGCGCTCACTCGACGAGGTCGCCGCCCTGAAGGAGACCGAGGGCGGCCCGATCATCGTCCACGGCAGCGCCTCCCTGAACCAGGGCCTCTCGGACGCCGGCCTGATCGACCGGTACCACCTGCTCGTCTTCCCGCTCCTGCTCGGCGCGGGCAAGCGCCTGTTCAGCTCCACGGACAAGGACACCCAGAAGCTGAGGCTGGTCGAGCACCAGGCGTACGCGAACGGTCTGCAGAAGAACGTGTTCGACGTCGTCCGCTGACACGGCTGCCGCACCCGCCGTCGCCCTCTTGTCCGTTCCGTTCCGCTCCGTCCTGCCGCCGTCGCCGGCCGCGGCCGGTCAGGCCCCCGGCAGCGGGGCGCTGACGGCCAGGCCCTCGTCGAGGGCCGCGGCCAGGGGTTCCGCGAGGGCCGGGAAGCGGTGGGCGGTCCACTGCCGGGCGACGGTGAGGAAGCCGCGCAGGTCGTCCTGGACACCGCGCAGGATCGCCGGGAGGCCCGCCAGCGGGATCTCCAGCGGCGGACCGCCCGGGGGCCCTGGGGCCCCGGCGCCGTCCGGCCACAGGTGGACGGCGGCGCCGTGGTGCTCGATGCGCGGGGACGGGTCGTGGCCGAGCCACAGGGACCCACCGGCCGTGACCTCCAGCCATTCGCGCCAGTCCTCCAGGCCGCAGCAGCAGCCGGGAACGACGGTGACGCCGGTCGCCGTGTCGTGGAAGCGCAGGCCGCCCGGGGCGAGGATCCTGTCCGTGTCCAGCAGGGCGCGGAGCAGCGCCTCGGCGTCCGCGGGAGGGTCGTCGCCGTCCCCCGCCCGCGCGTTGTAGTCGGCCAGCATCGCCAGCGCGCCGCCCACCTCGGGCGGCGGCATGCGGGCCGACACCGGCGCGAAGGTGTACGGCGGCAGACCCGCCACCGGCCAGAGGGAGAAACCGGCCGCTTCCGGCGTCTCCAGGACGGCTTCGACGATCAGCACCCGTTCGTCCCCCTCAGCCTCTCCGGCGACCGCCCGCCCCGGAAACCGGCGGGCCGCCCCGGCCTCCCGCACAGGTCACGCGGCGCGGAGCAGCAGGCTCGCACACCGTCCGGCGCGGCCACCACCGGGTTACGGCTCCTCCACCCCCACCGACGTGAAGCGCCACCGGTGGACCTCCCGGCGGGTCAGCGCCTCCGGCGGGGAGGGCAGATCCTCCGCTTGCCCGTCGTCGGGCCACCAGGTCAGGACGAGGACGCGGTCGCCCGGGGCGGTGAAGAACTCGCGGCGGAGGTAGGGGCCTGGCGCGGCGGCCGCGCGGGCCCATTGCAGGAGGGCCGGGCCGGCACCGGGCCGGGCGGCGGCCTCCCACATCAAGGTCAGGGGCATCGCAGGCTCAGGTGTGGAGGTGGTCGGCGGACAGCTCGTGGACGTGCGTGTGGCCGGGGACGGAGACCTCCGTGACGGGGAGGGAGGAGTCCGCGGGGAGGTCGAGGGTGGAGGCCGCGCGGCCGCGGGCGACCATCTCGGCGCCGAGGGCGGCGACCATCGCGCCGTTGTCCGTGCACAGGCCGGGGCGCGGCACGCGCAGCCGGATGCCGGCGGCCTCGCAGCGTTCCATGGCCAGCGAGCGCAGGCGGGAGTTGGCGGCGACGCCGCCGCCGATCATCAGGTGGTCGACGCCGTTGTCGCGGCAGGCGCGGATCGCCTTGCGGGTCAGGACGTCGACGACGGCCTCCTGGAAGGACGCGGCCACGTCCGCGACCGGGACGTCCTGGCCGTCGCGGCGGCGGGCCTCGACCCAGCGGGCGACGGCCGTCTTGAGGCCGGAGAAGGAGAAGTCGTAGAGCGGGTCGCGGCCGCCGGTCAGGCCCCGGGGGAAGGCGATCGCGGCGGGGTCGCCCTCGCGGGCGTGCCGGTCGATCGCGGGGCCGCCGGGGAAGCCGAGGCCGAGGACGCGGGCCACCTTGTCGAAGGCCTCGCCGGCCGCGTCGTCGATGGTGGAGCCGAGCGGCCGCACGTCGGAGGTGATGTCGGGGGCGAGCAGCAGCGAGGAGTGGCCGCCGGAGACCAGCAGGGCCATCGTCGGCTCGGGCAGCGCGCCGTGTTCGAGCTGGTCGACGCAGATGTGCGACGCGAGGTGGTTGACGCCGTAGAGCGGCTTGCCGAGCGCGTACGCGTACGCCTTCGCCGCCGACACGCCGACGAGCAGCGCGCCCGCGAGGCCGGGGCCGGCGGTGACGGCGATGCCGTCGAGGTCGCGGGCGCTCACCCCGGCCTGCTCCAGGGCGCGCTGGATCGTCGGGACCATCGCCTCCAGGTGGGCCCGGCTGGCGACCTCGGGGACGACGCCGCCGTAGCGGGCGTGCTCGTCGACGCTGGAGGCGACGGCGTCGGCGAGCAGCGTGTGCCCGCGCACGATTCCGACGCCGGTCTCGTCGCACGAGGTCTCGATACCGAGTACGAGTGGTTCGTCAGCCATGGGTCCCTCAGCCGTTGTCAGCCGTTGTCAGCCGTTGTCGATGTTCTGTGCCGGGTCGGCGCGGCGCATGACGAGCGCGTCGACGTTGCCCGGCTGGTAGTAGCCCTTGCGGACGCCGATCGGCTCGAAGCCGAACCGCTCGTAGAGCCGCTGGGCGCGCGGGTTGTCGACCCGCACCTCCAGCAGCACCTCGTGGCACTCCGCGTCCGTCGCGGCCTGGAGCAGCGCCCCCAGCAGCCGCGCGCCGAGCCCGGTGCCCCAGTGGTCGCGCGCGACGGCGATGGTCTGCACGTCGCCGGTGCCGGCGACCGCGGCGAGCCCGGCGTATCCGACGACACGGCCCCCGGGCGTCTCCGCGACGAGGTACGTGCGGGTCGCCGCCGGGTGCCGGGCGTCGGCCAGCTCGGACCAGAACATGCCGCGCGACCAGGCGTCGTCGGGGAAGAGGTCGTGTTCGAGGCCGATGACGCGGTCCAGGTCCCACCAGCGCATGTCCCGCAGCGCCACCGCCGCCGCGTCGGGGGCCGTGCTCACGTCGGCAGGACCGCCTTGTAGCCGGCCGGCACCTGCGCGTCCGGACGGCGCAGGTAGAGCGGCAGCGGCGGCAGGAAGTCCGCGCCGGTCGCGAGCCGGTGCGCGGCGAGCGCGGCGAGCGCGCCCGCGGACTGGTGCGCGGGGTCGGGGCGGCGGTCCGGGAAGGCGTCGGGGTAGAGCGCGGCGCCCGCGCCGACCGCGGGCAGCGCGCGGATCTCCTCCGGCAGGCCGGCGGCCCGGTCCACGGCGGGCTCGGTCACGCGCGCGGTGGGGCCGTCGTAGCGCGCCCAGTACACCTCTTTGCGGCGCGCGTCGGTCGCGACGGTGAAGGGCCCGTCGAGCCCCGCCTCCCCCGCGGCCCACGCGAGCCCGTCGAGCGTGCACACGCCGTGCACGGGGACGCCGAGGGCGTCGCCGAAGGCCGCGGCGGTGACCAGACCGACGCGCAGACCCGTGTACGGGCCCGGCCCGACGCCGACGACCACGCCGGTGACCTCGTCCAGCGCGCGCCCCGCGGTGGCCAGCACCCGGTCCACGGCGGGCACCAGCAGCTCGCCGTGCCGGCGGGCGTCGACCACCGTGGACTCGGCGAGCACCCGCTCCCCGTCGTGCAGGGCGGCGGTCACGGCGGGCGTGGCGGTGTCGAAGGCAAGCAGCAGCACGCCCCCAGGGTACGGGCAGCCGCGGTGACCCCGTTCCGCCGGTCGCCGCGGCTGCTACCGTCAACGGGAGCGAGCGCGCAACCCGAGCGGAGGAACACTCGTGGCAGTCAAGGCCGGCACCCTGGTCAGCGGGTTGACCGCGGGCGCGATCGCGATCATCGCGGTCCTCGCGGCCCAGGCGTCGGGCTCCGCCCCCAAGACGCCCGCGGCGCATTCCGCCCCGCCGCCGAAGAAGTCCGCGACGGTGAAGCCGACACCCACGTCGTACCCGCTGCCGCCGCACTCGGGGATAGGGAAGCGCGTCGTCTACAGCGTCGGCCAGCACCGGGTGTGGCTCGTCGGCGACGGCAACAAGGTGCAGCGCACGTACGCGGTCGTCGCAGGCGACGTGTCCCCCTCGAAGGGGCTCCACCACGTCTTCTTCCGCCGCGCGCTCGGCACGGGCGGTGACGGCAAGCAGGTCGAGCACACCGTGCTCTTCGCCACCCACGGGGTGTCCAACGTCGGCTTCAGCGCCGCGGTCGACGGCTCCCTCCCGAAGCCCGGTACGCACAGCTCGGCGATCCGCGCGTCGCGCGCCGACACCGCCGCGCTCTGGCAGTTCGCGACGATGGGCCTCGCCATCAACGTCATGGCCTGACGCCCCGCGGTCCCCTCCCGGGGGGCGCGGGGAACTGCGCGCGCCACTGCCCACCGGCAGAGGCCCGCCGGCACCACCGTGAGGGCAGCCCCGGGAGGTCACCCGGAAGAGCTAGGCGGCGTCCTGGGACGGGACCTCCGCAGGAGCGGGTGGTGCGGGCCGGTCGGCCGCGGGCGGCGGCGGTGGCGGCGTGGAGACGAGCCGCGCCGCCTCCGCGGAGGCCAGCACGTCCTTGAAGGCGGGCGCCGCAGGCACAGGCATCGTGACCTCCCCGAACGGTGGAAGTTAGGCAGCCCTAACAAGGGGTGCCGGAACCAGGACATCACGGTCCGGCCCGGTATGCAACAGCTTCCCGACACCCTGTCGGTTCAACCACCCCCACCGCCCCGGCGCACGCACGCGCGCCCGGCGCACGCGCCGTAGCGGGCGCACGCCCGCACGTGCTTCCGTACGCCGGCCCGGCGCGGCCACGGCGGCGCCCGTCACACCGGGAGGGAGCGGCCTACTCCGCCAGCGGCGACAGCTCCACCGCGGCCCAGCGCGGCCCGATACCGCTCACGGTCACGATGCGCGCGTCGTCGTCGGCCTCCGGCGTGGAGCCCACCGTGCGCTCGATGACGACCTGGAGCCGCGCCTCCGACAGCTCCTCGACCTTGCCCTCGCCCCACTCGACGACCACCACCGACTCCGGCAGCGAGACGTCGAGGTCGAGGTCCTCCATCTCGTCGAGCCCGCCGCCGAGGCGGTACGCGTCGACGTGGACGAGCGCGGGGCCGCCGGTCAGGGAGGGGTGGACGCGGGCGATGACGAAGGTCGGGGAGGTGACGGCGCCGCGGACACCGAGGCCCTCACCGAGCCCGCGGGTCAGCGTGGTCTTCCCGGCGCCCAGCTCCCCGTTGAGCAGGACCAGGTCGCCGGGCCCGAGCAGGGCGGCGAGCCGCCGGCCCAGGTCGCGCATGCGCTCAGGGGTGCGTACGGTGACGCGGATCGCCGGCGGGAGGCGGTCCTGCGTGCCCGTCAGGTGGCGGTCGTCGTGCGGTGTGCCCATGTACGGGAAGCCTACGCGCCGTCCGCCCCCGATCCGCCGCGCGTCACCCGCCGTGGACCCCCTGTGCGTCGCCGGTGGCCGCCAGCTCGCGCAACCCGTCGCCGACCGGCGCGCGGACGGAATCGGCGGCGCGCGCTATGAGCCGGGCGAGCGCCGGGTTGACGACGTCGGGCCGTTCGAAGGTGACCAGGTGGCCGGCGCCCGGCACGATCACGGCCTCGGCGGCAGGCAGCCGCTCCGCGATCTCGGTGCTGTGGGCGCTCGGCGTGAGCAGGTCCCTGTCGCCGGCGAGCACGAGCGCGGGCAGCCCGTCGAGCACGGCGAGCGCCTCGGCCTTCTCGTGCTCGGTGAAGGCGGGGTAGAACTCGGCGACCACGTCGATCGGCGTGGACTCGATGAGCCGCTCGGCGAAGCGCTCGACGCCGGGCTCGACGTCCGAGCCGAACGAGTAGCGCTTGATGACGCCCGCGAACAGCTCGGCGGTGGCACGCCGGGCGCGCTCCACCAGCTCCGCCTGGCTGCCCATGATCCTCAGCAGGCCCGGCGCGACCGCCCGGAAGGCCCGCGCGCCGATCGCGGGCAGCCCCAGGGTGACGGCGGCGAGCTTGCCGGAGGAGGTCGAGACGAAACCGACGCCCGCGACGCGCTCGCGCACGTACTGCGGGTACTGGTCGGCGAAGGCCATCACCGTCATACCGCCCATCGAGTGCCCGACGAGCACGACCGGGCCCTCGGGCGCGGCCGCGTCCAGCACCGCCTTGAGGTCGCGGCCGAGCTGGTCGATGGTGACCGGTCCGCCCGCCGCCTGGTCGCGGCCGTGCTCGCTGCGGCCGTGGCTGCGCTGGTCCCAGTAGACGGCCCGTACGGTGCCGCGCAGGACGTCGCGCTGGAAATGCCAGGCGTCCTGGTTGAGGCAGTAGCCGTGGCAGAAGACGACGGTGAGCGGCGCCGGCGCCGGCGCGACCTCGCGCCGCCTGCGCCAGCCGCGCCGCGCGGCTTCCGGCCCGGGCGGGACCTCGGCCGCCTCGTCGGTCTCGTAGTACAGCTCGGTGCCGTCCTCGGCGACGGCCGTGCCCGGCTGCCCGCGCAGGCTGCCGTACGGGCCCGCGGTGTCCAGCGCCAGCTGCGCCTTGCGGCGGACACCACGGCCCACGGTGACCCGCTCGATGGCCACACCGGCGGCCGCGCCCGCGGCCACCACGCCGATGGCCGCGCCGACCAGCCCGGCCCGCTCCCACTTCACGCCGTCTCCCACCGGCTCACGCACACCCGTCGTACACCCGCGGAACGCGCGGGCCGATCCGTGTGACGATCTCGTACGCGATCGTGCCGCACGCGCGCGCCCAGTCCTCCGCCGTGGGCTCCCCCCGGTCGCCGGGGCCGAACAGCAGCACCTCGTCACCCACGGCCGCGGAGTCGCCGCCGAGGTCCACCACGAACTGGTCCATCGCCACCCGTCCCGCCACCGTCCGCCACTTCCCGGCCACCAGGACCGGCCCCGCGCCGGACGCGTGCCGCGGCACACCGTCCCCGTACCCCACGGGAACCAGCGCAAGCGTCGTCGCGCCCGGTGTGACGTAGCGGTGCCCGTAGCTGACCCCGTGGCCGCCCGGCACGGACTTGACGTTCGCCAGCCGCGCGCCCAGCGTCATCACCGGCCGCAGCCCGAAGTCGGCGGGGCCGCCGACCTGCGGCACCGGGGAGATCCCGTACATCGCCACGCCCGGCCGGACCAGGTCGAAATGCGCTTCGGGCAGCGTCAGCGTGCCCGGCGAGTTCGCGATGTGCCGCACCTCCGGCTCGAGCCCCGCGTCCGCGGCCTGCTCCAGCGCCCGCCGGAAGACCGCCAGCTCGCGTGCGATCGCCGGGTGGCCCGGCTCGTCCGCACAGCTGAAATGCGCCCACACGCCCGTGACCTGCACCAGCCCGGCCTTCTCCGCGGCCCGGGCCGCCGCGGTCAGCGCGGGCCACTGGGCCGGCTGCGCCCCGTTGCGGCCGAGCCCCGCGTCGATCTTCAGCTGCACGCGCGCCGGGCGGCCCGCGGCCTGCGCCGCCGCCACGGCCTCCGCCAGCGCCCACTGCGCACTGACGGTCACGTCGACGTCCGCCTCGACGCACTCGCGCCACGGCCCGCCGGGCGTCCACAGCCAGCACAGCACGCGGGCCCGATCCGCCCCGATACCCGCGGCCCGCAGCGCGAGCGCCTCCTCGGGCGTCGCCGTACCCAGCCAGCCCGCGCCCGCCTCCAGCGCCGCGCGCGCGCACGGCACCATGCCGTGGCCGTACGCGTCGGCCTTCACGACGGCCATGAAGGCCGCGCCGGGGGCCTTCGCCCGCAGCGCGGCGACGTTCGCCCGCAGGGCGGCGAGGTCGATACGGGCCCATGCGCGCTGGTTCGTCATGTCGTTCATCCAGGTCAGTGTGGCAGGCGCGTGACGCGGGTGCGTTCCTTGACGGCCTGTTAATAAGCGCGCATACTAATTACATGATCACGCTGGCCACCGCACACACCACGTCCTCCGCGGCACCCGACGCCTTCTTCGCCCGCTGGGCCGACACGGAGACCTGGCCCGAATGGAACACCGACACCGAATGGGTCCGCCTCAAGGGCCCCTTCACCAAGGGCGCCAAGGGCGAACTGAAGCCCAAGGGTGCGCCGAAGGTGCCGTTCGCCGTCACGGAACTCGTGCCGGGGCGGGAGTTCACGGACGTCTCGAAACTCCTCGGAGCGCGGCTCACCTTCCGCCACCTCGTCTCCGTCACCCCCGACGGGTCCACCCGCGTGGACGTCACCGTGACGATGCGGGGGCCGCTGGCGCGGATCTGGAACCTCGCGCTGGGCAAGAACATCGCGGCCTCCCTCCAGCCGGACCTGGACCGCCTGCGCGCGGCGGCGGAGTCCGCGTGACCCCGCGCCCCAGACCGAACGCGGGCGGCTCCGCCGCCGGGCGCGACGCCGGGCGCGACACGGGCGAGCCTGCGGGCCGCCACTCCGCCGCCCAGGCGTCGGGGGAGGGTTCCGCCGCGGGGCCCACCGCCGGGCGCGACACGGGCGAGCCCGCGGGCCACCACTCCGCCGCCCAGGCATCGGGGGACGGTTCCGCCGCGGGGCCCACCGCCGGGCGCGACACCGGTGAGCCCGCGGGCCACCACTCCGCCGCCCAGGCATCGGGGGAGGATTCCGCCGACGGGTCCGGGGGCGGGCGGGACGCCGGCGAGGCGCGGGGCGGGCTCGCGACCGGGCATTCGTCCGCCGACGAGAGCGCCGGGCTGCTGCTGTGGCAGGTCACCAACCGGTGGCAGGCCGCGCAGCGCGCCGCGCTCAAGCCGTACGGGCTCACGCACGTGCAGTTCGTGCTGCTCGCGTCCCTGACGTACCTCCAGGCCGCGGAGGCGCCCGCGCCCGTCACGCAGCGGCGGCTCGCCGACCACGCCGCGACCGATCCCATGATGACCTCGCAGGTCCTCCGTGCGCTGGAAGCCCGGGGCCTCCTGACCCGGGAGCCCCACCCGCACGACGCCCGCGCCCGCACCCTCTCCGTCACGCCGGAGGGGCGGGCCCTCGCCAACGCGGCGGTCGCCGCTGCCGAGGCGTGTGACGCCGCCTTCTTCGCGCCGCTCGCGGCGGCGGCCCCCGCCTTCACGGAGGCCCTGCGCGCGTTGCGCTCCGCGGGGTGAGGTGGTGGGCCCTGGGCCGGCCCGTGCGGTGGCCCCCCCGGGGGGGGCTTGCGGTGTTCCCGCGGCCCTGAGGGGGTGCGGCTTGCGGTGGGCGGTCCGCTGTTCGCCCGGTGGGGGCTGGTCGCGCAGTTCCTCGCGCCCCTGGGGTCATCCGGCGGGGCATCGCGCACTTCGTGCGGGGGTGGGGTCGGGTGCCACTCCGGGGGTACCTCCTCGGAATGCGCGTCTGACGTCATGACGTGTTGGTGGGGCGGTGGGGTGCGCATTCCTGCGGGGGCACCCCCGGATCGTCCCCCTCCCGGGCCCGGTGTGGCGGCTGCCTGCCGGTGGGGGTGAAGTCCGTGAGGGACTGCGGTTCGCCCCCGACGGCGGCGCACCCCCACGAGAAGGCCGTCAGCCGACGTCGAATCTGCACGGGTGGTGGGGGTGGGAACACCCCGCGCCGCCAGGCGCGGGAAACCCCGCGGCGGGCAAGCCGCCAACGCACCCCGGGCGGGCACCACCCGACGCGTCCCCCGCGGCGGGCAAGCCGCCCAAGTACCGGCAACCGGGCACCGCCCGAGCGCGGCGCCGCCAGGCGCGGGCACCTCCGCGGCGGGGCAGCGGCAGGCCCCACCGCGAGGGGGCACCGCCGGGCGCGGGCGCCGGGCGCGGCGGTCAGTTCGTGAGGGAGCGCCACGCAGTGGGGAGTGCCTCGGCGACGTCCATCGCCGAGAGCGGCCCGCCGGCGAGGCGGGCGGCGAGGCCGTGGAGGTAGGCGGCGGCGGAGCCCGCGTCGAGGGCGGGGAGGCCCGCCGCCAGGAGGGAGCCGGCGAGGCCGGAGAGGACGTCGCCGCTCCCGGCGGTGGCCAGCCACGGCGTCCCGGTGGCGTTCACCCGCGCCGCTCCCCCGCCGGGAGCGGCCACCAGCGTGGTGGAGCCCTTCAGGAGCACGGTCGCCCCGTAGGCCTCGGCCAGTTCGCGCACCGCGGCCAGGCGCGAGGCCTCGACCTCCTCCCGGCCGCGCCCGAGCAGCGCCGCCGCCTCTCCCGCGTGCGGGGTGAGCAGTGTGGGGGCGGTACGCGCCCGTACCGTGTCCCGTTCCATCAGCCGCAGCCCGTCCGCGTCCACGAGTACGGGCACGTCCGCGGCGAGCACCTCCGCCACCGCCGCCCGCGCGCCCGCGTCGTCGCCCAGGCCGGGCCCGACCACCCAGGCCTGCACGCGCCCGGCGGCGTGCGGCGAGCCGGTCGACACCAGCACTTCCGGGTGCCGCGCGAGCACCGCCGGCCCGCCCCCGCCGACGTACCGTACGGCGCCGGCCCCGCCCCGCAGTGCCCCGGACACGGCGAGCACGGCCGCCCCGGGATACCGGTCGGACCCGGCGACCACGCCGACCACACCCCGGCGGTACTTGTCGCTCTCCCCGCCGGGCCGCGGCAGCATCCGCGCCAGGTCCGCGTGCTGAAGCGCCTCCAGTTCCGGCGCGCCGAGTTCCAGCCCGATGTCGACGAGCCGCAGCACCCCGGCCCGTTCGGCGCCGGGGTCGACGAGCAGCCCGGGCTTGTACGTCCCGAAGGTCACCGTCACATCGGCCCGTACGGCCGCCCCCGCGACCGCGCCCGTGTCGGCGTCCACGCCGCTCGGCAGGTCCACCGCCACGACCGCCCCCCGTACCGCGTCCACCACTTCCGCGGCCTTCTCCCGCAGCGCTCCCTTGCCCCCGATCCCGACGATCCCGTCGAACACGAGGTCGGCCCGCGCCACCGCGGAGGTGCCTTCCGCCACCCGCCCGCCCGCGGCCAGCAGCGCCGCCAGCCCCTCCGCGTGCACCCGCTCGGGCGCGAGCAGCACCGCCGTCACCCCGGCCCCCCGCCGCGCCAGCCGCGCCGCGGCGAAGAGCGCGTCGCCCCCGTTGCTGCCGCTCCCGGCGAGCACCGCGACCCGACGCCCGTACACCCGCCCCAGCACCTCGGCCCCCACCGCCGCGAGCCCCGCGGCGGCCCGCTGCATGAGGGCCCCCTCCGGCAGCCGCGCCATGAGCGCCGCCTCGGCCTCCCGCACGGCCTCCACCGTATGCGCGTACCTCATCCGCAAACCCTCCCGTCCGCCTTTCCTCCCGACCATACGGACGCCACCGGCCCCCAGCACCTCTAAACTGCTGCCCGTGATCATCGGAGTGGGCATCGACGTCGCCGAGATCGACCGCTTCGGCGCCGCCCTCGACCGCACCCCCGGTCTCGCCGAACGCCTCTTCACCCCGGACGAGCTCAAACTCCCCTCCGGCGAGGACCGTGGCGTCGCCTCCCTCGCCGCCCGCTTCGCCGCGAAGGAGGCCCTGGCCAAATCCCTCGGCGCCCCCGCCGGTCTGAGCTGGCTCGACGCGGAAGTCGTCACCGAGGAGTCCGGCCGTCCCCGCCTCGCCGTCAAGGGCACGGTCGCCGCCCGCGCCACCGCCCTCGGCGTCCGCACCTGGCACCTCTCCCTCAGCCACGACGCCGGGGTCGCTTCCGCTGTGGTCATCGCCGAGGCCTGACCCCGCGCCTTGCGGCGCCGCGCTCGGGCGGTGCCCGGTTGCCGGTGCGTAGGCGGCTGACCCGCCGTGGGGGTTTCCCGCGCCTTGCGGCGCGCCGCTCCGGACGGTGCCCACCCGGGGTGCGTTGGCGGCTGCCCCGCCGCGGGGGTGCCCGCGCCTGGCGGCGCGCCGCTTCGGACGGTGCCCGCCCAGGGTGCGTGAGCGGCTGACCCGACGCCGGGGGTGCCCGCGCCTGGCGGCGCGGGGTGTTCCCACCCCCACCACCCGTGCAGATTCGACGTCGGCTGACGGCCTTCTCGTGGGGGTGCGCCGCCGTCGGGGGCGAACCGCAGTCCCCGCAGAGACTTCACCCCCACCGGCAGGCAGCCGCCACACCGGCCCGGGAGGGGGACGATCCGGGGGTGCCCCCGCAGGAATGCGCACCCACTCCCCGCCACCTACCGGAAGAGGTCAGACGCGCATTCCGAGGAGGTACCCCCGGAGTGGCACCCGACCCCACCCCCGCACAAAGTGCGCGATGCCCCGCCGGATGACCCCAGGGGCGCGAGGAACTGCGCGACCAGCCCCCACCAAGCGAACGGCAAACCGCTCACCCCAAGCCGCACCCCCCCAGGGGCGCGGGGAACGGCGCGAGCACCCCCCACCGCAAATTCGCGCGGCGAACCGCACCCGGCACCCCGCAGCGCAATAGGCCCGCAGGGAACGGCGCGAGCGCAACCCCCGCCCGCAGAACGGCGAACCGCCCCCCCCGGAGCGCCCCGCCCCCACCCCCCGCTGCGAGGATGGTCCCTGTGCCGACACCCCCGACCCTCCCCCGGCAGGCCGCAGGCCCGAGCCCCTTCGTCGACCTGACCCGGGAGCAGTGGAGCGCGCTGCGCGACCGCACCCCGCTCCCGCTCACCGCCGACGAGGTCGAGAAGCTGCGCGGCCTCGGCGACGTCATCGACCTCACGGAGGTCGAGGAGGTGTACCTCCCGCTCTCCCGGCTGCTCAACCTCTACATCGCCGCCCACAGCGGCCTGCGCGGTGCGCTCAACACCTTCCTCGCCGGTACTTCCGGCGACGGCGCGGCGCCGCAGCCGGGCACGCCCTTCGTCATAGGGGTGGCCGGCAGTGTGGCGGTGGGGAAGTCGACGACCGCCCGGCTGCTCCAGGCGCTGCTGGCGCGCTGGCCGGAGCATCCCCGTGTCGAGCTGGTCACGACGGACGGCTTCCTCTTCCCGAACGCCGAGCTGGAGCGGCGGGGCCTGATGTCGCGCAAGGGCTTTCCGGAGTCGTACGACCGCCGGGCGCTCACCCGTTTCGTCGCGGACGTGAAGTCGGGCAAGCCGGAGGTCACCGCCCCGGTGTACTCGCACCTGTCGTACGACATCGTGCCCGGTGAGCGGCTGGCGGTGCGCCGTCCGGACATCCTGATCGTGGAGGGCCTGAACGTGCTGCAGCCCGCGCTGCCCGGCAGGGACGGCCGGACGCGCGCGGGCCTGGCGGACTACTTCGACTTCAGCGTGTACGTGGACGCGCGCACCGAGGACATCGAGCAGTGGTATCTCGGCCGCTTCCGCAAGCTCCGGGAGACGGCGTTCCAGAACCCGGACTCGTACTTCACGAAGTACACCCGGGTGGAGGAGCCCGAGGCGATGGACTACGCCCGGATGATCTGGCGGACGATCAACCGCCCGAATCTGGAGGAGAACGTCCTGCCCACCCGGGGCCGCGCGACGCTGGTCCTCCGCAAGAACGACGCCCACAAGGTCCAGCGCCTGTCGCTGCGCAAGCTCTAGGGGGCCGGGACATGCTGCACCTGCGGATGATCGTGCCCGCCGAGCAGACCGAGGCGGTGACCGCGCTGGTGTCGCAGACACCCGGCGCCACGCATCTGACGGTGGTCAGGGGCGCCGCGTACGACCCGCCGGGCGATCTGCTGACGTGCGACGTGGCGCGCGAGGCCGCCGATCCGCTGCTCGCGGACCTGCGGGCGCTGGGCGTGGCGGAAACGGGCTCGATCGCGGTCGAGACGGTCGACGTGACGCTGTCGCGCAGCGCGGACGACGCCGAGAGGGAGGCGCCCGGCGAGGGCGCGGACGCGGTGGTCTGGGAGTCGCTGGTCGAGGCGACGCACGAGGAGTCCACCCTGACCGTCACCTACCTGGCGTTCCTGACGGTCGCGACCATGCTCGCCGCGTACGGGGTGATGCTGGACAGCTCGATCCTGATCGTCGGCGCGATGGTGGTGGGCCCGGAGTTCGGGCCGCTGGCGGGGGTGTGCACGGGCCTCGTGCGGCGCGTGCCGCCGCTGGTGGGGCGGTCACTCGCCGCGCTGGCGCTGGGCTTCCCCGCCGCGATGCTGATCACCGGCGGTTTCGCCTACGCGATGAACGGCCTGGGCCTGTTCTCGCAGGCCCGTTTCTTCGCCCCGCACCCGGCCACGCAGTTCATCTGGCAGCCGAGCTGGGACTCCTTCGTCGTGGCGTTCCTGGCCGGTATCGCCGGGATGCTGTCGCTGACGTCGGCGAAGTCCGGCGCGCTCGTGGGCGTGGCGATCTCGGTGACGACGGTGCCGGCCGCCGCGAACGCCGCGCTGTCGATCGCGTACGGCTCCTGGCACGAGACGTGGGGCTCGTCCGTCCAGCTGGCCGTGAACCTCGCGGGCATCGTGTGCGCGGGCACCCTGACGCTGCTGACGCAGAAGTTCCTGCTGGAAAGGCAGCGGCGCCCGGCGGAGGGCAAGGCCTCCGCCGGGCGCCGCCCGGGCACCCGTTAGCCCAGCGCCGACTTCACCGCGTCCGCGAGCCGGCCCGCGACCGCCCGCGCGTGGTCGATGTCGGCCGCCTCGACCATGACGCGTACCAGCGGCTCCGTCCCGGAGGGGCGCAGCAGCACCCGTCCGGTGTCGCCCAGCTCGGCCTCGGCCTCGGCGACGGCGGCGCCGAGCTCGGCCGAGGTGTGGACGCGGCTCTTGTCGACGTCGGGGACGTTGACGAGCACCTGCGGCAGGCGCTGCATGACCGACGCGAGGTCGGCCAGCGAGCGGCCGGTCTCGACGACGCGGGCGGCGAGGAGCAGGCCGGTCAGCGTGCCGTCGCCGGTCGTGGCGTGGTCGAGGACGATGACGTGGCCGGACTGCTCGCCGCCGAGGGCGTAGCCGTGCTCCTTCATGGACTCCAGGACGTAGCGGTCGCCGACCGCGGTCTGCACGAGGGTGATGCCCTCGCGTTCCATGGCGAGCTTGAAGCCCAGGTTGGACATGACGGTGCCGACGACGGTGTCGTGCCGCAGCTGGCCGCGTTCGCGCAGCGCGAGCGCGAGGATGGAGAGGATCTGGTCGCCGTCGACCTCCTCGCCGTTGCCGTCGACGGCGAGGCAGCGGTCGGCGTCGCCGTCGTGCGCGATGCCGAAGTCCGCGCCGTGCTCCAGGACGGCGGCCTTGAGGGGCTCCAGGTGGGTGGAGCCGCAGCCGTCGTTGATGTTGAGGCCGTCGGGGCGGGCGCCGATCGTGACGACCTCGGCGCCGGCCCGGGAGAAGGCCTCGGGGGACACGCGGGACGCGGCACCGTGGGCCTCGTCGAGCACGACCGTGACGCCGTCGAGGCGGTTCGGCAGGACGCCGATGAGGTGGGCGACGTACTGGTCGAAGCCCTCGTCGTAGTCGCGGACGCGCCCGACGCCGTCACCGGTGGGGCGCACCCAGGGAGCACCGGTGCGGTGCTCCTCGTACATCCTCTCGATGCGCTCCTCCAGCTCGTCGTCGAGCTTGTGGCCGCCGCGGGCGAGGAATTTCACGCCGTTGTCCGGCATGGCGTTGTGGCTCGCGGACAGCATGACGCCGAGGTCGGCGCCCAGCGCGCCGGTGAGATACGCCACCGCCGGGGTGGGCAGCACACCGACCCGCAGGACGTCCACACCCGCGCTCGCGAGGCCCGCGACGACGGCGGCCTCCAGGAATTCGCCCGAGGCGCGCGGATCACGCCCGACCACCGCGACGGGCCGGTGTCCGGCGAAGCTGCCCGCCTCGGCGAGTACGTGCGCCGCGGCGACCGACAGGCCGAGCGCCATCTCGGCGGTGAGATCCGCGTTGGCGATGCCCCGCACCCCGTCGGTGCCGAAGAGTCGTCCCACTGTTGTGTCCTCCGATGTGATTCGGCTGCGCTGCCGTCTCGGCGATGTGCTGCGCCTGCGGCGCGCCCGCGGTGCGTCGTGCGGCACGGGCCTGCGCGCCGTCCGGTGCCGCCTGCGCCGTCCCGGGCACAGGCGTGACAGCTTTCTGACGCCTGACGCCCTGTCTTTGGTTGTACCAGTCGTACAACCGGATGTCGCACAAGCGAACGTCGTACAACCCGATTTATACGCGTGCGGCGCCCCATGCGAACGCCCCGGAGGCCATGGTGTGCCTCCGGGGCGTTGCGATACGGCTACGGCGTGCCGCCGGCGACGGCGACCGCGCGTATGGCCCAGCCGAGGGGCCGGCGGCGCAGAGCGCCGTCGATCAGCGCTTGCTGAACTGCGGCGCCTTGCGGGCCTTCTTCAGACCGGCCTTCTTCCGCTCGACCGCGCGGTCGTCACGGGTCAGGAAGCCGGCCTTCTTGAGCGGGCCGCGGTTGTTGTCGACGTCCGCCTCGTTGAGCGCACGGGCGACGCCCAGGCGCAGCGCACCGGCCTGGCCGGAGACGCCACCGCCGCTGATGCGGGCGATCACGTCGTAGCGGTTGTCGAGCTCGAGCACCTTGAAGGGCTCGTTGACTTCCTGCTGGTGCACCTTGTTCGGGAAGTAGCCCTCGAGGGTGCGACCGTTGATCTTCCACTTGCCGCTGCCCGGGACGATCCGGACGCGGGCGATGGAACGCTTGCGGCGGCCGGTACCGGCAGCCGGCTGCGGGTCGCCGAAGCGCGAGGCGAGGGACTCGGAGGTGTACTCCCCCTCGACGGCCTCGGACTCGAAGGTGGTGATCTCCTCGTAGGACTCGTCGCCCTCGAGAACGTTCTCGGCAGTGGTCTCAGCCACGTCTCTCCTCTGATTCCTTCTGGTAGCTGGTGGCCGGAACTACTGCGCGACCTGGGTGATCTCGAACGGCACCGGCTGCTGGGCAGCGTGCGGGTGCTGGTCGCCCGAGTACACCTTGAGCTTCGAGAGCATCTGACGGCCCAGGGAGTTCTTGGGGAGCATGCCCTTGACGGCCTTCTCGATCGCCTTCTCCGGTGCCTTGGCGAGCAGCTCGTCGTAGCGCACCGAGCGCAGACCGCCCGGGTAGCCGGAGTGGCGGTAGGCCATCTTCTGGGTGCGCTTGTTGCCCGAGAGGTGGATCTTGTCGGCGTTGATGACGATCACGAAGTCGCCGGTGTCCACGTGGGGCGCGTAAATGGGCTTGTGCTTGCCCCGCAGGAGGGTAGCGGCCTGGGTCGCCAGACGGCCCAGGACAACATCCTGCGCGTCGATGACGTGCCACTGGCGCTGAACGTCGCCGGGCTTGGGGCTGTACGTACGCACGGTCGTAGCCTTCGCTTCTTCTCAGTAGTGGTTTCTCCCGCTCGCCCGCGGGCCGCGGAAGAAGGGTCCTGACAAGGCCACCCGGACGATCACGACAGCCATGGCGGCACACGGCGACGCAACCGTGTACCTGCCGCTGGTCATCGGCCCGGTGGACCGGCGTAAGGGCCCCTCACGTGAGATAGAGCAAGCCAATACGCATAACAAAGCAGAAGGATACCCGGGCGGCCCCGGCAGGGTCAAAACGCGGCCCTTCGGGTGACGGGCCCGGTACCGCCCCCGGGAAGCCCCTCACCGCTCCCGCACGACCCGCGGCTCGTCCCACACCGGCTCCTTCGTCTCGCGTACGGTGCCGTCCGCCGCGAAGAGCAGGAAGCGGTCGAAGGTGCGGGCGAACCAGCGGTCGTGCGTCACCGCGAGCACCGTGCCCTCGTAGGACTCCAGGCCCTCCTGGAGCGCCTCCGCGGATTCCAGGTCCAGGTTGTCGGTCGGCTCGTCCAGCAGCAGGGCCGTGGTGCCCTCCAGCTCCATGAGCAGGATCTGGAAGCGGGCCTGCTGCCCGCCGGACAGCTTGTCGAAGGGCTGGTCGCCCTGCCGCTCCAGCTCGTAGCGGCGCAGCACGGACATGGCCCGGCCGCGGTCGCGCGCGTGCTCGGTCCACAGGATGTCGACGAGGGTGCGGCCGGCCAGCTCCGGGTGGGCGTGCGTCTGCGCGAAGTGGCCGGGCACGACGCGCGCGCCCAGCTTCCACTCGCCGGTGTGGGCCACCCCGGCGTCCCCGGCGAGCAGCCGCAGGAAGTGCGACTTGCCGGAGCCGTTGGAGCCGAGCACCGCGACCCGCTCGCCGTAGAAGACCTCCAGGTCGAAGGGCTTCATCAGGCCCGTGAGGCCGAGCTGTGCGCAGGTGACCGCGCGGACCCCGGTACGGCCGCCCTTGAGCCGCATGCTGATCTCCTGCTCGCGCGGCGGTTCCTGCGGGGCGCCCGCGTCCTCGAAGCGCTGCAGCCGGGTCTGGGCCGCGCGGTAGCGGGAGGCCATGTCGGGGCTGTTCGCCGCCTGCTGCCGCAGCCGCAGCACGAGCGCCTTGAGCCGGGCGTGCTCCTCCTCCCAGCGGCGGCGCAGCTCCTCGAAGCGCGCGAAGCGCTCCTTGCGGGCGGCGTGGAAGGTGTCGAAGCCGCCGCCGTGCACCCACGCGGTGGCGCCGGTCGGGCCGGTCTCGACGCTGACGATCTTCTCGGCGGTACGCGACAGCAGCTCGCGGTCGTGGCTGACGAACAGCACCGTCTTGCGGGTCTGCGCGATCTGCTCCTCCAGCCAGCGCTTGCCGGGGACGTCCAGGTAGTTGTCCGGCTCGTCCAGCAGCAGCACCTCGTCGGGGCCGCGCAGCAGCGCCTCCAGCACCAGCCGCTTCTGCTCGCCGCCGGACAGCGTGCGCACCTCGCGCCACTGCGCCCGCTCGTACGGGACGCCGAGCGCGGCCGTGGTGCACATGTCCCACAGCGTCTCGGCCTCGTAGCCGCGGGCCTCCGCCCAGTCGCCGAGCGCGTGCGCGTACGCCATCTGCGCGGGCTCGTCGTCCTGCGCCATGATCGCCAGCTCGGCCGCGTCGACGGCCGCGGCGGCGGCGCGGATCCGCGGGTGGGCGACGGAGACCAGCAGGTCGCGGACGGTCGAGTCGTCCCGGACACTGCCGACGAACTGCCGCATCACGCCGAGCCCACCGCTGACGGTGACGGTGCCGCCGTGCGGGGCGATCTCACCGGAGATCAGCCGCAGCAGGGTGGTCTTGCCCGCGCCGTTCGCCCCGACGAGCGCGACGGCCGCGCCCTCGCCGACGCGGAAGGAGACGTCGCCGAGCAGCGCCCGCCCGTCCGGCAGGAAGTACTCCAGGTGCGCTGCTTCCACATGTCCCATGCAGCCGATTGTCCCCGCCCGGCCGTACGCCCCCCAACCCGTTTTCGCCGCTCCGCCGCAAGTGGCGGGCGGGCACCGGGGCGGCCGGCCGGCGGCGGTAGGCCCGTGGGCGGCACGGCCCTATGATGCGCGACATGACCGATGGCCCCGGGCAGCAGCCACCGCAGGAACCGCGTCACAGCGCCGCCGACGGCGAACGCGAAGTCCTGGAGGGACGCGTCATCCCCTCCCGCCAGAACACCACGGACCCGCGCGCCCAGTTCCGGCAGCAGACCCCGCCGCCGCAGGCCCCCGAGCCGGGCCCCGCGTGGTCCCCGCAGTCCGGTGCGGCCGCGCAGGCCCAGCCGGGCGCGCCCTGGTCCCCCGCGCAGGGCGGCCAGGAGCCCGCGCCGGACGCCCAGCCGCGCGACACGGACCCGTCGACGCAGATCATCCGCCCCGTCCCGCACCACCGCGGCCCCGCCGGCCGGCCCCCGCAGGGCCCCGCTCCCGTCGAGCGCCCGGCCTACGCCGCCGAGTCCGCGCCCGCCCCTGCGCCCGCGCCCGCCCCGCAGCAGCCGCAGGCGGCGACGCAGGCGACGCCGACGGGCCCGGCGCCGCACGCGGGCCCGCAGCAGCCGTACGCGGGGCAGCCGCAGGCGCCGGCCGCACAGCAGCCGTACATACCGCCGCAGCAGCAACAGCCGCCGTCGCACTACGTCCCTGCGCAGCCGTACGGGGCCCAGCCGCAGCAGCAGGCCCCCGCGCCCGCACCCGGGCCGCAGCGGCCCGTCCCGCAGCAGCAGGCGCAGCAGCAGCAGGCCCCGGCGCCCGCCCCCTCCCCTGCGCCCTCCCCCGCTCCCGCGGCACCGTCGGGGCGCGGCGGTGGCAGCAGCCCCGACTGGAACGCGCTCGCCGAGCAGCAGGAGGCGTCCGGCGCCCGCCGCAAACGGGTCCTGATGCTCACCGGCGGGATCGTCGCCGTGGCCGTCATCGCGGGAGGCGTCGCCACGGCCGTGGTGATGTCCGGCAAGAGCGGCGACGGCAAGCCCGTCGCCTCGCCCTCGTCCTCCGGCGCCACGACCGCGAGCCAGGAGCCGCTGCCCCCGGCCCCGTCCTTCTCCTCCGTCGCCCCGCCGCCGCCGGCGAACCCGCTCGACTACATCGGCACCGCCGCCAAGGACAAGGCGCCGCTCACCCCGGACAGCCTCTTCCCCGGCAAGCAGTTCGTGTGGCAGGGCCGCACCTACGCCAAGGCGAGGACCGACGTCACGACCTCCTGCGCCGCGAACGCCCGCGCGGCCCTCGCCCCGGCCCTCACCGCCAACGGCTGCCAGAAGCTCGTCCGGGCCACGTACACGAACGGCGCCCTCGCCGTCACCGTCGGCGTGGCCGTCTTCCAGGACGCCGCCCACGCGAAGAAGGTCCAGGCCGTCTCCCAGTACCTCGCCCCGCTGAACGGCGGGGGCGTCGCCTCCTTCTGCCGCGGCGTGCGGTGCCAGATGGCGTCCAACGCGGTCGGCCGCTACGCCTACTTCGCGATCGCCGGCTACAAGAACGGCACGACGCTCGCCGCGAACGACACGGTGGGCAGGCAGGCGGCCAACGACGCGAGTGACTTCGCGTTCACCCGCATCGTGCAGCGCGGCAAGGACGCGGCCGCGGCGGACCCGGCCCGCCGGTAGCCCCGCGACGCGCGGAACGGCCCGGCGGCACGCCCCGGGCCGCCCCCTGGCGGTGGGCGTCGCGCTCTGCCGCCGGTGACGCAGCCCCCGCGCCGCGGCAGCCCCGCGACGCGCGGAACGGCCCGGCGGCACGCCCCCAGGCCGACCCTGACGATGGGCGTCGCGCTCTGCCGCCGGTGACGCAGCCCCCACGCCGCGGCAGCCCGGCGGCACGCCCCGGGCCGCCCCTGACGATGGGCGTCTCGCGCTGCCGCCGGTGACGCAGCCCCCACGCCGCTGAGGTGGTTGCCGCGTGCCCCGGCGGTCGGCTGTTCCACCGCCGTGGCCGGCCACGCAGCTCCCCGCGCCGCTGGTTCGCCGCCCGCGGCATGCGCGAGCCCCTGACGGGGACCGGCCGCACGACGGCACGCGTGCCGGGGGGCGCGGTCAGCCGCAGACGCACCGGCACCCTCTCCCCGCCGGGAGAGGGTGCCTCGTCAGGCGCACGTACCCCGCGGGGTGAGGGTCCGCAGGTTGCGGGCTTCGGCGTTGCGCTGCGCCAGCAGGTGCGGCGGCGGGTAGCCGACCTCCTCCAGGGTGAGGCCGTGCGGGCGGACGACGTTGACGGCGGAGTGCCGGACGCGCCCGGCCAGTACCTCCGCGGGGAAGCCGACGTGCTTGTGCCCGTCGCCGACGAGGATCATCGCCCCGACGAGCGCCCGCACCATGTTGTGGCAGAAGGCGTCGGCCTTCACCGTGGCGACGGCCACGCCGTCCTCCCGCCGCTCCCAGCTGACCTGGAGCAGCCGGCGGATCGTCGTCGCGCCCTCCCGCTTCTTGCAGTACGCGGCGAAGTCGTGCTCCCCGAGGAGCAGCTGCCCTGCCTCGTTCATGGCGGCGACGTCGACCGGCCGGTCGTGCCACAGGACGTGCCCGCGCAGCAGCGGGTCCACCCCGCCGGGGTGGTCGCCCACCCGGTAGGCGTAGCGCCGCCAGACCGCGGAGAAGCGCGCGTCGAAGCCCGCGGGTGCCTCCGCGACGCCGAAGACCCGGACGTCCCACGGCAGCCGCCCGGCGAGCCGGCGCCGCAGCCTGTCCCGCTCGGCGTCCCACACCTCACCCGGCAGGTCGACGTGCGCCACCTGCCCCCGTGCGTGCACGCCCGCGTCCGTCCGCCCGGCCACGGTCAGCTCGACGGGCTCCGGGAGCCGCAGCACCGTGCGGATGGCGTCCTCCAGCTCCCCCTGCACGGTCCGCCGCTCCCGCTGCTTGGCCCAGCCGGAGAAGCCGGCCCCGTCGTACGCCAGATCCAGCCGGACCCGTACGGAACCGGGTGCGGGCTCGTCGCTCACGATCAGTCCTCCTCAACGGGGAACGGACCCGCACCCCCGGGAGGGTGCGGGTCCGTTCCGTCGACCTGCGGGACGCCTCAGGCGTCCTTGGCCTCGTCCGACTCCTCGGACGGCTTCGCGTCCTCGGTGTCCTCGGCGCTGTCGTTCTTGACCTCGGCGAGGGCGGCGTCGCCGGCCTCGTCCTTGGCCTTGTCCTTCGCGGAACGCTTGGTCGCGGCCTCGGCCTCGCCCACGGCGGACTGCTGCACGGTCAGGGCCTCGACCAGCTCGATGACCGCCATCGGGGCGTTGTCGCCGCGACGGGGGCCGATCTTGGTGATGCGGGTGTAACCACCCGGGCGGTTCTCGTACCGCGGGCCGATCTCGGTGAAGAGCGTGTGCACGATGCTCTTGTCCGTGATGACCTGCAGGACCTGGCGACGGTTGTGGATGTCGCCCTTCTTCGCCTTGGTGATCAGGCGCTCCGCGACCGGGCGCAGACGGCGCGCCTTGGCCTCGGTGGTGGTGATGCGGCCGTGCTCGAAGAGCGACTTCGCGAGGTTCGCGAGGAGCAGCTTCTCGTGCGCGGCGCTGCCGCCCAGACGGGCACCCTTGGCGGGCTGAGGCATGGTCTTTCTCCTTCTCCGCTGCACCGGCCGTATCAGGTACCGGTGTCAGTGCGAACCGGCTGGCCGCCGGCTCGTGTGTCCCGGGCCTGGGCCCGGAATCCCCGGGGCTTCCGCCCTGGGAGGCTTCTCTCCCGCCCCCGAGGGGGGCAGGCACCGGGGGCGGGGGACCGGCCACCAGGCCGGCCGCCACCGCCCCCGAGGGGCAGGAGGACCCTGACGGGCCACCGGCCGGTGGCGCGCGGTTCCCCGCGCCCCTGACAACGCTCGCCCCGCGCGGCGGGAACGGCGCCCACCGCCGCACAGCGGCGGAAGACGCTCACCCGCGGCAGGGAAACGCCCGCCCGGAGCGGGGCGCGCAGGACGCGCCCCGCAGGGACTAGTACTGCTCGGTCTCGACGAACCCGGCGTCCACGTCGTCGTCGGCGCCGAAGGCGTCAGCGGCGGCGGTGGGGTCGAATCCGGGCGGGCTGTCCTTGAGGGCCAGGCCCATGCCGGCCAGCTTCGCCTTGACCTCGTCGATCGACTTCGCGCCGAAGTTGCGGATGTCGAGCAGGTCCGCCTCGGAGCGGGCGACGAGCTCGCCCACCGAGTGGATGCCCTCGCGCTTGAGGCAGTTGTAGGAGCGGACGGTGAGCTCCAGCTCCTCGATCGGCAGGGCGAGGTCCGCGGCCAGGGCGGCGTCCGTGGGGGACGGGCCCATGTCGATGCCCTCGGCGTCGACGTTCAGCTCGCGGGCCAGGCCGAACAGCTCGACCAGGGTCTTGCCGGCGGACGCCATGGCGTCACGCGGGCGCATGGCCTGCTTGGTCTCGACGTCGACGATGAGCTTGTCGAAGTCGGTGCGCTGCTCGACTCGGGTCGCCTCGACCTTGTAGGTGACCTTGAGCACGGGGCTGTAGATGGAGTCGACCGGGATGCGGCCGATCTCCTGGCCCTGCTGCTTGTTCTGGACGGCGGAGACGTAGCCGCGACCGCGCTCGACGGTCAGCTCCATCTCCAGCTTGCCCTTGGCGTTGAGGGTCGCCAGGACCAGGTCGGGGTTGTGCACCTCGACACCGGCCGGCGGCGCGATGTCGGCGGCGGTGACCACACCCGGGCCCTGCTTGCGCAGGTACATCACGACGGGCTCGTCGTGCTCCGAGGAGACGACGAGCTGCTTGATGTTGAGGATGAGGTCGGTGACGTCCTCCTTGACACCCGGCACGGTGGTGAACTCGTGCAGGACGCCGTCGATCCGGATGGAGGTGACCGCGGCACCCGGGATCGAGGAGAGGAGCGTACGGCGCAGGGAGTTGCCGAGGGTGTAGCCGAAGCCCGGCTCCAGCGGCTCGATCACGAACCGGGAGCGGAATTCGTCGACGACCTCTTCGGTCAACGAGGGTCGCTGAGCGATCAGCATGTTCTGAGGTCCTTCGGTCGTGGGCGCCCGCTATTTGACGCCCCCTGTACTACGAGGGTACGGGCGGCGCGGCAAAACCGTCGGGTGACGGATGCCGCACCGCCCGTGACCGTGAGCCTGCCCGCAGTGGATCCCGGAGGGATTACTTCGAGTAGAGCTCGACGATCAGCTGCTCCTGCACCTGGGTGTCGATCACCTGGCGCTCGGGCAGGCTGTGCACGAGGATCCGCAGCTTGCCCGCGTTGGCCTCGAGCCACGCCGGCACGGTCTTGTCGCCGGCCTCGCCCTGCGCCACCTGGAAGGGGGTCAGGGTGCGGGACGACTCGCGGACCTCGACGATGTCGTTCACGGCCACGCGCGCCGACGGGATGTCGTTCTTGCGGCCGTTGACGGTGATGTGTCCGTGACGGACCAGCTGACGGGCGTGGTCGCGGGACTTGGCGAAGCCGGCCCGGTAGACCACGTTGTCGAGGCGGGTCTCGAGGATGCGCAGAAGGTTCTCACCGGTCTTGCCGGTCTTCTGGTTCGCTTCCTTGTAGTAGTTCACGAACTGCTTCTCGAGGACACCGTAGATGCGCGCGCACTTCTGCTTCTCACGCAGCTGAAGCAGGTACTCGCTGTCCTTGGTGCGCCCGCGTCCGTGCTCACCCGGGGGGTAAGGACGGATCTCGATCGGGCACTTCGCGCTCTCGCACTTAGCTCCCTTGAGGAAGAGCTTCTGCTTTTCCCGACGGCAACGCTTGCAGTCGGCCCCGGTGTAACGCGCCATTGTCTCGTATCTCCTGTATCAGCTGGTCAGACGCGGCGGCGCTTCGGCGGGCGGCAGCCGTTGTGCGGGGTCGGGGTGACGTCCTGGATCGACCCGACCTCGAGGCCCGTGGCCTGGAGGGAGCGGATCGCGGTCTCGCGGCCGGAGCCGGGACCCTTCACGAAGACGTCGACCTTGCGCATGCCGTGCTCCTGCGCGCGGCGCGCGGCCGACTCGGCGGCCATCTGCGCGGCGAAGGGGGTGGACTTGCGCGAGCCCTTGAAGCCGACGTGGCCGGCGGAGGCCCAGGAGATCACGTTGCCCGAGGGGTCCGTGATCGAGACGATCGTGTTGTTGAACGTGCTCTTGATGTGCGCGTGACCGTGAGCGACGTTCTTCTTTTCCTTGCGGCGCACCTTCTTGGCTGCGCCCTGACGGCCCTTAGGAGGCATGTGTCAACTTCCCGGTGAGGTGGTCGGTCCTACGAAGCGAAGACCGCGGATGGGGTCCTGCTTGCGGACTACTTCTTGCCCGGCTTCTTCTTGCCGGCGATCGCGCGACGCGGGCCCTTGCGGGTGCGGGCGTTGGTGTGAGTGCGCTGGCCGTGGACCGGAAGGCCGCGGCGGTGGCGCAGACCCTGGTAGCAGCCGATCTCGACCTTGCGGCGGATGTCGGCCTGGATGGAACGACGGAGGTCACCCTCGGTCGTGTAGTTGTCGTCCACGTACTTGGCGATCTTGACGAGGTCGTCCTCGGCGAGGTCGCGCACGCGGATGTCGGGGCTCACACCGGTGTTCTTCAGGATCTCCTGGGCGCGGGAGCGCCCGATGCCGAAGACGTAGGTGAGGGCGATCTCCACACGCTTCTCGCGCGGGAGGTCAACGCCTGAAAGGCGTGCCATGTGTCTGGCTCCTGGTGGTTCGGAGGTCTTCCGCAGCGCCTGTTCCCGGCGGCCGTGTCAGGTACCGGCCGGGTCCCCGGCCTCCGCCGGGGGTGTCGTCGCCCTTGGAGCAGGGGACGGGCGCTGCGTATGTACGGATGTGCGTCGCGCGAAGATCTGCGGGTGTGCAGAAGGGGAGGTCGTGCGTCAGCCCTGGCGCTGCTTGTGGCGCAGGTTGTCGCAGATGACCATGACCCGGCCGTGGCGGCGGATCACCTTGCACTTGTCGCAGATCTTCTTGACGCTCGGCTTGACCTTCATGGGATCAGGTTCTCCGGGTCGTGAGATCTACTTGTAGCGGTAGACGATCCGTCCGCGCGTCAGGTCGTACGGAGACAGCTCCACGACGACCCGGTCATCCGGGAGGATACGGATGTAGTGCATCCGCATCTTGCCGCTGATGTGCGCGAGGACCTTGTGACCGTTCTGCAGCTCCACCTTGAACATCGCGTTCGGCAGAGACTCGATCACGGTGCCCTCGATTTCGATGGCGCCTTGCTTTTTGGCCATGTCCTGCTTTCGGGATCGGCTACCTTGGTCGACTGCGGGCATGCCGGAAGACATGCGACAGCCGACGTGTCAGTCTACGACACCGTTCGAAGAAAGACGAATCCCCTGTGTATGCCCAGTCGCGGTGATCATTACGCCACCGGGTCGGGGGCCGTCGTGATGCCGTACTCGGCCAGCTTGGCACGTCCGCCGTCGGGCGCGGTGAGCACGAGCGGGCCCTCCTCGGTGAGGGCGACGGTGTGCTCCCAGTGCGAGGACCACGAGCCGTCGTCGGACTTCACCGTCCACTCGTCCTCCAGCACGTGGGTGCGCGGGGTGCCGAGCGTGACCATGGGCTCGATCGCCAGGCACAGCCCGGGGACGAGCTTGATGCCGCGGCCGCGCTTCTTCGTGACGTAGTTCAGCACGTGCGGCTCCATGTGCATCGCGGTGCCGATGCCGTGGCCGCCGTACTCCTCGACGATGCCGTACTTGCCGGAGGCCGGGCGCGGCTGGCGGCGGATGTAGCCCTCGACGGCCTTGGAGATGTCCTCCAGCCGGTTGCCCTTGCGGAAGGCGGCGATGCCGGCCCACATCGACTCCTCCGTCACCCGGCTCAGCTCGGCGAGCTCCGGGGCGTGGCCGGTGCCGACGAGGGTGGTGAAGGCGGCGTCGCCGTGCCAGCCGTCGACGATCGCGCCGGCGTCGATGGCGATGATGTCGCCGTCCCTGAGCACGGTCTCGCGGTCCGGGATGCCGTGGACGACGACGTCGTTGACCGAGGTGCAGATGTTGCCGGGGAAGCCGCCGTAGCCGAGGAAGTTCGGCTTGGCGCCGTGGTCGGCGATGACCTTGGCGGCGATCTCGTCGAGGTCCTTGGTGGTGGCGCCGGGCACGGCGGCGGCGCGGGTCGCCTCGTGCACCGCGGCGACGACCAGTCCGGCGCGGCGCATCGTGGCGATCTGCTCGGGGGTCTTGATCTCCACCATGCGGCTGACGCCTTCCTCGGGTCGTGGGGGTGCTGAGAAGTACGGGTGCTGAAGGGGCTCGTTCAACGATACGGCCGTGGTGCCCGGGCGGGCACCACGGCCGTACGTCACGCTGCTGCCTGCCGGTCGCGCCTACGCGGCGCCGTCCGCCCGGCGGTCCTGGAGGGCGGCCATCGCACGGGCGGTGACCTCTTCGACGGAGCCGAGCGCGGAGATCGTGACCACCAGGTTCTGCCGCTTGTAGTAGTCGATGATCGGCTCGGTCTCGCGGTGGTAGACGTCGAGGCGGTTGCGCACCTTGTCCTCGGCGTCGTCGCTGCGCTGGTACAGCTCGCCGCCGCACACGTCGCACACGCCCTCGGCCCGCGGCGTCTTGTACTCGACGTGGAAGACGTGCGCGCTGTCGTTGCGGCACACCCGGCGGCCCGCGATGCGCTTGACCACCTCGTCCTCGGGGACCTCCAGGTCCAGCACGCCGTCCAGCGCGAGGTGGTGCCCGGCCAGGTAGGCGTCGAGCGCCTGCGCCTGGAACTCGTTGCGCGGGAAGCCGTCGAGCAGGAAGCCGCCGGCGGCGTCGGCCGCGCTCATCCGGTCTTCGGCCATGCCGATGGTGACCTCGTCGGGGACCAGGTCCCCCGCGTCCATGTAGGCCTTCGCCTGCTTGCCGAGGTCGGTGCCCTGACTGATGTTGGCGCGGAAGAGGTCGCCCGTGGAGATGTGCGGGATCGACAGCTTCTTGGTGAGGACCACGGCCTGTGTCCCCTTGCCCGCGCCGGGCGGCCCGACCAGGACGATACGCATCAGCGGAGGAACCCTTCGTAGTTACGCTGCTGGAGCTGGCTCTCGATCTGCTTCACGGTTTCCAGACCCACACCCACGATGATGAGGATGCTGGTGCCGCCGAGCGGGAAGTTGCCGTTGCTCCCGTTGAAGATCGCGATGGCGACCGTCGGCACGAGTGCGATGAGACCCAGGTACAGCGAGCCCGGCCACGTGATGCGGTTCAGCACGTAGCTCAGGTATTCGGCAGTGGGGCGACCTGCCCGGATGCCCGGAATGAACCCACCATACTTCTTCATGTTGTCGGCGACTTCCTCGGGGTTGAACGAGATCGCGACGTAGAAGAAGGCGAAGAACACGATCAGCAGGAAGTACGCCGCCATGTAGATCGGGTGGTCGCCCTTGGTGAAGTTGCGGCTGATCCACTGCGCCCAGCCGGCCGTGGAACCGGAGAACTGCACGATCAGCGCCGGGATGTACAGCAGCGACGAGGCGAAGATGACCGGGATCACACCGGCCTGGTTGACCTTGAGCGGGATGTACGTGGACGTGCCGCCGTACGACCGCCGGCCGATCATGCGCTTGGCGTACTGCACCGGGATGCGGCGCTGGGCCTGCTCGACGAAGACCACCAGGCCGACGATCGCCAGGCCGACGGCGATGACGGCGAGGAACTCGACCCAGCCGCCCGCGATGGTGCCGGAGACCTTGATCGCCCACAGGTTGCCGGGGAAGCCCGCCGCGATGGAGACGAACATCAGGATCGACATGCCGTTGCCGATACCGCGGTCGGTCACCAGCTCGCCCAGCCACATGATCATCACGGTGCCCGCGGTCATCGTCGTGACCATGGTGATGGTGGTGAAGATCGACTGGTTGGGCACGATCCCGCCGGCCTGGTCACAGCCGGAGAAGAGGCTGCCGGAGCGGGCGGTGGCCACCAGGCCGGTGCCCTGCAGCACCGCGAGGGCGACGGTCAGGTACCGCGTGTACTGCGTGATCTTCGTGGTACCGGCCTGGCCCTCCTTCTTCAGGGCCTCCAGGCGCGGGATGACCACGGTCAGCAGCTGCAGGATGATGCTCGCCGTGATGTACGGCATGATCCCCAGCGCGAAGATCGTCAGCTGGAGCAGCGCGCCGCCACTGAACATGTTCACCAGACCGAAGAGGCTGTTGTTGCCCTTCGTCTGGTTCACACAGTGGTTGACGACCGTGTAGTCGACGCCGGGGACCGGGACGTGCGCCCCGAGGCGATAGACCACCACGATGCCCAACGTGAACAGCAGCTTCTTGCGCAGGTCGGGCGTCCTGAACGCCCGTGCGAACGCGGTGAGCACGGTGCCTCCTGCACCCCCCGCGGACAGCGCGGGCGGACGGTTTTGAGGTATCTGACGACACTGACGAGGTCTGGCGGGTCTGGCGGTAGCACAAAGATGACAGCAGCGTCGGTCAGCCTACCGGCGACGTAGCCCCGCAAGGAATGACCAACCGGGGAAGGAAAAAATCACAGGAACGCACGACCGGGGACGCTCTGGTGTGTCAGAGCGTCCCCGGTCGTGGTGGGCATCGGGCTCAGACGAGCTCGGTGACCGTGCCGCCGGCAGCGGCGATCTTCTCCTTGGCGGAGCCGGAGACCGCGTCAACGGTCACCTGCAGCGCCACGGAGACCTCGCCGGTGCCGAGCACCTTGACGAGCTGGTTCTTGCGGACCGCACCCTTGGCGACCAGACCGGCCACCGTCACCTCGCCACCCTCGGGGTAGAGGGCCGCGAGCTTGTCCAGGTTGACGACCTGGTACTCGGTGCGGAACGGGTTCTTGAAGCCCTTGAGCTTCGGGAGACGCATGTGGAGGGGCATCTGCCCGCCCTCGAAGCGCTCCGGAACCTGGTAGCGGGCCTTGGTGCCCTTGGTGCCACGACCGGCCGTCTTGCCCTTGGACGCCTCACCGCGACCCACACGGGTCTTGGCGGTCTTGGCGCCCGGGGCCGGACGGAGGTTGTGGATCTTGATCGGGTTGTCACCCATGATCAGTCGACCTCCTCGACCGTGACGAGGTGGCGGACGGTGTGGACCATGCCGCGGATCTCCGGGCGGTCCTCCTTGACCACGACGTCGTGCAGGCGCTTGAGCCCGAGCGAACGCAGGGTGTCACGGTGGTTCTGCTTGCTGCCGATGTAGGACTTGGTCTGCGTGACCTTCAGGCGCGCCATCACACACCCACCCCGGCACGAGCCCGCAGCAGGGCGGCGGGCGCGATGTCCTCGATCGGCAGACCGCGGCGGGCGGCGATCTCCTCGGGGCGCTGCAGCCCCTGGAGCGCGGCCACCGTGGCGTGCACGATGTTGATCGCGTTGTCCGAGCCGAGGCTCTTGGACAGCACGTCGTGGATGCCCGCGCACTCCAGCACGGCGCGCACCGGGCCACCGGCGATCACACCGGTACCGGGGGAAGCCGGCTTGAGCAGGACGACGCCCGCGGCCTTCTCACCCTGGATGGGGTGCGGGATGGTGCCCTGGATACGGGGGACCTTGAAGAAGTGCTTCTTGGCCTCCTCCACACCCTTGGCGATGGCGGCCGGCACCTCCTTGGCCTTGCCGTAGCCGACACCGACGGTGCCGTCACCGTCGCCCACCACGACCAGCGCGGTGAAGCTGAAGCGACGACCACCCTTCACAACCTTGGCGACGCGGTTGATCGCGACGACCCGCTCGACGTAAGCGGTCTTCTCGGCCTGCTGGCCGCCGTCCCGCCTGTCCTTACGGTCCCGCCGCTCGCCGCCACCGGCACCGCTTCCGCGGCGCTGGGGTCCAGCCATTGGAATTACCTCTCGATCCTTTTAGCGTTTCTCCGCTGGTGACGGACGGCTCAGAACTTCAGGCCGGCTTCACGGGCGGCGTCCGCGAGGGCGGCGATGCGCCCCGCGTACTGGTTGCCGCCACGGTCGAACACGACGGCCTCGACGCCCTTGGCCTTCGCACGCTCGGCCACGAGCTGGCCGACCTGCTTCGCCTTGGCGCTCTTGTCGCCTTCGCCGCCGCGGATGGACGCGTCGAGGGTCGACGCCGACGCGAGCGTGTGGCCCGCGAGGTCGTCGATGACCTGGGCGACGATGCCGCGGTTGGAACGCGTCACGACCAGGCGCGGGCGCTCGGGCGTACCCGAGATGCGCTTGCGGACCCGGATGTGGCGACGCTTGATCGCAGCGCCCTTGTACGCCTTGCCCTTGGCGATCTTCACACCGTATGCCATGGCTACTTACCAGCCTTTCCGACCTTGCGGCGGATGACCTCGCCGGCGTACTTGACGCCCTTGGCCTTGTACGGGTCGGGCTTGCGCAGCTTGCGGATGTTCGCCGCGACCTCGCCCACCTTCTGCTTGTCGATGCCCTCGACGGAGAACTTCACCGGGGACTCGACCTTGAAGGAGATGCCCTCGGGGGCCTCGACGAGAATCGGGTGGCTGTAGCCCAGCGCGAACTCCAGGTTGGAGCCCTTCGCCTGGACGCGGTAGCCGACACCGCTGATTTCGAGCTGCTTGCTGTAGCCCGCGGTCACGCCGGTGATCATGTTCGCCACCAGCGTGCGGGACAGGCCGTGCAGGGCCTTCGAGACACGCTCGTCGTTGGGGCGGGTGACCAGCAGAGTGCCGTCCTCGCCCTTGGCGATCTCGATCGGCGCGGCAACGGTGTGGGTGAGCGAGCCCTTGGGGCCCTTCACCTGCACCGTGCGGCCGTCGATGGTGACGTCCACTCCGGCGGGAACCGAGATGGGCAGCTTGCCGATGCGCGACATTGCTTTACCTCGCTTTCCCGGTTACCAGACGTAGGCGAGGACTTCCCCACCCACGCCCTTCTTCTGAGCCTGCTGGCCGGTGAGCAGCCCGTGCGACGTGGAGATGATCGCCACGCCGAGGCCGCCGAGCACCTTCGGCAGATTGGTGGACTTTGCGTAGACCCGCAGACCCGGCTTGCTGATCCGCTTGATGCCGGCGATCGAGCGCTCGCGGTTGGGGCCGAACTTCAGCTCGAGGACGAGGTTCTTGCCGACCTCGGCGTCCTCGACCTTCCAGCCGGTGATGTAGCCCTCCTGCTGGAGGATCTCCGCGATGTGCGACTTGATCTTGCTGAACGGCATCACGACGTCGTCGTGGTACGCCGAGTTCGCGTTGCGCAGACGGGTCAGCATGTCTGCGATGGGGTCGGTCATGGTCATGAAGTGGCCCTGGGCCTCTCTCGCCGGGGTTTCCTGGTGCGACGTCCCTCTCCCCCGGCAGGCCGGGGACGGGTGCGATGCGGTGGACCTACGGCGTAGTAAGTCGATGCGGGCGGCGAACGCCCAACCCTTCTACCTTACGGGAAGAAGAGCGGGGCGCTCACCGGCCCAACTGCTTACCGAGAGTTCCTGGTGATCCGGGGAACCGGATCTACCAGGAGCTCTTGGTCACGCCCGGCAGCTCACCACGGTGCGCCATCTCACGGAGGCACACGCGGCACAGGCCGAACTTGCGGTAGACGGAGTGCGGCCGGCCGCAGCGCTGGCAGCGGTTGTACGCGCGCACCGCGAACTTGGGCTTGCGCGAGGCCTTGGAGATCAGTGCCTTCTTAGCCACGGTCAGTTCTCCTTGAACGGGAAGCCGAGGTGACGCAGCAGGGCACGGCCCTCGTCGTCGTTGGTCGCCGTGGTGACCACGGTGATGTCCATACCCCGGACCCGGTCGATCTTGTCCTGGTCGATCTCGTGGAACATGACCTGCTCCGTGAGACCGAAGGTGTAGTTGCCGCGGCCGTCGAACTGCTTGGGCGACAGGCCACGGAAGTCGCGGATACGCGGCAGCGCGAGCGACAGCAGCCGGTCCAGGAACTCCCACATGCGGTCGCCGCGCAGCGTGACGTGCGCGCCGATCGGCTGGCCCTCGCGCAGCTTGAACTGCGCGATGGACTTGCGGGCCTTGGTGACCTGCGGCTTCTGGCCGGTGATCGTGGCGAGGTCGCGGATCGCGCCCTCGATCAGCTTGGAGTCGCGGGCGGCGTCGCCCACACCCATGTTGACCACGATCTTGGTCAGGCCGGGGATCTGCATGACGTTCTCGTAGGTGAACTCGTCACGCAGCTTGCCCGCGATCTCCTCGCGGTAGCGCGTCTTGAGACGCGGCGCAGTGGTGGCAGTCATCAGATGTCCTCACCGGTCCGCTTGGCAACGCGGATCTTGTTGCCCTCGTCGTCGAAGCGGTAGCCGACGCGGGTCACGACCTTCTTGCCGTCCTTCTCCACAACCAGCTGAACGTTGCTGACGTGGATCGGGGCCTCGGTGGTGATGATGCCGCCGGTCTGCGAACCACGGTCGGTCTGGCCGGCCTTGGTGTGCTTCTTGACCCGGTTGACACCCTCGACGAGGACCCGGTCCTGAGCGGGGTAGGCCACGATGACCTTGCCCTGCTTGCCCTTGTCCTTACCGGTGATGACCTGGACCAGGTCGCCCTTCTTGATCTTCATCGGTTACAGCACCTCCGGCGCGAGCGAGACGATCTTCATGAACTTCTTCTCGCGCAGCTCACGGCCGACGGGGCCGAAGATACGGGTGCCGCGGGGGTCGCCGTCGTTCTTGAGGATGACGGCGGCGTTCTCGTCGAACCGGATGTACGAGCCGTCGGCGCGCCGGCGCTCCTTGACGGTCCGGACGACGACCGCCTTGACGACCTCGCCCTTCTTCACGTTGCCACCGGGGATCGCGTCCTTGACGGTGGCGACGATGACGTCACCGATTCCCGCGTAGCGGCGACCCGAGCCACCGAGAACACGGATGCAAAGGATCTCCTTGGCACCAGTGTTGTCGGCGACACGCAGTCGCGACTCCTGCTGGATCACGTCTTACTCCTGAAGTGTCGCGTCGGTTCCCGGCGGGCCGCACGAGTCTCCCCGTGCGGCACCGCCGAGCCTGACGGAACGGTCCTGAGCGGGTGCGCCCGCTCAGGGATTACTCGGCCTTACTTGGCCTTCTCAAGGATCTCCACGACGCGCCACCGCTTCGTGGCGGACAGCGGCCGGGTCTCCATCAGGAGGACGCGGTCGCCGATGCCGGCGGCGTTCTGCTCGTCGTGAGCCTTCAGCTTGTTGGTGCGGCGGATGACCTTGCCGTACAGGGCGTGCTTGACGCGGTCCTCGACGGCGACGACGACGGTCTTGTCCATCTTGTCGCTGACGACCAGGCCCTCACGGGTCTTGCGGAAGCCCCGCTGCTCGCTGCTCTCAGTCACATTCTTCTCGCTCATCAGGCGCTCTCCACCGTCTCCACCGTCTCGATGCCCAGCTCGCGCTCACGCATGAGGGTGTAGATCCGGGCGATGTCCTTGCGAACGACCCTGAGCCGGCTGTTGTTCTCAAGCTGCCCGGTGGCCGCCTGGAAGCGGAGGTTGAACAGCTCCTCCTTGGCCTCACGCAGCTTCGCGACGAGCTCCTCGTCGCCGAGCTGGCGCAGCTCGGTCACCTTGGTACCGGCGGCCATCACGCCTCACCTGCCTCGCGCCGCACGATGCGGCACTTCATCGGAAGCTTGTGCGCGGCGCGGGTGAGCGCCTCGCGCGCAGTCTTCTCGTTCGGGAACGACAGCTCGAACATCACCCGACCGGGCTTGACGTTCGCCACCCACCACTCGGGCGAACCCTTACCGGAACCCATGCGGGTCTCGGCGGGCTTCTTGGTCAGCGGGCGGTCCGGGTAGATGTTGATCCAGACCTTGCCGCCACGCTTGATGTGGCGCGTGATGGAGATACGAGCGGACTCGATCTGCCGGTTGGTCACGTACGCCGGGGTCACGGCCTGGAGGCCGTACTCACCGAACGCCAGCTCGGTGCCGCCCTTGGCCATGCCGTCACGCTTGGGGTGGTGCTGCTTGCGGTGCTTGACCCTGCGGGGGATCAGCATTGTTACTCAGCCTTCCGTTCCGGGGGTCTCCGCCGCCGGAGCCTCAGCGGCGGGAGCCTCGGCGGCCTTGGGGGCCGACTGGACGCCTTCCGTCTGAGGACGACGGCCGCGGCCACCGCGCTCGCCACCGCGACGCTGCGGACGCTCGTTGCCGCCACCGCGCGCCGGACGGTTGCCCGCCCGGGCGGCCGCGTTGTCGGCGCGGACCTCGGCGATGTTCTTGACGTCGCCCTTGTAGATCCAGACCTTCACACCGATGCGGCCGAAGGTGGTCTTGGCCTCGAAGAAGCCGTAGTCCACGTTCGCGCGCAGGGTGTGCAGCGGCACACGGCCCTCGCGGTAGAACTCGGACCGGGACATCTCGGCGCCGCCGAGACGGCCACCGCACTGGATCTTGATGCCCTTGGCGCCGGCCTTCAGCGTGCCCTGCATGCTCTTGCGCATGGCACGGCGGAAGGAGACGCGGGAGGACAGCTGCTCGGCGACGGCCTGGGCCACCAGCTGGGCGTCCATCTCCGGGTTCTTGACCTCGAGGATGTTCAGCTGGACCTGCTTGCCGGTCAGCTTCTCCAGGTCGCCGCGGATACGGTCGGCCTCCGCGCCGCGGCGCCCGATGACGATGCCCGGGCGGGCGGTGTGGATGTCGACGCGGACGCGGTCGCGGGTGCGCTCGATCTCCACCTTGGAGATGCCGGCCCGCTCCATGCCCTGCGTCATCATCCGGCGGATGGCGACGTCTTCCTTGACGTAGTCCTTGTACAGCTTGTCGGCGTACCAGCGGGACTTGAAGTCCGTGGTCACACCGAGCCGGAACCCGTACGGGTTAACCTTCTGGCCCATTACCGGGAACCTTCCTTGCTGGCGACGACCACGGTGATGTGGCTGGTGCGCTTGCGGATCCGGTAGGCACGGCCCTGGGCGCGCGGCCGGAACCGCTTCAGGGTCGGACCCTCGTCGACGTACGCCTCGCTGACGTACAGCGAGCCCGCGTCCGTGTGGTCGTAGTTGTGCGCCGCGTTGGCGATGGCGCTGTCCAGCACCTTGCCGACCGGCACGCTCGCGGCCTGCGGGGTGAATCGCAGGACCGCCTGAGCCTCCGTGGCGTCCATGCCACGGATCAGGTCCACCACGCGGCGGGCCTTCATGGGCGTGACACGGATGTACCGTGCCTGGGCCCTGGCTTCCATGGTCGTCCCTTCAGTGTCTGTCTTCGTCGTCACGATTCAGCCCGCTCAGCGACGCCGCGACTTGCGGTCGTCCTTCTCGTGCCCGCGGAAGGTGCGGGTCGGGGCGAACTCGCCGAGCTTGTGGCCGACCATCGACTCGGTGACGAACACCGGGACGTGCTTGCGGCCGTCGTGCACCGCGATCGTGTGGCCCAGCATCGCCGGGACGATCATCGAGCGGCGGGACCAGGTCTTGATGACGTTCTTGGTGCCGGCTTCGTTCTGGACATCCACCTTCTTGATCAGGTGGTCGTCGACGAAGGGCCCCTTCTTGAGACTGCGCGGCATCTGACCCGCTCCTAGCGCTTCTTGTTCGTCTTGCGGCGGCGGACGATGTACTTGCTGCTCGCCTTCTTCGGCGAACGCGTACGTCCTTCCTTCTGACCCCACGGGGAGACCGGGTGACGGCCACCGGAGGTCTTGCCCTCACCACCACCGTGCGGGTGGTCCACCGGGTTCATGGCGACACCGCGGACGGTCGGGCGGACGCCCTTCCAGCGCATGCGGCCGGCCTTGCCCCAGTTGATGTTCGACTGCTCGGCGTTGCCGACCTCGCCGATCGTGGCGCGGCAGCGGACGTCGACCATCCGGACCTCGCCGGAGGGCATGCGAAGGGTGGCCATGGTGCCCTCCTTCGCCAGCAGCTGGACCGAAGCCCCCGCGGAGCGGGAGATCTTCGCGCCGCCGCCCGGACGCAGCTCGATCGCGTGGATCGTGGTACCGACCGGGATGTTGCGCAGCGGCAGGTTGTTGCCGGGCTTGATGTCGGCGTTGGGGCCGTTCTCCACCCGGTCGCCCTGCTGGAGCCGCGCGGGGGCGAGGATGTAGCGCTTCTCGCCGTCCGCGTAGTGCAGCAGCGCGATGCGCGCGGTGCGGTTGGGGTCGTACTCGATGTGCGCGACCTTGGCGGGCACGCCGTCCTTGTCGTGCCGACGGAAGTCGATGACACGGTAGGCGCGCTTGTGGCCACCGCCCTGGTGGCGGACGGTCACACGACCGGCGTTGTTACGGCCGCCCTTGCTGTGCAGCGGGCGGACCAGCGACTTCTCCGGCGTGGACCGCGTGATCTCGACGAAGTCGGCGACGCTGGAGCCACGACGGCCCGGGGTCGTCGGCTTGTACTTGCGGATACCCATTTCTCAGTCCTCGGAATATTCCGGACTTCAATCGGCCGGTCCCCGTTAGGAGACCGGACCGCCGAAGATGTCGATACGGTCGCCCTCGGCGAGGGTCACGATGGCGCGCTTGGTGTTGGCGCGCTTGCCGAAACCGGTGCGGGTGCGCTTGCGCTTGCCCTGCCGGTTGATCGTGTTGACCCCGGTGACCTTGACCTGGAAGACCGTCTCGACGGCCTGCTTGATCTGGGTCTTGTTCGCGCGCGGGTCGACGACGAACGTGTACTTGTTGTCGTCGAGCAGCGCGTAGCTCTTCTCGGAGACCACGGGCTTGATCAGCAGGTCACGGGGGTCCGTGAAGGTCTTGCTGGTGGTCACGGTCTGCTCGGCCATCAGGCGTCGCTCCCTTCCAGCTCGGCCTCGTCCGCGGCACCGGCACCGGTGAAGCGGTCGAACGCGCCCTTGGTGAAGACCACGTCGTCCGAGACGAGCACGTCGTACGTGTTCAGCTGGCCGGCCTCCAGGATGTGCACCTGGGGCAGGTTGCGAGCGGACAGCCAGGCGGCCTCGTCCGAGCGCTCGATGACCAGCAGCAGGTTCTTGCGCTCGCTGATCTTGCCGAGCAGCGTCCGCACGGCCTTGGTGGACGGCGTCTCGCCCTCGACCACGCCGGTGACGACGTGGACGCGGTTGTGCTGCGCCCGGTCGGTCAGGGCCCCGCGCAGCGCGGCCTTGATCATCTTCTTGGGCGTGCGCTGCGAGTAGTCGCGCGGCACGGGGCCGTGGACGACGCCACCGCCGGCGAACTGCGGCGCGCGGGTCGAGCCCTGACGGGCGCGGCCGGTGCCCTTCTGCCGGTACGGCTTCTTGCCACCGCCGCGGACCTCGCCACGCGTCTTGACCTTGTGCGTGCCCTGACGGGCGGCGGCCAGCTGCGCGACGACGACCTGGTGGATCAGCGGGATGCTGATCTTGGCCTCGAAGATCTCGGCCGGGAGCTCGACGGTCCCGGCGGTGTCGCCGGACGGCGACAGAATGTCAATGGTGCTCATCGGTTACCTCAGGCCCCCTTGGCCGCGGTGCGGACCAGGACGAGGCCGCCGTTCGGACCAGGAACCGCGCCCTTGATCAGCAGCAGGCCCTTCTCCGCGTCAACGGCGTGGACGGTCAGGTTCTGGGTGGTGACCCGCTCGTTGCCCATACGGCCCGCCATGCGCAGGCCCTTGAACACGCGTCCGGGGGTGGCGCAGCCGCCGATGGAGCCCGGGGAGCGGTGCTTGCGCTGCACACCGTGGCCGGCGCCGAGGCCGCCGAAGTTGTGCCGCTTCATGACACCGGCGAAGCCCTTGCCCTTACTCTTGCCGGTCACGTCGACCTTGACACCGGCCTCGAACACGGCGGCGGTGATCTCCTGGCCGAGCGTGTACTCGGCGGCGTCGGACGTGCGCAGCTCGACGAGGTGACGGCGCGGGGTGACGTCCGCCTTGGCGAAGTGGCCCTTGAGCGGCTTGTTCACCTTGCGCGGGTCGATCTCGCCGAACGCGATCTGCACCGACTCGTAGCCGTCGGTGTCATTGGTGCGGACCTGGGTCACGACGTTCGGACCGGCCTTGACGACGGTCACCGGGACGACACGGTTGTTCTCGTCCCAGACCTGGGTCATGCCGAGCTTCTCGCCCAGGATGCCCTTGATCTGCTTGGTCATCTTCTCCGCGCCTCTCAGAGCTTGATCTCGATGTCGACGCCGGCCGGCAGGTCCAGGCGCATCAGCGAGTCAACGGTCTTGGGCGTCGGGTCGAGGATGTCGATCAGGCGCTTGTGCGTGCGCATCTCGAAGTGCTCGCGCGAGTCCTTGTACTTGTGCGGCGACTTGATGACGCAGTACACGTTCTTCTCAGTGGGCAGCGGCACCGGGCCCGCGACCTGCGCACCGGTACGGGTCACCGTCTCGACGATCTTCTTCGCCGAGGAGTCGATGACCTCGTGGTCGTAGGCCTTGAGCCGAATGCGGATCTTCTGTCCCGCCATGGCTACTCCGTAGTCCTTGTCTCTTCTCAGCTCTGGCATCCGCTTGCTCCGACCCACGCGGTCGGGCGTGTCGCGCCCCTCGCACAGGGTTTTCCGCCAGCGGAATCCCTGCTCAAGGGGTTTGCGTGGGAGAACTCACCCACCGGATGCCTGGTCTGCCCCGCACTGACGCTTCCCGGAAGATTCCCGTACGTCCGCCCCAGCGCTGCCCACCAGGGCAGTTGGAGCGACGAGTACCGTGGGACTCGCTTCCGGTCCTCCCGACGGGAGGCGCGCAGCATCGGCGCTCGACCGAGCAACTTGAGTAGTCTGCCATACGCCCCACAAGGGACGCCAATCGAGCCGGGTAGCTTACCCGTCGGTGACCGGTGCGCAAACGCGGGGACCGCGCCGCCGGGCGGAAATCGCCTCGCCCCCGCGGAGGGGCCTCGGTAAGGTCGCCGGGTCCGCCCGCGCCGCACCGGAGGAAACGGCCCATGCCCCAGGTCATCGTGCTCAACGGCGGGTCCAGCTCCGGGAAGTCCAGTATCGCCCGGTGCCTCCAGGAGGTGCTGCCGCAGGCGTGGCTGAGCGTGAGCGTCGACACCTTCGTGGACGCGCTGCCGCCGCGGCTGCGCGAGGGCGGCGAGGGCCTGCTCATCGGCCCGGACGGCGAGGTGAGCGTGGGCCCCGCCTTCGACGAGCTGGACGCGGCGTGGCTCGCCGGGATCGCCGCGATGGCCCGCGCGGGCGCGCACGTCGTCATCGACGACGTCTTCCTCGGCGGGCCCCTCTCCCGCGCCCGCTGGGCCCGCGTCCTCAACGGCCTCGACGTCCTGTGGGTCGGCGTCCGCTGCGCCCCCGGGGCCGCCGCCGGCCGCGAGGCCGCCCGCGGCGACCGCGTCCCGGGCATGGCGGCCAAGCAGGCCGCCCTCGTCCACGAGGGCGTGGCGTACGACCTGGAGGTCGACACGACGTCCGCCTCCGCGGAGGCCTGCGCCCGCGTCATCGCGGAGTACGCGGCCGGGCGCGCAGCGTGAGGATCTGGCTGCCGCGCGGGTGAGGCGGGACGCGCCGGCCGCCCGCCGCCGGGGACGGTGCGAGGGCGGCCGTTTTGTTCAAGCCGGGCGCGGCCGGCCCGCACTAGCGTCGGCGGTATGACCAGCTCTCCGCACGAGTCCCGCCACATCGCCGTCCGGATCGCCCGCCCCGCCGCGGACGTCTACGCGTACGCCTCCGACCCCGCCCGCCTCCCCGACTGGGCCCACGGCCTCGGCGGGGCGATCCGGCGCGAGGGCGACGTGTGGGTCGCCGAGTCCCCCATGGGCCGGGTGACCGTCGCCTTCGCCCCGCCCAACGACTTCGGCGTCCTCGACCACGACGTGACCCTCCCCTCCGGCGGCACCGTGCACAACCCCGTCCGCGTCCTCCCCGGCACCGAGCCCTCCACCAGCGAGATCGTCTTCACCCTCCGCCGCCTGCCCGGCATGACGGAGGCGGACTTCGAGCGGGACGCCGACACCGTGACCGCGGACCTGGAGCGGCTGCGGGGGCTGCTGGAAGCGGACTGAGCGAAGGCCGCGCGGAACCGGCGGGCACCGCGCCCCGCCACCACCGTGCCGCCCCGCGGGACGGCTCACCGGGTGGTACCGGCCTGGGCGCCGTTCCCGCGGTGTAGGCGGTCGCAGCAGCCGGTCCGGCGATCTCCCGGGTGGTCGCGGCGAACTGCGGCCCGGCGGGGCGCCGCGGCGGCGTGGATCCCCCGGGTGACGGTGGGCGCCGTCCTGGTGACGGGTGGCGGCCCCCGTCAGGGCGAGGGCGAGCAGCCGCCGACCGCCGCCGCCTTCCCGGACGGCGCGGCCCCCGCCCACGAGCCCGGCCCGGGGCCGCAGGTCGTCCTCGCCTCGCCGCGGCCCCGCGGGCGCCGCCCTGCGTGGCGCCCGGACGGCTCGCCGAGGTCACTCACCGCCCGGGCGGGCGGCCCGGCGTGTAATCCCCTCGCCTCCCGTGCCCGCGCTGGCTACGGTCGGCCGATGCGGATACTTCACCTCTCGGACACCCACCTGGACCGGAACGGCGCCCCCGACGCCGACGGCGCGGACGGGACGGCCGCGCTGCGGATACTGCTCGACGGGCTGGGGCACCTGGACGGGATCGGGGCGGTCCTCGTCACCGGGGACGTCGCGGACGACGGGTCGCGGGAGGCGTACGCGCGCACGCACGAGCTGCTCACCGCCTACGCGGGCCCGCGCGGGGCCGGCGTCTTCTACGCGGTGGGCAACCACGACGACCGCGCCGCCTTCGCCGACGTCCTGGGCTGCGGGCACGCCGCACCCGACGCGGTGTACGACGGCCCCGGGGGCGAGCGGGCGGCGGCGAGCACCGTGGGCGGCCACCGGCTGGTGACCCTCGACTCGCTCGTGCCCGGGAAGGGCTACGGGCACCTGTCCGCGGGGCAGCTCGACTGGCTGCGCGGCCTGCTGGCCGCACCCGCGCCGCACGGCACGGTGCTGGCCTTCCACCACCCGCCCCTCGCGCTGCCCGGCGTCGAGGTGCAGCGCGTCTTCGGGCTGCACAACGCGGCGGAGCTGGCCGCGGCGATCGACGGCACGGACGTCCACCTCGTCCTGTGCGGCCACTTCCACCTCCAGCTCACGGGCCGGCTCGGGCCGGCGACCGTCTGGGTCACGCCCGGTGTCGTGAGCCGCATCGACCTGACCGCCGCACCCGGGACGGAGCGCGCGGTGCACGGCCCGTCGGCGACCCTCGTCGACCTCGCGGCGCCGTACGGCCCGCTCCTCCACACCCTGCACGCGCCCGACCCGCGCGCGGGCACGACCGTCTACGAGGCGGGCGCCGCCGAGATGAGCGAGGTCCTCGCGCGTCTCGGTCCGTGACCTGGCGGGACCGCGCCCGTACCCGGGTGGTGCGGCGTCCTGGCGGTGAGCCCGTTCACGCCCGGCCGGTGGCGGCCGCGACGACGTCCGAGAGGGAGCCGAAGTACGGACCCGGCCAGTCGTCCTCGCGGGCGTGGGCGTCGTTCGCCGCCCAGTCGCCGGCCCGCAGCATCACGGCCGTCATGCCCTGCGCCGTCGCGCCGGTCAGCTCGCCGCCACCGCCGTCGCCGACGTAGAGGCAGGCGGCGGGCGCGGTGCCGAGGGCCGCGGCTATCCGGTGGAAGAGTTCCGGGGCGGGCTTGCGGTGGCCCACGCTGCACGACAGGACGACCGCGTCCACCAGCCCGGCGAGCGGCAGCTCCGGCCAGCACTGCGCCAGCTCGACCGTGCAGTCGCTCAGCACGCCGATCCGCACACCCGCGCCGCGGAGGCGTTCCAGCGTCCCGACCGCGTCCGGCCGCAGCGCGAGCAGCTCGCGCTGGCAGGCGAGCCGGACGGCGACGGCTGCCGCGACCGCGTCCTCTCCGGCCTCGACCCCGCAGCGCCGGGCGAGCGTACGGATCGTCTGCGGCAGGTCGCCCAGCGCGCCGACCGCCCGCTCGGGGAAGGACGTGTTCAGCGCTTCCCGCCACTGCTCCGCGGGGATCCCCAGCGGGGCCGCGCCCAGGGCGGCGTGGCCGTCCCAGACGGCCGCGGGTGTGCTCGGGGTGAGCGTGCCGTAGAAGTCGAAGATCACGGTGGGGTAGGCCATGCCGGGACGCTACCGGGGTCCGCCGGCTGCGGGGAGGGCCGCACGGCGTGCGGCCCTCCTTCCCGACTGCCCGCCGTCAGTGGCGGGACCGGTGCCAGGCCTTGTACCCGCGGACCACCTCGACCACGAAGAGCAGCAGCGCGACCCCGGCCAGTACCTCCAGGAACCACTTGTGGTCGGTGATGGAGTCCGAGGCCCACCACGCCAGCAGGGCGGAGGTGATCAGGTAGAGCGGCGCGAGGATCAGCGCCGTCCGCAGGCGGGGGTCGCGGGGGCGGGCGTGGGCCGGTCCGGCGGATTCCCGCTTCGTGTCCCCCGGCGGCTTGTACATCGTGGTCACGGCAGCCTCCTTCGCTCGCGGCCCCGGCGGAATCGCCGCGAAAGCCACAACCGTCGGCTAACCGGAACGGGGGACCGCAAACCGTGACGCCCCGGCCAGGACGCCGGGAGGTCAGGTACCCGAGACCTTCGTGCAGGTCAGCGAGCCGTTGAGGGTGACGGAACCACCCGAGGCGTCCGTGGCGCCGAGCTCGGTGCCGGAGATCCTGACCGTCCAGGTGGCGCCCTGGCGGCCAGCGGAGATGCCGTCGGCGCCGAGCTTGACGAACGTCTTCTTCTCGGCGGTGACGAGGGTCGCCAGGGACTGGTCGCCGACGGTGGCGACGAAGGAGGGCGTCGTGGACCCACCGCTGTCGGGCGCGGGCGCGGTGACGGCGACGAGCTTGCCGCCCGCCGTCGCGCAGGCGACGCTCGTGGTGACGTCGAAGCCGCCGCTCGCGGAGCCGGTGTAGTCGAGGCGGCCGTGGGTGCCGCCGTCCGCGGGGGCGGCGGAGGTGGCGCTCGCGGACGGCGCCGGCGTGGTGGACGCCGCCGGGGCGGACCTGCCGTCGTCGTCCTTGTCGTCCTTCGACGCGCAGGCGCCGAGCACGGCGACCGCCGTCACCGGAAGCAGTACGGCTGCCCATGCCCTTGCTGTACGCGGCACTTGTCCCCCTTGGTCCGTCGCCCACGGCGCGTGCAGCGGAAGGCTAACCGGGCCCGCGCCCCTCCCGCTCGGCCGCGTGCCCGGCCTGCGGCTACTGTGACCAGCACCACCGGGGCGCGGGCCCCGCCAGAAGGGGAGCACCTCGTGAACAGTGACCCTGACCTCGTCGCGCCGCGGCCGGCGGGCACCCGGCCCTTCCGCCTCATCGTCACCGGTGGCGGGACCGGCGGCCACACGTATCCCGCGCTCACCGCGGTACGCACGCTGCGGGCCCGGCTCGCGGACGAGGGGCGGGCGCTGGAGGTGCTGTGGGTCGGCACCCGGGACAGCCTGGAGGAGCGGGTCGCGACCGGCGAGTCGATCCCCTTCCGGACGGTCGCGACCGGAAAGGTGCGCCGCTCGCGCAACCCCCTGATGCTCCTCTCGCTCGCGAACCTGCGGGACATGGGCCGTGTGCCGCTCGGCGTGCTCCAGGCGCGGCGCGTCGTCGCGGACTTCCGGCCCGACGTGGTGCTCGCGACGGGCGGGTACGTGGCGGTGCCGCTCGGGCTCGCGGCGAAGGCCAACGGGCGCCCGCTGGTGGTCCACGAGCAGACCGTACGGCTCGGGCTCGCCAACCGGCTGCTGGCGCGTGTGGCGACGGCCTTCGCCGTGTCGTCGGAGTCGACGCTGCCGCTGCTGCCGCGCGGGGCACGGGCGAAGGCGGCCGTCACCGGCAACCCGGTACGCCCCGAGGTCCTCGCCGGGCGCGCCGACAGGGCCGTCGAGACGCTCGGGCTCGGCGGTTTCGACCGCACCCTGCCGACCGTGTACGTGACCGGCGGCGCGCAGGGCTCGCAGCAGATCAACGACGTGATCGTGACCGTCCTGCCGTGGCTGCTGGCGCAGGCGAACGTCATCCACCAGTGCGGGCCGGGCAACTTCGCCTCGCTGCGGTCCACCGCGGCGCTGCTGCCGAGGGAGTTGGCGGGACGCTACCTGCTGACCCCGTACGTGGGCGCGGAGCTGCCGGACGTGCTGGCGCTCGCGGACGTCGTGGTCTCGCGCAGCGGCGCGGGCACGCTCGCCGAACTCACCGCGCTGGGCAAGCCGTCCGTGCTGGTGCCGCTCGCGTCGTCGGCGGGCAATGAACAGGTCCACAACGCCCAGCACCTCGCCGCCGCGGGCGCGGCGGTGGCCCTGCACCCCACCGTGACCCCGGACACGCTGACGGCGGCGGTGGCCCCGCTGCTCGCCGACCCCGCCCGCCGCACGGCGATGGCGGAGGCCGCACGGGCCCACGGCCGCCCGGACGCGGCGGAACAGCTGGTGGACGTGGTGATCGCGGCGGCGGGCCCGCTGCGAGCGGAGGAGCCGGTGACTGCGCCGGTGCCGCCCGCGGAGGAGCCCGCACCGTCGACGGCGACGCAGGCCCCGGACGCCGTGGCGGTCCCGCCGGAGAAGCCCGCGCAGGTCGCGGCTGCGGAGGAGCCGAGCCCGGAGGCGCCGGAAGAGCCCGGCCCCGCCCTGGAGGAGGCCCTGCCCGAGCCGCCCGCCAAGCCCGCGACGCCCCCGCCACCCCCCGCGGAGCCCACCGCCCCGCCCCTCCCGGCAACCCCGCCGCTGCCCGCGGCCCCGCCCCTGCCCCCGACGCCACCGCAGCCGCCCACCTCGCCGGAGGAGCCCGCGGCGGCGGAGTGATCCAAGGCGCGAACACCAGCTCAGGCCTGGGGTGCCCGTCAGCATGCGGAGCACGAGACCACGGAGCGGAGGGAGCGTGCGCCATGGCCATCGCCCCCGGTGACGCACAGCGTGACGCGCTCCCCTGCCCTGGCCGTGCGGGACATCGTCGAGCAGATGCAGCATGCAGTGCCCGGCACGCTGGAGATCACCGGGGAGGGGATCGTCCCCGACATGGCGTCCCCCGGCGGCCCCCACGAGCTGACGGCAGCGCGCGTGAGCCGCAGGCTGGAGAAGGTCATGCCGGAGGGCCTGCTCGCGCACACCGGCACGCCGGACGTGGAGGACGTCCACGAGGACGTCATGCGCCACCCGGACGTCCGCACCGGCGAGGGCGCCGTCCTGAGCGGCATCCACCCGACGCCGGGCGGCCCGCTACGCGGCGCGTACGGACTTCGTCCACGGCGAGGACGTGACGATCGGCGAGTGGACGATCTCCACGGACAACCTCTGCCGCTACTCCTGAAGCGGCGGCCCGCGGTAGAAACATGCCATGACCAGCTTCGAGATCAACCCGATCGGCACGGTCCGGAACGACCGGACGGACGTCCAGGACACGGACAACTGGGGGGCCGTCCGGAGTGTCATCACCGTCGACGAGCGGTTCGGGGAGGCGTGCCTGCAAGGCCTGGAGAGCTTCTCGCACGTCGAAGTCCTCTTCGTCTTCGACCAGTTCCCGGAGAAGGACGACTACCGCGAGCCGCACCCGTACCGCGGGCGCGCGGATCTGCCGCCGATGGGCGTCTTCGCCGGGCGCGGGCCGCGCAGGCCGAACCGGATCGGGGTGACGTGCTGCGCCGTCGAGTCCGTCCGGGGGCGGGAGTTGACGGTCGTGGGGCTCGACGCGGTGTCCGGCACGCCGGTGATCGACCTCAAGCCGGTGATGGAGGAATTCCGCGTCATGGACGTCACGCAGCCGGAGTGGGTGACCCGCATGATGGCGGACTACTTCAAGCCGTAGCCTGGCCGCCATGACGACCGGGCGCGCGGACGGCGGCGGTACGCCGGAAGAGCTGGCCGGAGGGCTGGCCAACGCGGGCGCGGTCTTCCGGCGGGGGGACGTCGTCGACCGCCCCGCGCCGCGGACCGCCCGCGCGCTGCACGCGCACCTGCGGGCGCTGCACGAGCGCGGCTTCACCGGGGCGCCGACTCCCGTACAGCTCACGGGAGACGGCCGCGAGCAGCTGACCTACCTGCCCGGCGACGTCGCGCTGCCGCCCTTCCCCGCGTGGGTGATGACGGACGACGCCCTCGCGTCCGTGGGGCGCCTGCTGCGCCGGCTCCACGACGCGGCCGCGCGGATCCCCGTCGACCAGGGCGCGGACTGGCCGCGCGAGCTGGCCGATCCGGCGGGCGGCACGCTGCTGTGCCACAACGACGTCTGCCCGGAGAACGTCGTCTTCCGCGACGGCCGCGCCGCCGCCTTCATCGACTTCGACCTCGCCGCCCCCGGCCGTCCCCTCTGGGACGTCGCCATGACCGCCCGCTACTGGGTCCCCGTGCTCGACCCCGCCACCGCCACGACCCAGTACCCCACCGCCCCCGACCCCTTCGCCCGCCTCCGCGTCCTCGCCGACGCCTACGGCCTCCCCCCGGAAGACCGCACAGCCCTCCCCGCCCTCGTCGAGGAGGCGACCGCCGCGGGCCGCGCCTTCGTCACCGCACGCCTCGCCGCGGGCGACCCGGCATACGTCCGCGCCCACGCCGAACTGGGCGGCTGGGAGCGGTGGGACCGCCTCCAGGCATGGCAGGCCGCGCACCGGGAGAGGTTCGTCGCCGCGCTGGTGGCGGAGGCGCCGTGACGCACGTGCCCTTCTTCGGCGGGCGGTTGGCGCAACTGCTCGACCACCGGCGGCTGCCGGCCGGGGAGCTGGCGGCCCGTGGCGGGCCGCACCCCGACGCGCTCCGCCCCGTCCTCGCGGGCGCACCGCCCGCCGGGGACCTGCTCCGGCAGCTCGCCCCGGCGCTCGGCCTGCACGCCGCCGACCTCTTCGCCGCCGCGGACCTCGCCCTGCCCGCGGACCTGGCCCCGCCGCATCCGGACGCCGAGCGGCACGTGGCGGTCGTCGTCGCGGACGTGCTGCGGCTCCCGCCGGCCGGGCAGCGGCAGCTCCTCACCCGCATACGCGCGTTGCCCGACGAGGAACCCGGCGCCCCGTCCGTCCGGCCGCCGGGCGCCGCGCTCCGCGACCTTCCGGGCGGCCGGGTCGTCCGCATGCTCCGTCACCGCAACCTGGGCTGGACGGGCATCGCGCGGATCCTCGCCCGCTCCACCCCCAGCTATCTGTCGGCCGCCACCTACGGCGCGATCGGCAGCGGGCGCGCGGACCTCACACCCCGGCTCGTCGCCGACGCGGGCACCGTCCTGGGCGTCGAGGCCCACGAGCTGGCCCTGCTGACCGGCGGACCGCTCCCGGAACCGGCCCGTGCCTCCCCCGCCGCCGGGAACGCGGCCGCGCTGCTGTGGGCGGCCCGCCGGTTGTCCGCCGCCCAACTCGAATGCCTTGAGCACCAGTTGCGGGGGCAGCGGCCGCACGGCGGCGAACGCTAGGGTCGGTGGCGCCGGGGAGGCGACGAGAGGAGCCGTGTCATGCGCCCGCCGCACGAACTGGACCGCGTCCGGTGGCAGGACCTCACGCACGCGTACGGCGGCGCCGACGACCTGCCGGGCATGCTCAGGGCGCTGTACGCGGACGAGGAGGCCGCGAACGAGGCGCTGTTCGAGCTGCACGGCGTCTTCCAGGGGGACACCTCCGTGTACGCGTCGTCCGCCGCCCAGGCCGTGCCCTTCCTCGCGCACGCCGCCCTCCACTCGCCGAGCCGCCGGCGGGACGATGTGCTGATGCTGCTGGCCCTCCTGGCCGAGCCGGAGGAGGACGCCGCCCTCCGCGCGGCCGTCGCCCGCGAGGTCCCGGCGCTGCTGCCCTGCCTGCACGACGCCGCCGCCGGTGTCCGCCGCGCGGCCCTGCGGCTGCCCGCCGCGGTCGCCGACCTGCTGGACCCGGGCGTACGGGAGGCCGTCCTCGCCGAGGCCGGCACCCTCCACGCCGGCGACCCGGCGGTGTCCGTCCGCGCCGACGCGATGGCGCTGCGCGCGCTGCTGGGCCGCACCGACGACCTCCCGCTGGACAGCCCGGAGCCCCCGATACGCCTGGCGGCGGCCATCCTGACGGCCCTGGCCTCGGGCCCGCCGTACGCACCGGAGGTGGTGCGGGTCTTCGCGGAGGCCGAGCCGGAGCAGGAGTACGAGGACGACGAGGTGTACGGGGAGGGCGAGGTGTACGGGGAGGACGACTCCGCCGACGACGACCTCGCGGACCTGTGGGCGGAGGCGACCGCCCGGCCGTACGGCACCCCGTACGCCGAGGAGGCGGAGGACGCCGACGACGCGCCCGGCTCGTACGAGGACGGCGGCGCCCCCGGCGCCTCCCCCGGCGACGGGCCTGTGGCGGACTTCCCCTGGCCGGGCACCCGGCTGCCCGGGACGCAGGTCAGGGCCCTCGGCGACCTCCTCGTGGCGGACCCGGACGCCGCCTTCGAAGTCGCCGCCCGGTGGATCGCGGACGGCGACGAGGAGCGGCGCGGCACCGGCCTCGCCGAAGCCGTCCTCCACGCGTGGCGGGACCACGAGCCCGCCTTCCTGGCCCTCACCCTCGACGCGCTGCCGCATGCGACGCACCCCGGGGAGCTGGCGAACCGGATCGGGGCGATCACCCGGTGGGTCGCGCTGGACCCCGAGCCCGGCGAACGGCTGCGCGACGCGCTGAACGCCCACGCGTCCGGCACGGAGGACCTGCCCGCGCGGGAGGCGCTGCTCGCCCTCGTCCGCGCCCGCGACCCGCGCGCCCTCGACCTGCTCCCTGAGCGTGCGCAGCCCGCGGCGCTGCGGGCGGCGGCGCTGCACTTCCCGGCGCGGTCCGCCCGGCTCGTACCGGTGCTGCGCCGCGAACTGGCCGCGCCGAAGCTCTGGGGCGGCGACGCCGTCACCCTCGTCGAGGCGCTGGCCGCGCTCGGCCCGGCGGCGGTGCGCGAGGCCGAGGAGGAGCTGACGGAGTGCCTGCGCACGGACCGCGCGGTGCTCACGACGGCACGGGCGCTGGGCGGCGCGGGCGTGGGCTCGCCCGAGATCCTGGGCCTGCTGCGGATGGCCCTGCACCACCGGGACACCCGCGTGCGGGCCACCGCGGCCGTCGCCTACTCCCAGCTCACCGGCGATCCCACCGCCGCCCTGAACGTCCTGGCCCCGCTCCTGGCCTCCCCGGGCGAGGCCCCCCTGCACCTGCCCCTCCTGGAATCCCTGGGCCCGGCGGCGTCCCGCCTCCTCCCCCAGGTCGAGGCCCTGCTGCGGGAGCCCTACGAGCCGACGCGCGTCGCCGCGGCCGAGGCGGCCTTCCGGCTCACCGCCGACCCGGCCCGCGCCACCCCCGTCCTGACCGCGGCCGTGTCGGCCACCCCGACCGGCCTGAAGGCCCTGAAGGCCCTCGCCACGATGGGGCCCGTCCCGCCCGTGCTCCACCCCGCGCTCACGGACTTCGCCACCTCCCCGCACCGCCTTCTCGGCCCCTCCACGGCGGAGGAGCCCCACCCCGACCTCCAGCTCCGCGAGCTGTCCCGCCGTCTGCTGGCGACCGGCTGACCGCCTCCGCCGGCCGGAGGCCCCGGCCCCGGCGAGCCCGTGCGGCGCGCACGCGGCGCCGGACCGGGCGGGCGCTAGTGGGCCGCGGCGGCGCGGGTGCGCGGGTGGTCGGGGCCGTAGTGGGTGAGCCAGTCGGCGGTGACGGCCGCCCACTCCCCGGGAGTGTCACGGACACGGGCCAGGACCGTACGGATCTCCAGGACGCTGACATGGGCGGGTGCGAGGGCGGTGCGGGCCGCTGCGAGCGCCTGCTCGGCCGCCGCTTCGGCCTCCTCCCGGCGGCCGAGGCCGAGCAGGGCCACCGCGCGCTGGAACTGGCGCTCGCCGGGCGCGTGCAGCTGCGCCCCGGACGGCGGGACGTCGACGAGGGCGAGCGCCTCCTCGAACCGGCTCTGCCGCGAGAGCGCGTTGGCCAGTTCACGGCGCAGGACCGACGCGACGTGGCTCACCGGCCTGTCCCGCTCGCACGAGGCCAGCAGTTCGCGCAGGACCGTTTCCGCCTCGCGGGCGCGACCGGTCTCGACGAGGCAGTAGGCCAGTCCGCAGGCGCTGTCGGTGCGTTCGACCTCCGGGACCGCCCCGGGCCGCACCGCCAGCACCGACCGGCACACCGACTCCGCCTGCTCGTAGCGGCCCAGCATGGCCAGGGCGTACGCACGCTGCAGGACGATGCGGTAGACCAGCGGGCTCTGCGCGCCCAGCACCATGACCGCCCGCGGAAGGAGTTCGTCCGCGGCGGCGGCGGACGCGTCGAAGCGCGCCTGGTTGCTCAGCAGCCGGCAGGACACGGCGCGGCTGGCGAAATACGCCTTCACCGTGGCCGGTTTCGGCGCGGAACACGTCCCGTAGATCCTCGCGACCTCCGCCAGCTCCGCCTCGGCCGGCGCGAACCGGCCGGCCAGGAGATGAGTGGTCGCGGCCATACTGCGCAGGGCCATCACCCTGGTGACGGGCGGCCGCCGGCTCGACTCGGCCGCGGAGCGGGCGGCGTCGACGATCTGCAGGGCCTCCTCGAACCGGCCCAGGGCCAGCTCGACCGTCCACAGCATCGACTGCACCGGCGTGACCCTGCCGGGATCCGGCTTCCGCACGCCCTGACGCACCGCCAGCAGATGCCTCAGCCGGTGGCCGGCCTCCGCCAGCTCCCCCGTGCCGATCAGCGCCCTGACGTCCTTCAGCTCGGCGTCCTCGCCCGGCCGCCGTCGCCGCGGCCACAGGCCGCGCCCTGCCAGTGATGCCACGTCGGCCCCCCAGCCCTCTCCCTCAGCGGCGGCCATCGTAGCGGCGGGGTCCGTCACTCGCCCCTAGAAGTCCCCGTCCCGCAGTGCCGCGACCACCGCGCCCCTAGAAGCCCCCGTCCCGCAGTGCCGTGACCACCGCGGCCGGGGCCTCCAGCGGGACGAGGTGGCCGGCGGCCGGGAAGGGGATGAGCGTCGCGGCGGGGATCGCGGTGGCGTAGCGGTGGGCCATCGACACGAAATCGGGGGTGTCGAGGCCTCCGGTGCCGATCAGCGCCGGTGCCGTCAGGGCCGTGACGGGCAGGGAGGTGCCCGGCCGGGAGTGGGCCTCGACCGCGGGCTGGTGGGTCAGGGCGGTGCGGAGGGGGCCGCGGACGCGCGCGGTCAGGGCGGGCGGGACGGCGGACCAGGGACGGGCGGGGCCGCGCAGCCACATGGCGAGGTTGAGCTCGACCGCCGCGTCGAGGTCGCCCGCCGCCAGCGCCGCCGCCTCGGCCGTGTCGTAGGCGCGCAGCTCGGGCGAGCGGTCGAAGCCGGGCCAGGGCGGCGAGAAGGCGGCGAGAAGGCCCACCCGCTCCGGGTGGGTCAGCGCGAACTCGATCGCGATCCGCCCGCCCCACGACACGCCCGCCAGGGCCACCCGCGCGAGGCCCAGGTGGTCGAGCAGCGCCGTGAGGTCGGCGACCTCCTCGAAGGGGCCGTCCGGCGGCGGGGACTGGCCGAAGCCGCGCAGGTCGTAGCGGACGACCGTACGGTCGGCGGCCAGTGCGGGCGCGACCTCGTCCCACACGTGGTGGTCGGTCAGTCCGTCGTGGACGAGGACGACGGGCAGGGCCGCGGGGGCGGCGCCGGACGGCGGGCCCTCGACGACGTAGCGGAGGGCGCCCTCCTCGGGCGGCAGACTGAGCATGCCGGGATGCTCGCAGCCGCGCGGACCGCCCGCCACCGAAAAAGCCGGTGCGCCGAAGCCGCGGAGCCGTCCGGAGGCCCGGCCCGCCCGGGCCTCCGCCGGGCTGCTCCGCCCGCGTCCCCGCCCCCGCCCGCAGGTGCGCGCCGGGCTGCCGGACGGCCGTGACGCACGGCGCCGGGCGCCGCCAGGACGACGGCCGCTTCGGCGAGCCGGCCGGGCATGCGGTTCACGCCTCCTTCCGCGCGCTCCCGCCGTGCTCCGCGGCGTCCGGAAGGGTGCGGGCCGCCGCGGTCAGCTCCCGCAGCGTCAGGTGCAGGTCGAAGGGCGCGACCGCGTAGAACTTCATCGCCTTGCCGTCGTCGGACACCTCGATCCGCGCCGCGACCAGGCCGGCCGTCTCCAGGCGCTTGAGGTGCACCTGGAGCAGTGCCCTGCTGATCCCCAGGTCGCGGGCCAGCTGGCTCACGTAGGTCGGCCCTGCCGAGAGGGCCGCCAGGACGCGGATCCGTTGCGGGCTGGCGAGCGTCGCCAGCACCTTCACCAGGTCGTCGCCGGTCAGATTCGTGGTCTCCATAAGCTCCTCCTGCACGGGCAGGGAATGAGGTGCACGTGCCGAATGACGCGGTGGACCGCGTATGCGCCTTGCCGGTAGGGCGGGCGTTCCGCGACCATCGGGCGTCATGGACACCTACACGGGGGACGTGCCGGCGGCAGGCCGGTCCGCGAAATGCAGCAGTTGCGGCGGCACCGCGCTGGAGCCCGGCTTCATCGAGGACTCCGGCGAGGGGTCGAAGGGCTACGCCCGCTGGATCGCCGGCCCGCTGGAACGCGGCATATTCGGCGGTGCGCGGCGCATGGGCAAGCAGCGCTGGCAGATCGAGGCGTTCCGCTGCACCTCGTGCGGCCACCTGGACCTGTTCGCGCACAAGCCGGTGTGAGGGCGCCGGGACACGGCGGGCGCCCGTGACGGACCCGGGCACGGCAACGGGCCGCGGCGAGTGGTCAGTTCGCCGCGGCCCGTCACGCATTCCCCCACTGCACCACCGGGGCGGGCAGCGCGCGCCGCCCCGGTGGTGGTCCGGCTACCACCAGGACGAGCAGCGCGCCGTCCCGTCGTTGGCGGCCTGGACGCACACCCGGGTCAGGGCCGGGCTGTTGTCGGGCAGGTAGCCGCTCTCCAGGGACTGGCCGGCGTTGAGCCAGATGCGGTTCTGGAGGCCGTAGAAGTGGCCGGTGTCGCCCTCGGGCGCCCAGTCCATCCAGCCCGAGCAGGACACGCTGCCGTAGTTGTCCACCAGGTTGCGGACCTGCCAGCCGACGAGCGAGTTGTACTCGGTCATCATCGTGGCGTGGCAGTTGCCGCTCCAGACGGCGTTGCGCGCCGTCTCGGCGGACGCGGCCCCGCTGCTCCCCAGGACCAGCGCCGCCGCACCGGCCATCGTGCCCACCACCACGGCGGCTCTGCGCACTGCGCTCATCGTCTTCGTCATGTCTCCCCGCTTCTCCGATCAGGCCGCCGGCTCGTCACCGGCGTCGGACCCGATCCTGCGCGAGGGCGCCAACGCGCCGCCAACAGCCCGCCAACGCCCCCGCGCGGGGAAACCCGTCAGGGCGTGGCGCAGGTGGCGGCCGGGGCCGGGCTCGGGCTGCTCGTGGCGAGGAAGCCGAAGCTGGTGGACGCGCCCGCGCCGAGGTTGCCGTTCCACGACTCGCTGTGGACGGTCACCGAGCCGTCGGGGTTGACCGTGAAGCCCCCGCCCCAGCCCTGGCTGACGGTGACGCCGGTGAGCGTGACCGTCCAGCTCGTGACGGCGCGCAGCGCGGTGACGGTGACGGACGCCTGGTAGCCGCCCTGCCAGGAGTTGCTGACGGTGAGCGCGGCGGAGCAGTCCTTGCCGCCGGTGCCGCCGGTCGTCGTGCCGGTGGAGGTGCCGGTGGAGGTGCCGGTGGAGGTGCCCGTCGACGTACCGGTGGAGGTGCCGGTGGACGTGCCCGTCGACGTGCCGGTGGAGGTACCCGTCGACGTGCCGGTGGAGGTACCCGCCGACGTGCCGGTGGAGGTACCGGTCGACGTACCGCCCGCCGTCCCCCCGTCCTTCGCCAGCAGCGCCGCCAGCGGCGGGTACCAGCGCGCGGCCATCTTCGCGATGCCCGCGTCGTTCGGGTGGACGCCGTCCGCCGTGTCCGTCGCGTCGTCGAAGCCGGTCCACTGGTCGACGACGGTCACCGGCGACTGCGCCGTGCTGACGGACTTCGCCCACGCCGGGATCGCCGCGTTGAAGGCGACGACGCGCTGCGCGCACTCCGCGCAGTTGGCGGGGTTCATCGGCAGGATCTGCGCGACGAGCACCTGCATGGCGGGGTTGCTCGCCCGCATCTGGCCGACCATCGTCGTGAAGGCGGCGAGGATCTGGGCGGGCGGGATGTTGCTCCAGACGTCGTTGGTGCCGAGGTGCATGAGCACGACGTCCGGCGAGGTGGCGGCGAGCCACGGCGGCAGCTGGTTCTGGTTGGCGATGTTGGTGGCGAGGATGCCGCCGTGGCCCTCGTTGTCGCCGTCGTAGGCGACCCCGCAGCCCTGCGGCGGGAGCGTGCCGACGAAGTCGATGTCGGTGTAGCCGGCGGCCTGGAGCTGGTTCCAGAGGAGGGCCCGCCAGCAGCCGGGCGAGCCGGTGATCGAGTCGCCGAGCGGCATCACCCGCACGGGCGCCGTGGCGGCGGCAGGTGCGGCGGCGGGCATGGAGGCCGACGCCGGGCGTGCGCCGCCCACCGCGGCGAGGGCGCCGAGCGCGAGCAGCAGCAGGGCGAGCAGTAATCTCGGCGCCCGCCATGCGGGCCGGGTGAGCGGGAGTTCGCGGGACATGTCCGGTGTCCTTCCGGGAGGGGGGAGCGCGCTGCGTGGGAGCGCTCCCATAGGCGTACCGACGCGGAACGGCCACCGTCAAGACACGTGCGTGGACGGGCGCGCGGCCGGTCGGGCACCCTCCCCCGTCGAACTCCGTCGAACGTCCAGCGTGCACGCGGGGTACGGGCCGCGGGTCCGCGGCGCGGCCGTACTAGGGTCGGGCGGACACGAATCACTTCACCCGTACGGAGGCGCCATGCGCGCGACGGGCGGTGGCGGCGGGGCGCTGCTGCGGCTGCGGAAGGTTGGCCGGACGTACGGGGAGCGGCGGGCGCTGGAGCCGCTGGACCTGGAGGTCGGCCGCGGGGAGTGCGTGGCGCTCTACGGGCGCAACGGCTCCGGGAAGTCGACGCTGCTGCGGATCGCGGCCGGCCGGGACACGCCCACCCGCGGCGACGCGCTGTTCGCCGGGCGGACGGTACGGGAGGACGATCCGGAGGTACGCGCGCGGGTCGCGGTCGTCGGGGACGCCGCCGCGTGCTACCCCGACCTCACCGTGCGCGAGCACCTGGAACTGGTCACGATCGCGCACGCCGTGGACGACGCCGACGCCTGGATCGACCAGGTGCTCGCCGACCGGCGCCTCGCCGACCACGCCCGCGCGCTGCCCGGCTCCCTGTCCTCCGGGCAGTTGCAGTCCCTCATGCTGGCCGCCGCCCTGGTGCGTCCGCGCGAGCTGCTCATCCTCGACGAGCCCGAGCAGCGGCTCGACCCCGCCGCCCGCGTCCGGCTCGCGGAGCTGCTGGTCGCGGAGAAGGAGGACGGGGTCGCCGTCCTGCTCGCGACCCACCAGCCGGACCTGGCGGAAGCCGTCGCCGACCGGTTGCTCGCCCTGGAGGACGGCCGCGTCATCGCGGACGGCCCGCCCGCGGCCGTCCTGCGCGAGCTGGGCGTCCGCGCATGAGGAAGGAGCCGCGCCCGGGTGTCGGCGACGCCCGCCCCCGCACGCCGGGCACCCCACCGTCCCCCCGCACCCCGGGACCGCCCGTCCCCGCACCCGCACCCGGCCACGGCACGGACCCCGCCCCGGCCGGCCAGGCGGACGGACCCGGGAGCCCGAACGGTGCCGGACCCGGCGCCGCCGCGGCCGACCGGGCGGAGACCGCCCCGGCCCCCACATCCGACACCGCGGGCGCCCACCCGTCGGAGAAGACCAGCGACCACTCGACGGAGGAGGCCCGCGCCCTCCCGGCGCAGGAGCCCGGCACCCCGGCCAAGGAGCCCAGCGACCACCCGGCGGACGAGCCCGGCGACCCCCTGGCGGACGAGCCCGGCGACCACCCGGCGGAGGAATCCGGCGAGCTCGGCGACGAGGCCTGGTCGGAGGCCGAGGACGACCGCACCGCCGAGGTCATGGCGTGGCTGCGGGGCAGGCGGCGGGCGCGGCGGCGGGCCAGGGGGCGGGAGATGGCGGTCGCCGCGTACACCGTCGTCATCGCCCTCGCCGGGTACGGCAGCAGCTTCGCCGTGAGCTTCCTGCGCGGGCTCGACGACGGTGGCGCGCACGGCGCGCTCGCCCGGGAACTGCGGGGGGCGATGCCCGCGCTCGCCGCCTTCGGGGCCCTCGCGCTCGGGGTGCTCGCCGCGCGGGACGCGCTGTGGCGCGGGCCGGTGGTCGTGCCGGGGCCGACCGCGGGGTGGCTGCTGGCGCAGCCGGTCCGGCGTGAGCGCGTCCTGCGCCCGTGGTTCTGGCTCACCGCGGGGCTCGCACCCGTCGCGGGGCTGCTCGCCGGGCTCTGCTGCGCCGCCGTCCTGGACGTCACGCGGCTCGCCTCGCTCGGCGGCGCGCTGCTCGCCGTCCTGCCCGGCGCCGTGTGCCTGCCGCTGCTCGCGGTCGCGCTGGGGACGGCGGTGGAGCGGCGGCCCGCGTGGGGCCGGGCCGTGCGGCGGTGGACGGCGCCCGCCGTACTGCTGCTCGGCGCGCTCGCCGCGCAGGCCGCCCTCGCGGCGAAGGGGCACCGTTCCCCCGCGGTCGAGCAGGCGGAGCTGTGGAGCGGGCCGTGGGGCTGGGCCGGGCAGCCGGTCGTGCACGCCGTCGGGGGGCGGGCGCCGGGCTGGCCCGCCGCCGTCGCGCTGCTCGCGGCCGCGACCGCCGCGGCGCTGCTCGCCGCCCACCGGGACGCCGGTCGCGTGCCCACCGCCCGGCTCCGGGAGCGGGCGGCGACCGCCGCGGCCGTCTCCGCCGTGGCCTGGTCCCTGGAGCTGCGCGCCGCCAAGCTCGCGATCATGGCCGCGGACGGGGGCGGCCCGGCCGTCCGCACGCTGCGCCTGCGCCCGCCCCGCGGACGCCTCGGACGGCATCTGCTCGTGCCCTGGCGGGACCTGCTGACGCTGCTGCGCACGCCGGGACGGCTCGGGAAGGCCGCCGTCTGGACCGCGTGCGGGGCGCTCGCCGCGGGTGCCGGGGCCGAGCTGGGCGGCGAGCGGCGCTGGGTGGGGCTCGTGCTCGGGCTGCTCGCCGGATACCTCGCCGTGGGGACGCTCGCGGAGCCCGCGCGGCTGGAGACCGACGACGTACGGCGGGCCGCCTGGGCGCCGTACCGCTTCCGCCGGGTGATGCTGCTGCACGGTGTGGTGCCGGCGGTCCTCGGGGCGGGGCTGGGGCTGCTCGCCGCCGTGCCGTACGCCGCCGCGGGGCATCCCTCCGCACTGGTGCTGCTGCCCGCGTGCGCGCCGGCGGCGGCCGCGGGGGCGCTGGTGTCCGCGGCGCGCGGGCCGGCCCGTACGCAGCTGCTCTTCCTGGGGCTCGCGACGCCCGCGGGTGATCCGGGGCCGCTCATCTACCTGGCCTGGTACGCCGCGGGCCCGCTGCTGGCGTGCGGGGGGCTCACCCTGGCCCTCGCCGGGCCACCGGCCCAGGCCGTGGTCGTCGCGCTGGGCCTCGCCCTGGCTCTGGCCCTCCTCGCCGGGCGCGCGGCGGACCGCCTCTTCCGGTAGCGGCTCGCCCCTGCGGCGCGGGGCGATCCCCGCGGGGACCAGCGCAGCCGAGGCCGCGCCGCACTCCGCGGCCACCCCGGCGGGGCAGTCCGCTGCGGACCACCGGACCACGGGTGGTCGCCCGCGCGGCTCCCCCCGTCCCCCCGGGGGCCCGCCCTACGCACGAAGGTCCCGCACCCCCCGAGGGGTGCGGGACCTTCGTGAGGTGAGCCGTAGCTCACGAAGAAGCGTCGGAGACTACTTGACGATCTTCGTGACCTGGCCGGCGCCGACCGTCCGGCCACCCTCACGGATGGCGAACTTCAGGCCCTCCTCCATGGCGACCGGCTGGATCAGCTGGACGCTCATGGAGGTGTTGTCGCCCGGCATGACCATCTCGGTGCCCTCGGGGAGGGTCACGACGCCGGTCACGTCGGTGGTCCGGAAGTAGAACTGCGGACGGTAGTTGTTGAAGAACGGGGTGTGACGGCCACCCTCGTCCTTCGACAGGATGTACGCCTGCGCCTCGAACTCGGTGTGCGGCGTGACCGAACCCGGCTTGATGATGACCTGGCCGCGCTCGACGTCCTCGCGCTTGATGCCGCGGAGCAGCAGACCGACGTTCTCACCGGCCTGGCCCTCGTCGAGCAGCTTGCGGAACATCTCGATGCCGGTGACCGTGGTGCTGGTCTTCTCCTGCTTGATACCGATGATGTCCACGGTCTCGTTGACCTTGAGGACACCGCGCTCGATACGGCCGGTGACGACGGTGCCACGACCGGTGATCGTGAAGACGTCCTCGATCGGCATCAGGAACGGCTTGTCGACGTCACGCTCGGGGGTCGGGATCGCCTCGTCGACGGCCTGCATCAGGCCGAGCAGCTTCTCGCCCCACTCCTTGTCGCCCTCGAGGGCCTTGAGCGCGGAGACCCGGACGACCGGCAGGTCGTCACCCGGGAACTCGTACTCGGAGAGCAGCTCGCGGACCTCGAGCTCGACGAGCTCGAGGATCTCCTCGTCGTCCACCATGTCGGCCTTGTTCAGGGCGACGACGATGTACGGGACGCCGACCTGGCGGGCCAGGAGCACGTGCTCCTTGGTCTGCGGCATCGGGCCGTCGGTCGCGGCGACCACCAGGATCGCGCCGTCCATCTGGGCGGCACCGGTGATCATGTTCTTGATGTAGTCCGCGTGACCCGGGCAGTCGACGTGGGCGTAGTGGCGCGACTCGGTCTGGTACTCGACGTGCGCGATGGAGATGGTGATACCGCGCTGGCGCTCCTCGGGAGCCTTGTCGATCTGGTCGAAGGCCGAGGCCTCGTTCAGGTCCGGGTACGCGTCGTGCAGCACCTTGGTGATCGCCGCGGTAAGGGTCGTCTTACCGTGGTCGATGTGACCGATGGTGCCGATGTTGACGTGCGGCTTAGTCCGCTCGAACTTCGCCTTCGCCACTGGGTTCCTCCTGGGGGTGGATCTGTACGCCTTGCTTCATCGGCGCCAGGTGATCTTTGCTGGATTGCAAGCCTAGAGCGAGTTATTCGCCCTTGGCCTTCGCGATGATCTCCTCGGCGACGTTCCGCGGAACCTCGGCGTAGGAGTCGAACTGCATGGAGTAGCTGGCCCGGCCCGAGGTCTTCGACCGCAGGTCACCGACGTAGCCGAACATCTCCGACAGCGGGACCAGGCCCTTGACGACCCGGGCACCGCTGCGCTCCTCCATGGCCTGGATCTGGCCACGGCGGGAGTTGAGGTCGCCGATCACGTCGCCCATGTAGTCCTCGGGGGTGGTGACCTCGACGGCCATCATCGGTTCGAGGAGTACGGGGCTGGCCTTGCGCGCGGCCTCCTTGAAGGCCTGCGAACCGGCGATCTTGAACGCCAGCTCGGAGGAGTCGACCTCGTGGTAGCCACCGTCGATCAGGATGACGCGGACGCCCACCATCTCGTAGCCGGCGAGGATGCCGAACTTCATGGCCTCCTGGCAACCGGCGTCCACCGACGGGATGTACTCGCGGGGGATGCGGCCACCGGTGACCTGGTTGACGAACTCGTACGACGCGTCGCCGCCCTCGATGGGCTCGATGCCGATCTGCACCTTCGCGAACTGACCGGTACCACCGGTCTGCTTCTTGTGGGTGTAGTCGACCCGCTCGACCGCCTTGCGGATGGTCTCGCGGTACGCGACCTGCGGCTTGCCGACGTTGGCCTCGACCTTGAACTCGCGCTTCATACGGTCGACCAGCACCTCGAGGTGCAGCTCGCCCATACCGCCGATGATGGTCTGGCCGGTCTCCTCGTCCGAGTGGACCTGGAAGGAGGGGTCCTCCTCCGCGAGACGCTGGATGGCGACACCCAGCTTCTCCTGGTCGCCCTTGGACTTGGGCTCGATCGCGACCTGGATGACCGGCGCCGGGAAGTCCATGGACTCCAGGATCACCGGCGCCTTGTCGTCGCAGAGGGTCTCACCGGTGGTGGTCTGCTTCAGACCCATGACGGCGACGATGTCGCCAGCACCCACCGAGTCGATCTCCTCACGCTTGTTGGCGTGCATCCGGTAGATCTTGCCGATCCGCTCCTTCTTGCCCTTCACCGGGTTCAGCACGGCCGAACCGGACTCCAGGCGGCCCGAGTAGACCCGGACGAAGGTGAGCTTGCCCAGGTGCGGGTCGCTCATGATCTTGAACGCGAGGGCGGCCAGCGGCTCCTCGTCGGACGGCTTGCGCTTGACGACGACCTCGGCGTCCTTGACGTCGTGGCCCTCGATGGCCTCGACGTCCAGGGGGGAGGGCAGGTAGCGCACGACGGCGTCGAGCAGCGGCTGCACACCCTTGTTCTTGAACGCGGTACCGCAGAACACCGGGGTGACGGTGGTGTCGCCGCCCTTGCCGGAGTTGATGGTGATACGGCGGATCGCCGCGTACAGCTGCTCCACGGTGGGCTCGGTGCCCTCCAGGTACAGCTCCATCATCTCTTCGTCGTTCTCGGCGACGGTCTCCAGCAGCTTGCCGTGCCACTCCTCGGCGGCCTCGGTGTGCGTGGCCGGGATGTCGACGACGTCGTACATCTCGCCCTTGGTCGCCTCGGCGGACCACACGAGGGCCTTCATCTGGACGAGGTCGACCACGCCCTTGAAGTCGGCCTCGGCGCCGATCGGCAGCTGCATGACGATCGGGGTCGCGCCGAGGCGGTCCACGATCATGTCGACGCAGCGGTGGAACTCGGCGCCGGTGCGGTCGAGCTTGTTGACGAAGCAGATGCGGGGAACGCCGTAGCGGTCGGCCTGCCGCCACACCGTCTCGGACTGGGGCTCCACACCGGCGACACCGTCGAACACGGTGACGGCACCGTCGAGGACGCGGAGCGAACGCTCCACCTCGACCGTGAAGTCGACGTGCCCGGGGGTGTCGATGATGTTGATGGTGTGGTCGACCTCGTCGAGCGGCCAGTGACAGGTCGTCGCGGCGGACGTGATGGTGATGCCGCGCTCCTGCTCCTGCTCCATCCAGTCCATGGTGGCGGCGCCGTCGTGGACCTCACCGATCTTGTAGGAGACACCGGTGTAGAACAGGATCCGCTCGGTGGTGGTCGTCTTGCCCGCGTCGATGTGGGCCATGATCCCGATGTTGCGGACCCTGGCCAGGTCAAGTGAAGTGGTGGCCATGTGGCTCAGTCTTCTCTCGGTTCTCGATGGGGGTAGCGACTACCAGCGGTAGTGCGCGAAGGCCTTGTTGGACTCGGCCATCTTGTGCGTGTCCTCGCGACGCTTCACGGACGCCCCGAGGCCGTTGCTGGCGTCGAGGATCTCGTTCATGAGCCGCTCGGTCATGGTCTTCTCGCGGCGGGCGCGGGAGTACCCGACCAGCCAGCGCAGCGCCAGGGTGTTCTGCCGGCCCGGGCGGACCTCGACCGGGACCTGGTAGGTCGCGCCACCGACGCGGCGGGACTTGACCTCCAGGGTCGGCTTGATGTTCTCCAGGGCGCGCTTGAGCGTGATGACCGGGTCGACCCCGGCCTTCTCGCGCAGGCCCTCGAGAGCGCCGTACACGATGCGCTCGGCGGTGGAGCGCTTCCCGTGCAGGAGGATCTTGTTGACGAGGGACGTCACCAGCGGGGAGCCGTAAACCGGGTCGATGATGACCGGGCGCTTCGGGGCGGGGCCCTTACGAGGCATTCTTACTTCTCCTTCTTGGCGCCGTAGCGGCTGCGCGCCTGCTTACGGTTCTTGACGCCCTGCGTGTCGAGGGAACCACGGATGATCTTGTAGCGAACACCCGGCAGGTCCTTCACACGACCGCCACGCACGAGCACGATCGAGTGCTCCTGCAGGTTGTGGCCCTCACCCGGGATGTAAGCGGTGACCTCGATACCACTGGTAAGGCGCACACGTGCGACCTTACGGAGTGCCGAGTTCGGCTTCTTCGGGGTGGTCGTGTACACACGCGTGCAGACGCCACGGCGCTGCGGGGAACCCTTCAGCGCGGGCGTCTTGTTCTTGTCGACCTTGTCCTGCCGGCCCTTGCGGACCAGCTGCTGGATCGTAGGCACCGTATCTCCGGTTTCTCTGTGCCGATCTCGATGAAACTAACCTGGGCTCCGACCCACGCGGTCGGGTGTGTCGCGGACCCTGCACATCCCCCGGAAAAGGCGGGGAGGTACGTATCGTCGGGCGCCACCGCCTCGGGCTTCTTGCACGGTCGCATGGCACGCGCAAGAACCCGGGCACACCCCAGGCACAAGGTCAGAGCGTACCTACCGCATCGGCCGCGGTCAAAACACATGCATACCGTCCGGATTCCGCCAGCTCAGCGGCCCCACCGGAAAAGGCCGCGGAGCGGCCGCCCCCGAGGGGGACGGCCGCTCCGTTGCCTGCGCGGACCTGCGGCTCAGCCGTTGTACGGGCCGTAGTCGTAGTCCTCCAGCGGGACGGCCTGGCCGGAGCCGGAGCCGAAGGGGCTGTAGTCGATGTCGTCGTAGCCGACGGCCGAGTACATCGCGGCCTTGGCCTCCTCGGTCGGCTCCACCCGGATGTTGCGGTAACGGGACAGGCCCGTACCGGCCGGGATGAGCTTGCCGATGATGACGTTCTCCTTCAGACCCAGCAGCGAGTCCGACTTCGCGTGGATCGCCGCGTCCGTCAGCACCCGGGTCGTCTCCTGGAAGGACGCCGCCGACAGCCACGACTCGGTGGCCAGCGACGCCTTGGTGATACCCATGAGCTGCGGACGCCCCGAGGCCGGGTGACCGCCCTCGGACACGACCCGCCGGTTCTCCTGCTCGAACCGGCCGCGCTCGACCAGCTCGCCGGGCAGCAGCTCGGCGTCGCCGGACTCGATGATCGTCACGCGGCGCAGCATCTGCCGGATGATGATCTCGATGTGCTTGTCGTGGATCGACACGCCCTGCGAGTTGTAGACCTTCTGGACCTCGGCCACCAGGTGGATCTGCACCTGGCGCTGGCCCAGGATGCGCAGCACGTCGTGCGGGTTGGTGGCACCGTAGGTGAGCTTCTGGCCGACCTCGACGTGGTCGCCCTCGCCCACCATGAGCTTGACGCGCTTGGAGATCGGGTACGCCAGCTCGTCGGAGCCGTCGTCCGGCGTGACGACCAGCTTCTTGGTCTTCTCGGTCTCCTCGATGCGCACCCGGCCGGCCGCCTCGGAGATCGGGGCGACACCCTTGGGCACACGGGCCTCGAAGAGCTCGACGACACGCGGCAGACCCTGGGTGATGTCGTCACCGGCCACACCACCGGTGTGGAAGGTACGCATCGTCAGCTGGGTGCCGGGCTCACCGATCGACTGGGCGGCGATGATGCCGACCGCCTCGCCGATGTCCACCAGCTTGCCGGTGGCCAGCGAGCGCCCGTAGCAGTAGGCGCAGGTGCCGACGGCCGACTCGCAGGTCAGGATCGAGCGGACCTTGACCTCCTCGACGCCGAGCCGCACCAGCTGGTCGATGAGCACGTCGCCGAGGTCGACGTTGGCGGGCGCGACGACCTTGCCGTCCACCACCACGTCCTCGGAGAGCATGCGCGCGTACACGCTGGTCTCGACGTCGTCCGCCTTGCGCAGGACGCCGTCGGCGCCGCGCTCGGCGATCCGCAGCTTCAGACCGCGCTCGGTGCCGCAGTCCTCCTCGCGGATGATGACGTCCTGCGAGACGTCCACCAGACGACGGGTCAGGTAACCCGAGTCGGCGGTACGCAGCGCGGTGTCGGCCAGACCCTTGCGGGCACCGTGGGTGGAGATGAAGTACTCCAGCACGGACAGGCCCTCACGGAAGGACGCCTTGATCGGCCGCGGGATGGTCTCGTTCTTGGCGTTGGAGACCAGGCCTCGCATACCCGCGATCTGACGCATCTGCATCATGTTTCCGCGGGCGCCGGAGTCGACCATCATGAAGATCGGGTTGGTCCTCGGGAAGTTCTCCCGCATCGCCTGGGCAACGTCGTTGGTGGCGTTGTTCCAGATCCCGATCAGCTCGTCCGACCGCTCCTGCTTGGTGATCAGACCGCGCTCGTACTGCTTCTGGACCTTCTCGTCCTTGGCCTCGTACTCGGCGATGATCGCCTTCTTCGCCTCCGGCACGACGATGTCGGTGACGGCGACGGTGACGCCGGAACGGGTGGCCCAGTGGAAGCCGGCCGCCTTCAGGTTGTCGAGCGTCGCCGCCACGATGACCTTCGGGTAGCGCTCGGCGAGGTCGTTGACGATCTCCGAGAGCTGCTTCTTGCCGACCGCGTAGTCCACGAACGGGTAGTCCTCGGGCAGCAGCTCGTTGAACAGCGCCCGGCCCAGCGTGGTGCGCAGCCGGAAGCTGTCACCGACCTGGTACGGCTGCTCGCCCTCGACCGGCTCCGGCGGGGTCCAGCCGCGCGGCGGGACGGTGCCCACCGGGAAGCGGATGTCCACCGGCGCCTGCATCGACAGCTCGCGGTTGTCGAACGCCATGATCGCCTCGGCGGTCGAGCCGAAGGCCCGGCCCTCTCCGACGATCGTGCGCTCCTCGGAGTCCGTGGTCAGGAAGAACAGACCGAGCACCATGTCCTGGGTCGGCATGGTGACCGGGCGGCCGTCGGCGGGCTTGAGGATGTTGTTCGAGGACAGCATCAGGATGCGGGCCTCGGCCTGCGCCTCCGCGGACAGCGGCAGGTGCACGGCCATCTGGTCGCCGTCGAAGTCCGCGTTGAAGGCGGTGCAGACCAGCGGGTGGATCTGGATCGCCTTGCCCTCGACCAGCTGCGGCTCGAAGGCCTGGATGCCGAGGCGGTGCAGCGTCGGCGCGCGGTTGAGCAGCACCGGGTGCTCGGCGATGACCTCTTCCAGCACGTCGTACACGACCGTACGGCCGCGCTCGACCATGCGCTTGGCCGACTTGATGTTCTGCGCGTGGTTGAGGTCCACCAGGCGCTTCATCACGAACGGCTTGAAGAGCTCCAGCGCCATGGCCTTGGGCAGGCCGCACTGGTGCAGCTTGAGCTGCGGGCCGACGACGATCACCGAACGGGCGGAGTAGTCGACGCGCTTGCCGAGCAGGTTCTGCCGGAAGCGGCCCTGCTTGCCCTTGAGCATGTCGGACAGCGACTTCAGCGGGCGGTTGCCGGGGCCCGTGACCGGGCGGCCGCGGCGGCCGTTGTCGAAGAGCGCGTCCACGGCCTCCTGGAGCATGCGCTTCTCGTTGTTCACGATGATCTCGGGCGCGCCGAGGTCGAGAAGCCGCTTCAGGCGGTTGTTGCGGTTGATGACGCGGCGGTACAGGTCGTTCAGGTCGGAGGTCGCGAAGCGGCCACCGTCCAGCTGCACCATCGGGCGCAGGTCCGGCGGGATCACCGGGACGCAGTCCAGCACCATGCCGTTGGGCTTGTTGGTGGTCTGCAGGAAGGCGGAGACGACCTTGAGGCGCTTGAGCGCACGGGTCTTCTTCTGGCCCTTGCCGGTGCGGATGATCTCGCGGAGGCGCTCGGCCTCCTCCTCCAGGTCGAAGGACTCCAGGCGCTTCTGCAGCGCCGCGGCACCCATCGAGCCCTGGAAGTACGTGCCGAAGCGGTCGCGCAGCTCGCGGTAGAGCAGCTCGTCGCCCTCCAGGTCCTGGACCTTGAGGTTCTTGAAGCGGGCCCACACCTCGTCGAGGCGGTCGATCTCGCGCTGCGCGCGGTCGCGCAGCTGCTTCATCTCGCGCTCGGCGCCCTCGCGGACCTTGCGGCGGACGTCGGCCTTGGCGCCCTCGTTCTCCAGCTCGCCGAGGTCGGCTTCCAGCTTCTTCTGCCGGCCCTCGACGTCGGCGTCACGGCGCTGCTCGATCTGCTGCCGCTCGACGGAGACCTGGGCCTCCAGCGACGGCAGGTCGCGGGTGCGGCGCTCGTCGTCGACCCACGTGATCATGTACGCCGCGAAGTAGATGACCTTCTCCAGGTCCTTCGGGGCGAGGTCGAGCAGGTAGCCCAGGCGCGACGGGACACCCTTGAAGTACCAGATGTGCGTGACGGGCGCGGCCAGCTCGATGTGGCCCATGCGCTCGCGGCGCACCTTGGCGCGGGTGACCTCCACGCCGCAGCGCTCGCAGATGATGCCCTTGAAGCGCACGCGCTTGTACTTGCCGCAGTAGCACTCCCAGTCCCGGGTGGGGCCGAAGATCTTCTCGCAGAAGAGCCCGTCCTTTTCCGGCTTGAGGGTGCGGTAGTTGATGGTCTCGGGCTTCTTGACCTCGCCGTGCGACCAGGTCCGGATGTCGTCCGCGGTGGCCAGGCCGATCCGCAGCTCGTCGAAGAAGTTGACGTCGAGCACTGTGTCGTCAATCCCTCTCAGGGTTGATTCTCAAATGGTCTGAACGGGTCGTGGGGGCCGCCGGGCCCGGCCGTACGTGGTGTACGGCCGGGGGGCCGGCGGAACCCGTCAGACCTCTTCGACGCTGCTCGGCTCGCGCCGGGACAGGTCGATACCGAGCTCCTCGGCGGCGCGGAACACGTCCTCGTCGGTGTCGCGCATCTCGATGGACATGCCGTCCGAGGACAGCACCTCCACGTTGAGGCACAGCGACTGCATTTCCTTGATGAGCACCTTGAAGGACTCGGGAATGCCGGGCTCGGGGATGTTCTCGCCCTTGACGATGGCCTCGTAGACCTTCACGCGGCCGAGAACGTCGTCGGACTTGATGGTCAGCAGCTCCTGGAGTGCGTACGCGGCGCCGTACGCCTCCAGCGCCCACACCTCCATCTCGCCGAATCGCTGCCCGCCGAACTGCGCCTTACCACCCAGCGGCTGCTGGGTGATCATCGAGTACGGACCGGTGGAGCGGGCGTGCAGCTTGTCGTCCACCAGGTGGTGCAGCTTGAGGATGTACATGTAGCCGATCGAGATCGGGTCCGGGAACGGCTCGCCGGAGCGGCCGTCGAAGAGCCGGGCCTTGCCGGAGGGCAGGACCAGCCGGTCGCCGTCGCGGTTCGGGATCGTGGACTCGAAGAGCCCGCGGATCTCGTCCTCGCGCGCACCGTCGAAGACCGGGGTCGCGACGTTGGTGCCGGGCTCGACGCGGTGCGCGTCGATGGCCTCCAGCCGGCGCGCCCACTCGTCGGCGACGCCCGAGACGTCCCAGCCCTGCTTGGCGAGCCACCCGAGGTGGATCTCCAGCACCTGGCCGGGGTTCATCCGGGACGGGACACCGAGCGGGTTGAGGATGATGTCGACCGGGGTGCCGTCCTCGAGGAAGGGCATGTCCTCCACGGGGAGGATCTTCGAGATGACACCCTTGTTGCCGTGCCGGCCGGCGAGCTTGTCGCCGTCGGTGATCTTGCGCTTCTGCGCGACGTAGACGCGGACCAGCTGGTTCACGCCCGGCGGCAGCTCGTCGCCCTCCTCGCGGTCGAAGACCCGGACGCCGATGATCTTGCCGACCTCGCCGTGCGGGACCTTCAGCGAGGTGTCGCGGACCTCACGGGCCTTCTCACCGAAGATCGCGCGCAGCAGCCGCTCCTCCGGCGTCAGCTCGGTCTCACCCTTCGGGGTGACCTTGCCGACCAGGATGTCGCCGGCGACCACGTCGGCGCCGATCCGGATGATGCCGCGCTCGTCGAGGTCGGCGAGCACCTCCTCGGAGACGTTCGGGATGTCCCGGGTGATCTCCTCGGGGCCCAGCTTGGTGTCGCGGGCGTCGACCTCGTGCTCCTCGATGTGGATCGAGGACAGCACGTCGTCCTGCACGAGGCGCTGCGACAGGATGATCGCGTCCTCGTAGTTGTGGCCCTCCCATGGCATGAACGCGACCAGCAGGTTCTTGCCGAGCGCCATCTCCCCTTCCTGGGTCGACGGACCGTCGGCGAGCACCTGGCCGACCACGACGCGGTCGCCCTCGTTGACGACGACCTTCTGGTTGAAGGACGTGCCCTGGTTGGAGCGGGAGAACTTCGCGACGCGGTAGGTGTTGTACGTGCCGTCGTCGTTGGTCACCGTGACGTAGTCCGCGGAGACCTCCTGGACGACGCCGTCCTTCTCGGCCTTGATCACGTCGCCGGCGTCGACCGCGCAGCGGTACTCCATGCCGGTGCCGACCAGCGGGGCCTCCGCCTTGATCAGCGGCACGGCCTGGCGCATCATGTTCGACCCCATGAGCGCGCGGTTGGCGTCGTCGTGCTCCAGGAACGGGATCATCGCGGTCGCGACCGACACCATCTGGCGCGGCGAGACGTCCATGTAGTCGACGTCGTCACCGGGGATGTAGTCGATCTCGCCGCCACGGCGGCGGACCAGCACGCGGGACTCGGCGAACCGCAGGTCCTCGGTCAGCGGCGCGTTGGCCTGCGCGATGACGAAGCGGTCCTCCTCGTCGGCGGTCAGGTAGTCGACGTCGTCGGTCACGACGCCGCCCACGACCTTGCGGTACGGCGTCTCGACGAAGCCGAACGCGTTGACCCGGCCGTAGGAGGCCAGCGAGCCGATCAGACCGATGTTCGGGCCTTCCGGCGTCTCGATCGGGCACATCCGGCCGTAGTGCGACGGGTGCACGTCACGGACCTCGAAGCCGGCCCGCTCACGGGACAGACCGCCGGGGCCGAGCGCCGACAGGCGGCGCTTGTGGGTCAGACCGGACAGCGGGTTGGTCTGGTCCATGAACTGCGACAGCTGGCTGGTGCCGAAGAACTCCTTGATGGAGGCAACGACCGGCCGGATGTTGATCAGGGTCTGCGGCGTGATCGCCTCGACGTCCTGGGTGGTCATGCGCTCGCGGACCACGCGCTCCATACGCGCCAGGCCGGTGCGGACCTGGTTCTGGATGAGCTCGCCGACGTTGCGCAGGCGGCGGTTGCCGAAGTGGTCGATGTCGTCGACCTCGACCACGATGGCCGAGCCGTTCTCACCGGTCGTCTCGGTCTCGCCGGCGTGCAGCTTCACCAGGTACTTGATGGTCGCGATGATGTCCTCGGTGGTGAGCACACCCGCGTCCAGCGGGGCGTCGCTGCCGAGCTTCTTGTTGACCTTGTAGCGGCCGACCTTCGCCAGGTCGTAGCGCTTGGGGTTGAAGTACAGGTTCTCCAGCAGGGTCTGGGCGGCCTCCTTGGTCGGCGGCTCGCCCGGGCGCAGCTTGCGGTAGATGTCGAGCAGCGCGTCGTCCTGGCCCTGGGTGTGGTCCTTCTCCAGGGTGGCGCGCATCGACTCGTAGTCGCCGAACTCCTCGAGGATCTGCTCGGTGCTCCAGCCGAGCGCCTTGAGCAGCACCGTGACCGACTGCTTGCGCTTGCGGTCGATGCGGACGCCGACCATGTCGCGCTTGTCGATCTCCATCTCCAGCCAGGCACCCCGGGAGGGGATGATCTTGGCCGAGAAGATGTCCTTGTCGGACGTCTTGTCGATGCTGGAGTCGAAGTAGACACCCGGCGAGCGGACCAGCTGCGAGACGACGACACGCTCGGTGCCATTGATGCAGAAGGTGCCCTTCGAGGTCATCAGCGGGAAGTCGCCCATGAAGACCGTCTGGGACTTGATCTCGCCGGTCTCGTTGTTGGTGAACTCGGCGGTGACGAAGAGCGGGGCGCCGTACGTGAAGTCGCGCTCCTTGCACTCGTCCAGCGAGTTCTTCGGGGGCTCGAACCGGTGGTCACGGAACGTGAGCGACATCGACCCGGAGAAGTCCTCGATCGGGGAGATCTCCTCGAAGATCTCCTCCAGACCGGACTTCCTGGGGACGTCCTGCCCACTGTCCAGCGCCGCCTCGACCCGGGCCTTCCACGCAGCATTGCCGAGCAGCCAGTCAAAGCTCTCGGTCTGGAGCGCGAGGAGGTTCGGAACTTCGAGCGGTTCACGGATCTTCGCGAAAGAGATGCGCAGCGGGGCAGTGCTGGCGCCGTTGTTCGAATTGGCAGTCGAGGCGTTGCGCGAGGCGGCCAAGAGGGGGTCCTTCCGAGGGCTCGGACTCACTACGCGCGTACCGGTCCGCCCCTGAGGACCAGAGGGAAAGCCCTGATGAAGGGCCTTCTCAGCAGCTCTCAGACGTGGGCATGCTCCTGGTGACGGGCCAGGCAGCAGCTAACAGGCAGCGCAAAGGGTCAGTGTAGCCACTTGGCACACTGATGTCCAGGCTGAGATTCGGAGTACCGAATCGTCGCCTCCTCCGCCCGTCTCGCGACCCCAAGCCTCGGAACCTGGAATCGCCTCCGTCATACGCTGCCGTCGTCCTGCGTCGTGCTGCATAGCCATGCATTCCCGCATCGCCGCCGATCCATGCATCGGATCATGCACCGGATCGGCGCCGGACCACGACCGGCCCCGCCGGGATCGTGCCCAACGTCGTGGCGCGTCCTGAGAATTGCGCGCCGCGTGCCAAACGTCAAGGCCCCGGCCCCGCACACATGCGCGAGCACCCGTTCCCAGCAGGAAGGATCACCCTACCCGCCGGCCACGACAACCCCCGCCGCGGCCCGCCGGAGGCCGTACGAACGACCGAGGGCGGCCACCCTTCCGGGTGACCGCCCTGCGGTGGGTGGAGCAGCAAGTGCTCCTACGTCACGGAGCGTGAGGCTCGTGGTGACGTGAGGTGTTACTTGACCTCGACCGAGGCGCCGGCGCCCTTGAGGGACTCGGCGGCCTTGTCCGCGGCCTCCTTGTTGACCTTCTCCAGGACGGGCTTCGGGGCGCCGTCCACGAGGTCCTTGGCCTCCTTCAGACCCAGCGAGGTCAGCTCGCGCACGACCTTGATGACCTGGATCTTCTTGTCGCCCGCGGCGGTGAGGATGACGTCGAACTCGTCCTTCTCCTCGGCGGCCTCGGCCGGAGCGGCGACACCGGCGCCACCGGCGGCGACGGCGACCGGAGCGGCGGCGGTGACGTCGAACTTCTCCTCGAACGCCTTCACGAACTCGGAGAGCTCGATGAGGGTGAGCTCCTCGAACTGGGCGAGCAGTTCGTCCTGGGTGAGCTTCGCCATGATGGCGGTCCTTCCACTAAATCGGCGGGTGCCGGATGTCGTACAAGTCGGCGGGCGTACGGTCGGCCCGCGTAAGCCGGTGCGCTGGTGCGTGATGCGGTCGCGCGCCGGCCCCGACCGGAGCCGTCAGGCCCCGGTCATCGTGCGAGCCGAATTACTCGGCACCGCCCTGCTCGGCCTCGGCCAGCTTGACCCGAAGCGCCTCCGCGGTGCGGACGAACTTCGACGGGAGCGCCTGGAAGAGCGCGGCAGCCTGCGACTGCTTGGCCTTCATGGCGCCCGCCAGCTTGGCGAGCAGAACCTCGCGGGACTCGAGGTCCGCAAGCTTCTTGATCTCGTCGGCGGACAGCGCCTTGCCGTCAAGGACACCGCCCTTGATGACGAGAGCGGGGTTGTCCTTGGCGAAGTCGCGCAGACCCTTCGCCGCCTCCACCGGGTCACCGGTGACGAAGGCGACAGCCGACGGACCCGCGAACAGGTCGTCGAGCTGGGTGATCCCGGCCTCGTTGGCCGCGATCTTGGTCAGCGTGTTCTTCACCACGGCGTACTGGGCGTTCTCACCGAGCGAGCGGCGCAGCGTCTTGAGCTGTGCGACGGTGAGACCGCGGTACTCGGTCAGCACGGCGGCGTTCGAGGAGCGGAACTGGTCCGTCAACTCGGCAACCGCGGCAGCCTTGTCAGGCCTCGCCATGAGTCTCGGCCTCCTTCCGGGGTGATGGACCGCGCGGAACGAAGGACGAGGCGGTGTGCCCCGGGCAAAACAAACGCCCCGGCGCAAGCGCACGGGGCGTGACTCGACGCAGCCCTTCGGGTCTCCCCTGCGGGCTTCGGAGTCCATCCACGGTCACCTGCGCGGGCCGTCCGCATCAGCGGATCCTTCGGCCGCCCCGCCCGGAGATCCGGACACGACGGCAACCAGCGGTCTTTGGCTTCCCCGGAAGCGTACGGGACCGCGGCCCCGCGGGGCAAATCGCCCCCGGGACCGCCCGCCCCCGCTCAGTCGCCGGAGGCCATGGCGTCGGCGAGGTCCTCGACGTCGAACGCCGGCGGCGCCTGCGGGTGCACCGCGACACCGTAGTCGGAGTAGGTCGTCGGCGTCAGGACCGCCGCAGTCCTCCTGGCCACCATCGGCGACGGGGCCAGCTTCCCGAGCGCCGCGCACCTGGCCTCCTACGCCGGCTTGGCACCGGCGACCAAGTCCTCCGGGACCTCGGTCCACGGCGAGCACGCGCCCAGAAGCGGGAACCGGCAGCTCAAACGCGCGATGTTCCTGTCCGCGTTCGCCGCCCTGCACGACCCCGCCTCACGCACCTACTACGACCGCTGCCGGGTCCGCGGCAAAACCCACACCCAAGCCCTCCTCCGCCTCGCCCGCCACCGCATCAGCGTCCTGTTCGCCATGCTCCGCAACGGAACCTTCTACGACCCACGCCAGCCCGACACAGCCACCACATGACCACCCAGAACTTGACGAAGAACAGAGAGGCCCCCCGCCGGCGCCCGCCCCCGGGTCAGGCAGTGGAGGGCCGGGGCGCCGGGGGGACGACGGTCTGCGAGGCCGGCGGCACCTGGATGTGGACGACGCCGCCGAAGTCGATGAAGTCCTCGGTGACGCGCAGCTTTCCGTCGTCGCTGACCATCCGCACCGGCAAACCGTCAGCGCCCACCCACACGTCGATCTGCTGGGTGGCCGGAACCCTCTGCGCCTTCACGATCGCCGCGTCCGCCGGCTTCGTCCCCCGGTAGTGCACCGCCGGGCGGCCGTCCACCGTCTCGTGCCCGACCAGCGTGACCGGGCCGCTCGACGGCATCATGAGCAGCCCGTGGACGGGGCTGTAGTCCATCGCCTCGGACAGGAACCCCATGGACCCCCGGGGAGCGACGGAGGCCAGGGGGAAGCGCAGCCAGGTCTTGCCCTTGTTCGGGCCGCTGGCCGGCGGGTCGATCTGCAGGTACTCGAACCCGTGGACGAAGCGCGTCTCCATCCGGTCGTGGTGGTTCGCCCCCTGGAAGCCAAACGCCGCGGGCGACGCGGTGACCACCAGTCCGGCGTCCGCTCCGCCCCAGGAGCCGATCGTGGTCATCGTGACCGTGGAGCTGCCACGCCGCTGCACGGAGACCGTGCGCACGGAGTGCATCGTCTCGGCCCGGTCGACCATGGTCACGACCGCCTTGGCCGCGGCGCTGTCCGCGTCGGCCGCGGGCGGCTTCGCGGCGCCGGTCCCGGTCGCTGTCGCTGTCGGGTGCGTGCCGGGCGCCGCGTCCCGGTGGTGCGCGCCGCCGCAGCCCGCCACCGTGAACGCGAGCGCGAGGACCGCCGCGGCAGCCGTCGTCGTACGCACTGTGGACCCCCCTTGTCATGCGCGCTCCCCAGCGCGCCACGGGGCATCGTAGACGCGGAACGCCCCGCGCCCCCCACGGATGGGGGAACGCGGGGCGTTCGCGGTACTACGGCCGGGGTCAGACCGAGGCCGGGTCCTCCTCGACGAGGAGGTTGCGGGTGCGGTTGGGGTCGACCTGGATGCCGGGGCCCATCGTCGTGGAGACGGCCGCCTTCTTCAGGTAGCGGCCCTTCGCCGCGGACGGCTTCAGACGCAGGATCTCGTCCAGCGCCGCCGCGTAGTTCTCCACCAGCTGGGTGTCGTTGAAGGACACCTTGCCGATGATGAAGTGCAGGTTGGAGTGCTTGTCGACGCGGAACTCGATCTTGCCGCCCTTGATGTCCGTCACGGCCTTGGCCACGTCGGGCGTCACGGTGCCGGTCTTCGGGTTCGGCATCAGACCACGCGGGCCGAGGACGCGGCCGAGGCGGCCGACCTTGCCCATGAGGTCCGGGGTGGCGACGACGGCGTCGAAGTCCAGCCGGCCCTTCGCGACCTCGTCGATCAGTTCGTCGGAGCCGACGATGTCGGCGCCCGCGGCCTCCGCGGCCGCAGCACGGTCACCGGTCGCGAAGACCAGGACCCGGGCGGTCTTGCCGGTGCCGTGCGGAAGGTTCACGGTGCCACGGACCATCTGGTCGGCCTTGCGCGGGTCCACACCCAGGCGGAAGGCGACCTCGACGGTCGAGTCGAACTTGGTCGACGCGGTCTCCTTGGCGATACGGACGGCCTCCAGGGGCGCGTACAGCCGCTCCCGGTCGATCTTCGCGTCCGCAGCGCGGAGAGACTTGCTGCGCTTGCTCATGGAACTACTCCTGTAGCTGTTCGATGGAGTTCGTGGTGCGGGCCGAGCAGGCCCTCCCACATGTGCTGCCTCGACGCGGGGGCGTCAGCCCTCGCCTCTTCGCTCGGGCTTCCTGCTCACTCGCTCCGCGGACGGCCTCGTACCTCGGCCGGCCACTGCGCGAGCTCGGGCGTCAGCCCTCCGTTTTTCGCTCGGGCTTCCTGCTCACTCGCTCCGCGGACGGCCTCGTACCTCGGCCGGCCACTGCGCGAGTTCGGGCGTCAGCCCTCGACGGTGATGCCCATGGAACGAGCCGTCCCCGCGATGATCTTCTCCGCGGCGTCCAGGTCGTTCGCGTTGAGGTCGGGCATCTTGGTCGTGGCGATCTCGCGCACCTGGTCGCGGGTGAGCTTGGCGACCTTCTTGGTGTGCGGGGTGCCGGAGCCCTTGTCGACGCCTGCGGCCTTGAGGATCAGCTTGGCGGCCGGCGGGGTCTTGGTGACGAAGGTGAAGGAGCGGTCCTCGTAGACCGTGATCTCCACCGGGATCACCATGCCGCGCTGCGACTCGGTGGCCGCGTTGTAGGCCTTGCAGAATTCCATGATGTTCACGCCGTGCTGGCCCAGCGCGGGGCCGACCGGCGGCGCCGGGTTGGCCGCACCGGCGTTGATCTGGAGCTTGATCAGCCCCGTGACCTTCTTCTTCTTGGGAGGCATTGCTCTCTCCGGGTCCTGTTGAGAGTTTTTTCCATGCCTGCGAGCAGGCATACCGCACCACGATAGCGGGTACTGCCCCCGGCCCCGAAATCCTTTCGCCGCCGCGACGGCCGGCCCCTGGCGTGCGGGGCGCGGGCCGGGCCGGGAGCGGGGGCGCACCTCGGCGCGCGGTCCCGCCGCGGACGCACCGGCCGGGCATTCGAGGTGTCCCGGGGCGTCACTTTGGGTATCTGTGTCATTACGTTGAGCACGCAGCCTGTCGCCTCCTCAGTTACCCCCGCCAGCACACGAGTTGCACCCGTTTCTCCGTCAACTTCCCCGGTGGAACCTGAAGTTCTGGTCTACGCGGGAAGAATTCTTGGCATGGACACTTCCCGTGGCTCCCTACTGGCTGGTACCACAGTGCTGCAGGAAGCCCTCACCCAGGAGGTTCCGTGAAGCTGAGCAGGCCCCTCACCGCTCTCACCGCGCTGGCGTCAGCCCTGACGGCGGCGCTGGTCTTCTCCGGCCCGGCACAGGCGGCCGGCCCCGCGTACGTCGCCCTCGGGGACTCGTACTCCGCCGGGAACGGCGCCGGCAACTACATCAGCTCCAGTGGCGACTGCCACCGCAGCAACAGCGCGTACCCGGCACTGTGGGCCGCCGCCCACAGCCCCTCCTCGTTCACCTTCGCCGCCTGTTCGGGCGCGGTCACCACCGACGTGACCAACAGTCAGCTCGGCGGGCTGAACTCCTCCACCGGCCTGGTCTCCCTCACCATCGGCGGAAACGACGCGGGCTTCTCCGACGTCATGACCACCTGCGTGACCGGCTCCGACAGCACGTGCGTCAACCGCGTCAGCACGGCCGAGACGTACATCCGCAACACCCTCCCCGGCCGGCTGAACACCACCTACAACGCGATCCGCGCCAAGGCGCCCAACGCGAAGGTCGTCGTCCTCGGCTACCCGGACATGTACGACCTCTCGGCGTGGATCTGTGTCGGCCTCAGCTCCACCAAGCACCAGAAGATCGACGAGGCCGCCGACGTCCTGGACTCCACGATCGCCTCGGTCGCGGCCTCCCACGGCTTCGCCTTCGGCGACGTGCGCAGCACCTTCAAGGGCCACGAACTCTGCTCGGGCGACGACTACCTGCACTCCCTCGTCATCTCCCCGAGCTGGGAGTCCTACCACCCCACCGCCACCGGCCACTCCGCCGGCTACCTCCCCCTCCTGAACGCCAACGACTGACCGGCCCCACCCGGCACACGACCGAGCCCCTGCCCTCCGCGTTCGGAGGACAGGGGCTCGGGTCGTACGAGGCGCTAGTTCTTCTGGATCTGGTCGAAGCTGAGCTCGACCGGGGTCTCGCGGCCGAAGATCTCGACGAGGCCCTTGACCTTCTTCGAGTCGGGGTTGATCTCGTTGATCGTGGCCTGGAGGGTGGCGAAGGGGCCGTCGGTGACGGTGACGGAGTCGCCGACCTCGAAGTCGAGGACCTGGACCTCGACCTTGCGGGGGACGGCGGTGCCCTCGGCGATGGCCGCGGCCTCGGCGGCCGCCTCGACCTCGGGGGCGAGCATCTTGACGATCTCGTCCAGGGTCAGCGGGTAGGGGTCGTAGGCGTTGCCGACGAAGCCCGTGACGCCGGGGGTGTTGCGGACGACGCCCCAGGACTCGTTGGTCAGGTCCATGCGGACCAGGACGTAGCCGGGGAGCTTGTTCTGCCGGATGGTCTTGCGGTCGCCGTTCTTGATCTGAACGACTTCCTCCTGCGGGACCTCCGCCTGGTAGATGTACTCCTCGACGTTCAGCGAGACGGCACGCTGCTCCAGGTTGGACTTCACCCGGTTCTCGTACCCGGCGTAGGTGTGGATCACGTACCACTCGCCGGGGAGCGTGCGCAGCTCCTCGCGGAAGGCGGCCACCGGGTCGACCGGGGCGGCGGGCTCCTCGGCCTCGGCGTCGGCGGCGCCCGCGGCCTCGTCCGGCTCCTCGGCGTCGACGGCTTCCGTGACCTCGTCCGACTCCGCCCCCGACTCCTCAGCGTCCTCGTCGCCCTCGGCGTCCGCGTCCTCCGCCGACTCGGACTCGACCGGGTCCTGCGCGTCAGCGGGCTCCTCGGCGGCCTCGACGGCGTCGAGTGCGGCTTCCTCGCCCTCGACGGACTCGTCGGCGTCGTACACGTTCGGGTCAGACACGGTGACTGCTTCTTCCTGACTTCAAGGGTGGCACTGCGGGCGGGGCGACCAGCGCCCTGCGCCCTCCGCGCGGACAGGCGGGACGCGGAACCCGGCCCGAAACCGGCCCGGCAAGACCGGGCGGCTCAGCCGAAAACGGCGGAAACGAGCTTGCTGAAACCCCAGTCAACCACGCTCACGAACGCGATGACGACCACAACGAAGACAATCACCACAGTGGTGTACGTGGTGAGATCGCCACGCGTGGGCCAGACGACCTTGCGGAGCTCCGCGACGATCTGGCGGTAGAACAGCGCGAGACGCCCGAGCGGCCCCTTCTTCGCGCGCTTACCACCGCGGCGGGGCTTCTTCTCGGCGTCACTGTCGTCCTGAGACGCGTCAGGCTCAGGGACCTCGATGGAGTCCGTGATCTCAGTCACTCGTCCTCACCTGACTCCGGGTCGTGGCCGTGCCGCGCCCGTCGCGCGGTACGGCGAGTGCCTATTGCCTGCATCTGCCTGCCCACGTCCGGGGTGGACGTGTGGAGCAGGGCCGGAGGGACTTGAACCCCCAACCGCTGGTTTTGGAGACCAGTGCTCTACCAATTGAGCTACGACCCTTCGACAGACACTCCCAACGTACCGCAGGCGGTATTGCCGGGAGGCCATCGAGCGTTGAGTGTACGTGCTCGGAGGCATCTCGTCGAACGCCTTGGCCCGGATTGCCTCCGAACGCGTTCCGCGCGCCCCAAACCCCGGTGCCGAGGGCGGTTGAGGTCTGGGACCATGCACCTATGAGCGCTGCCACTCCCCCAGTACCACCGGCGACCGAACGGCGCGTGTCGGTCCGTGTCGGTGCGATCTCCGAGTCCGCCACCCTCGCCGTCGACGCCAAGGCCAAGGCTCTCAAGGCCGCCGGGCGCCCGGTGATCGGCTTCGGCGCAGGAGAGCCGGACTTCCCGACGCCCGGCTACATCGTCGACGCCGCCGTCGAGGCCTGCCGCAATCCGAAGTTCCACCGCTACACGCCCGCCGGCGGTCTCCCCGAGCTGAAGGCCGCCATCGCCGCCAAGACGCTGCGCGACTCCGGCTACGAGGTGGACGCCTCGCAGGTGCTGGTCACCAACGGCGGCAAGCAGGCCATCTACGAGGCCTTCGCCGCGGTGCTCGACCCGGGCGACGAGGTCATCGTGCCCGCTCCGTACTGGACCACCTACCCGGAGTCGATCCGGCTCGCGGGGGGCGTGCCGGTCGAGGTCGTGGCGGACGAGACCACCGGCTACCGGGTCACCGTCGAGCAGCTGGAGGCGGCCCGCACCGAGCGCACCAAGGTCGTGCTCTTCGTGTCGCCGTCCAACCCGACCGGCGCCGTCTACAGCCCGGGCGAGACCGAGGCGATCGGCCGCTGGGCCGTCGAGCACGGCCTGTGGGTGCTCACGGACGAGATCTACGAGCACCTCGTCTACGGCGACACGGTCTTCACGTCGATGCCCCAGGTCGTGCCGCAGCTGCGGGACAAGTGCATCGTCGTCAACGGCGTGGCCAAGACGTACGCCATGACCGGCTGGCGCGTGGGGTGGGTCATCGGCCCCAAGGACATCGTCAAGGCCGCGACGAACCTCCAGTCGCACGCCACCTCGAACGTCAACAACGTGGCGCAGGCCGCCGCCCTGACCGCCGTCAGCGGCGACCTGGACGCCGTCGCCGAGATGCGCAGCGCCTTCGACCGGCGCCGGCAGACGATCGTGCGGATGCTCAACGAGATCGACGGCGTCGTGTGCCCGACGCCCGAGGGCGCCTTCTACGTCTACCCGTCGGTCAAGGGCCTGCTCGGCAAGGAGATCCGCGGCAAGCGGCCCGCGGACAGCGTGGAGCTGGCCGCGATCATCCTGGACGAGGCCGAGGTCGCCGTCGTCCCGGGCGAGGCCTTCGGTACGCCGGGCTACCTGCGGCTCAGCTACGCGCTGGGCGACGAGGACCTGGTCGAGGGCGTCGCGCGGATGCAGAAGCTGCTGGGCGAAGCCCGGGACTGAGCGCCCGTCCCCACCCCGGATCCGGCCCGATGATGCATTCGGGCAAGCCCCCGTTCGGAGAATGCGGTTCCGGGCGGGGGCTCGCGTTTGGCAGGATCTTGGGATGGCACGTGATGCACGAACGGCGGGAGGCGGTCCCGGCCGCCGGGATGTCCGCAAGCTCCCCAAGGCCCACCTCCACCTCCACTTCACCGGCTCCATGCGCCCCACCACCCTCCTGGAGCTGGCCGACAAGCACGGGGTCCGGCTGCCCGACGCGCTGACCTCGGGCGAGCCGCCCAAGCTGCGGGCCACCGACGAGCGGGGCTGGTTCCGCTTCCAGCGGCTCTACGACGCCGCCCGCAGCTGCCTGCGCACCCCCGACGACATCCACCGCCTGGTGCGCGAGGCGGCGCAGGAGGAGGCCGCGGACGGCTCCGGCTGGCTGGAGATCCAGGTCGACCCGACGTCGTACGCGCCCCGGCTCGGCGGGCTCATCCCCACCCTGGAGCTGATCCTCGACGCCGTGCACACCGCCTCGCGCGACACCGGCGTGGGCATGGCCGTGATCGTCGCCGCCAACCGCATGAAGCACCCGCTGGACGCCCGCACGCTGGCCCGGCTCGCGGTCCGCTACACCGACCAGGGCGTCGTCGGCTTCGGGCTGTCCAACGACGAACGCCGGGGCCTGGCCCGCGACTTCGACCGCGCCTTCGCCATCGCCCGGGACGGCGGCCTGCTCGCCGCCCCGCACGGCGGCGAGCTGGCCGGGCCCGCGAGCGTCCGCGACTGCCTGGACGACCTGCACGCGCAGCGCGTCGGCCACGGCGTGCGCGCCGCCGAGGACCCGCACCTGGTGCGCCGGCTCGCCGAATCCGGCGTCACGTGCGAGGTCTGCCCCGCCTCCAACGTCGCCCTGGGCGTCTACGACAAGCCCGAGGACGTCCCGCTGCGCGCGCTGTACGACGCGGGCGTGCCGCTCGCCCTCGGCGCCGACGACCCGCTGCTCTTCGGCTCGCGGCTCGCGGCGCAGTACGAGATCGCGCGCGACGTGCACGGCTTCACCGACGCGGAACTGGCCGAACTCGCCCGCCAGTCCGTCCGGGGCTCGCGCGCCCCGCAGGAGGTCCGTGAGCGGCTCCTGGGGGGCATCGACGCCTGGGCGGCGGAGGAGCCCTCCGGCGGCCCGGCGCAGGCCGGGGCGGAGCCGGGGCGGGGCGCGGGGGCGGAGCCGGGCCGCGGCGCCGGGGCCGGACTCCGGGGTTAGAGCTCCACGCCGACCATGACCGGCTCGTTGACGAGCGTCACGCCGAAGGCCGCGTGCACACCGTCGCGCACCTCACGGGCCAGCGCCAGCAGGTCCGCGGTGGTGGCCGCGCCCCGGTTGGTGAGGGCCAGGGTGTGCTTGCCGGAGATGCGGGCCGGGCCGGTGCCGTAGCCCTTCGTGAAACCCGCCTTGTCGATGAGCCAGGCCGCGCTGGTCTTGGTGTGCTCGCCCGCCGGGTACGCGGGCGGGGCCACGTCGGGGCCGAGGCGGTCGTGGACGCGGTCCAGGAAGGCGGCGAACCCGGCCGCCGTCAGCACCGGGTTGGTGAAGAACGAGCCCGCCGACCAGGTGTCGTGGTCGGCCGCGTCCAGCACCATGCCCTTGCCGGCGCGCAGCGCCAGCACCGTCGCGCTGGCCTTCTCCAGCGGCACCCGCTCCCCCACGGCCACACCGAGGGCGCGGGCGGTCTCGGCGTATCGCAGCGGTGCGGACATCCCCGCGGCCGCCTCCAGCCCGAACCGCACCCGCAGCACCACGTAGCGCTCCGGCTCCTCCTTGAAGCGGCTGCTGCGGTAGGAGAAGCCGCACTCCCGGTTCGGCAGCGTGACCGTCTCCCGCGCCCGCCGGTCGTAGGCCACGACCTCCGTGACGGTACTGGAGACCTCCTGCCCGTAGGCCCCGACGTTCTGGATCGGCGTGGCCCCCGCGGACCCCGGGATCCCGGCCAGGCACTCCAGCCCGGCCAGCCCCGCCCGCACGGTCGCGGCCACCGCGTCGCTCCACACCTCGCCCGCGGCCAGCTCCAGCGCGGTGCCCCGCAGCTCGGTCCCCTGGGTGGCGATCCGCACGGCCGTCCCGGGAAAGCCGTCGTCCGAGATGACGAGGTTGCTCCCCCCGCCGAGCAGCAGCACCGGCTCCCCCCGCTCGTCCGCCTCCCGCACGGCGGCCACCAGCTCGTCATCCGTGCGGGCGGTGACCAGCCTGCGGGCGGGCCCACCGAGCCGGAAGGTCGTGTACGGCGCAAGAACCTCAGAATCCACGCCCCCAGCTTATGGCCGCCCCCACCCGCCCCACGCGAGCCCGCCCCACCCGTCCGCCCGGCGGCCCCTACGCCGGGAGCGGCGCCGGGTCGGCGAGGAGGGCGCGCAGCGGCTGCGTGTCGGGGGTGTCGGAGGTCGCCGCGTCGAGGGCCGCGTCCATGCCCTTCTCCCACACGTCGGGCAGGCCGGGGCCCGGGGTGCCGGACCACGCGATGTGCGAGGTGACCTGCGAGGCGGCCAGCAGGCGGAGGTGGACGAGGCCGGCGAGCGCGTCGAAGACGGCGGGGCGCAGGTAGTTGCGGGCCGACGGGCCGGTGAGCCGGGCGGCCGACTGCGGGCGCGGCATGCGGTCGGAGATCCCCGCCCACAGCAGGCCCTCGTCGAGGGCGTCCAGCACCCCCGCCAGGCCGGGCAGCTCCGCGTCCGGCCCGGAGCGCCGCACGCGGGCGAGGGCCTGGCGCAACGGGCGGGAGAACTCCTCGGCGTCGTGGGCGACCCGGGCAAGGACGAGGTCGTCCCAGCTCAGGCGGCGTGTTCCGGCAGGGAGGGGCGGTTCGAGTGCGGCGAGGACGCGCTCGGGGTCGCGCAGCAGCGCGATCGCGGACCCCGCCGCGGCGGGGGCGGGGGCGGCGTCCGCCGCGGGGAGTTCTCCGAGCCGGGCGAGGCGGTCGGTGAGGGAGGGGTGGGTGTCGTACTCGTGCGGCGGCGTGGGGCGGCGGGTCTCGGCGAGCGCGGCCAGCCGCTCGCCGGGTCGCGCGGCGACCATCCGCCGGAAGCCCCCGTAGAGCTCCCCGGCGGGCGGCAGCGCGCCCACGGGTTCACCCATGGCCGCGTAGGTCTCCAGGTAGTACGTGCGCGCGGCATCGAGCACGGGTAGGGCGCGGAGCGCGGCGGCCAGGGCTGCGGGGCCGGCCTGCCGGGCGGCGACGCGGTCGGCGGCGAACTCCTGCTCGCGGGAGAGGGCGAAGGACCTGCGCAGGTACATGCGCGCGTAGCCGAGGTAGACCGCTCCGACGACGCGGTCGAACCACACCAGGTCGCGGCTGAAGACCCGCACCGTGTGGACCATCGCCGCCCGCCCCCGCAGCGCGGCCGCGCCGAGCCGTGTGTCCCCGTTGCCGTAGTGGCCGAACTCGTGGGCGAGCACGGCGCGCAGTTCCGCCCGGTCCAGTCCGACGAGCAGCGGCACGCCCACCGTCAGCCGGCGCCGTCCCGGCAGCAGCCCGAGCAGCCTGCTCTGCTCGGCCACGGACGCGTTGACGTCGAAGGTCAGGTAGAGCTCGTGCGGCACCCGCTCGCCCAGCCCGTCCGCGACGGCCCGGACCTCCGCCCACAGCTCGGGACCGTCCTGCTCCGTGACGGCGACGCCGTCCGGGGTGCCGAGCCGGCCGGCCCGCAGGAAGGCGTACATGCCGCGCAGGATGCCGGCGGCCGCGAGCACGGTCATGAGCATGAACGCGCCCTTGTACGCGGAGCCCTGCCCGTCCCCGCGGTGGGTCGCGAGCAGCCAGTCGGCCGCCGCCATCGCGGCGAGGAGGGCGAGGCCCATCAGGAAGAAGCCGATCAGCAGCGCGAAGACGCCGGCGGCACGGAGCCGGAAACTCATGGTCCCCCCACAGGACACGAGCCGGCCAACGAGCGGGCCGGCGGTGCGCGGATCGTATCCCGTCACGCTGACCTGCGTACACGGCCGTTCCGCGCACGCGCGCGGGCGGCCGGGGAGTACCGGCCGCCCGCGGGGAAGGAAGGTCAGCCGACCTTCTGGAGGGAGGCGGGGGCGCCGCCGGTGACGGTCGTGCTGTGGGAGGGGTGGCGGCGGGGGAGGGCGAGGGCGGCGAGGAAGGCGACGGCCAGGATCGAGGCGCCGACCCACAGCGCGGGGACGAGGCCGTCGACGAAGGTCGAGCCGGTCGCGTAGCCGCCGTGGGCGGCGAAGATCGAGCCCAGCAGGGCGACACCGAGGGCGCCGCCCACCTCGCGGAGGGCGTTGCTGGCGCCGGAGGCGATGCCCTGCTCGTGGGGTTCGACGCTGGACATGCCCAGGCTGGTGGAGGCCGGGAAGTACAGGGCCATGCCGGTGCCGGAGATGATCAGTGAGGGGAGCTGGGTGGCGTACGAGACGTCCGGCGACACGACGACCGCGAACCAGGCGAGGCCGATCGCCTGGAGCGCCAGGCCGGCGGCGACGACCGGGCGGCCGCCGATGCGGTCGGAGAGGTAGCCGGCGATGGGCGCGACGATCATCGGCATGCCCGTCCAGGGCAGCATCCGCAGGCCGGCCTCGGTGGGCGAGTATCCCAGCACCGTCTGGAGGAACTGGCTGAGCAGGAAGATCGAGCCGAACATCCCGACGAACATGAGCATGGTCGCGGCGTTGATCGCACTGAAGGCGCGGCGGCGGAAGAAGCGCATCGGCAGCATCGGCTGGCGCGCCGTCATGCCGTGCCGGACGAAGGCCAGGACGAGCAGGCCGCCGGCGACCAGGCCGGTGAGCACGCGGGCGCTGGTCCAGCCGTGCTCGGTCGCGTTGACCAGGCCGAAGACGATGCCGAACAGGCCGAGGCTGATGAGCACGGTGCCGCGGCCGTCCAGCCGGGCGCCCGGCGCGGTGGACTCGGCGAGGCGCAGCCGGGCCAGCGGGATGAGCAGGATGCCGAGCGGGACGTTCAGCCAGAAGATCCACTGCCACGAGATGTGCTCGGTCAGGGTGCCGCCGATGAGCGGCCCGGACGCCACGGCCATGCCGTTGACCGCGCCCCATATGCCGAAGGCGGCGCCTCGGCGCTCGGGCGGTATGGCCGCGGTGAGCAGCGTGAGGGTCAGCGGCATCATGATGGCCGCGCCCACGCCCTGGACGGCGCGGGCCGCGATCAGCGCGTTGATGCCGGGCGCCATGGCCGCGGCGGCGGACGCGGCGGTGAAGATCGTCAGGCCGGTCACGAAGAGCCTGCGGCGCCCGAAGCGGTCGCCGAGCGACGCGCCGAACATGAGCAGGACGGCGAAGGTGAGCGTGTAGGCGTTCACCGTCCATTCGAGGTCGGACAGCGCGCCGCCCAGGTCCTTGCGGATGGACGGCAGCGCCGTGGTGACGACGAGGTTGTCGAGGGAGGCCATGAAGCCCGCGACACTCGTGATCAGCAGGGCCCAGCCTGCTGTGGCTTTGCCGCGGGGCGGCGTGCTGTCCGTGGTGGTGGGTGCGCTGTCTGCGGTGGTCATAGCCCTGATCTCCTTGGTCCCCTGTCGAGATGCCGTACGGGCGGTGGTGGTGGTGACGGTGGCGCTGCCGGTGTCCTGGGCGGCACCGCCGGATTAGTAATTGATGACTAACTTTTCACGGCCGAAAAAATCCCGGCCGGAGGGCCGGGCCCCGACCGGGCCGCGCTACCGCGAGGATCCCGGGGGGCCCGAGCACCAAGGGGCCGCCGGGCGTTCCGGGCCGCCTTGCTCCTGGGCGTCCTGCGGGCCCTGAGGGGTCCCCGGCCGGGAGGATTCGTAGAAGCCTTCCCAGATCGGGTCCCCCGCGGAAAAACCCAGCGACACCAGGGTGTTGATGAGCATTCCGTAGGCGAAGAACTGGGTGGTCTCGTCGACGTCGGTGCCGAGCGCGATCCGCACGGTGTCCCACAGCTGCATCCAGACCGCGCGGACCTCCTCGCCGAACGCCCGGTCCCCCGCGGCCTCGGCGGCGGCGACCGCGACGTACGTCTGCATCTGCATGAGCAGCCGCTCGGGGTCGGCGTGGATCATCGCCTGGTACGCCTTGCCCATCTCGTCCAGCCGCCGCTCGACCGGCACGCCGACCGCCGCGTCCGCGAAGACCTTTATGGTCGTCTCGATGCAGTGGCGGGAGGCGGCGAGGAAGATGGCCTGCTTGTTCGGGAAGAGCCGGAAGAGGTACGGCTGCGACACCCCCACCCGGCGGGCGATCGCCTCCGTCGACGTGCCGTGGTAGCCGCCGTGGGCGAACTCGCTCATCGCCGCGCGGACGACGCTCTCACGCCGCTCCTCTGCGCTCATCCTGACCATGGGGCTTAAGTTAGTGTCCAATCACTACCTTGTCAACGCCGCTGCTCCCGCGCACGCTTCCGGCGGGGCACGCCCGCTCGGGCGCGTGGCCGGCCCACGACGCGAGACAGGGAGCCGCCGATGGACGGAACCGGCGACGGGACCGAGGACGGGACCGGGGACGGGACCGGTGGCTGCGACCCCGCGCGCCTGTCCGCGTACGCGGCCGTGAGAGCCCGGCTCTCCCTGCTCGGCGACCGCACGCTCGGCGACGCGGTGAGGGCCGCCCCGGTGCTCGGCTCGGGCATCGGCGGCAGGCGGGGCGAACTGGAGGTCGCGGGCACACCCGTCTTCGTCAAGCGGATCCCGCTGACCGACCTCGAACTGCGGCCCGGGAACCGACACTCGACGGCCAACCTCTTCGGGCTCCCCCTCTTCTACCAGTACGGGGTGGGATCCACGGGCTTCGGGGCCTGGCGCGAACTGGCCGCGCACGCCATGACCACCGCCTGGGTGCTGGGGGGCGACCACCCGGGCTTCCCGCTCCTCTACCACTGGCGGATCCTGCCGGACCGACCGCCCGACGACGTCGCCGCGCTTTTCGGGGGCATCGAGGGAGCCGTCGCCCACTGGGAGGGTTCGCAGGCCGTGCGCCGCCGGCTGGAGGCCATCGGGGCGTCCTCGGCGAGCCTGGTGCTCTTCCTGGAGCACCTCCCCCGGACTCTCGCCGGCTGGCACGGCGGCTCCCCGGACGGCGGCGCGGAGGACCCCGGCGACGGCTCCTCCTTCCTGCGGATGGAGGACGCCCTGCGGCGCGGGACGGACTTCATGAGCGCGCGCGGATTCGTCCACTTCGACGCCCACTTCGCCAACCTGCTGACGGACGGGCGCCAGGTGTACTTCGCGGACTTCGGACTCGCCCTCAGCCGCGACTTCGAGCTGTCCGCGCGGGAGGCCGCCTTCCTCGCCGGCCACCTCGACTACGACCGCAGCTACGTACCGGCCCACCTGCTGCGCCACCACCTGCCGGCCGGCCTGGGCGGCGGCACGGACCACGGCGCCTTCCTGCGCGAGTGGCTCGCGGGCCGGCGCCCCGGCGGCGTCCCCCCGGGGATCCGGGCGGTCGTCGACCGCCACGCCCCGCACGCCACCGTGATGGACGGCTTCCTCCGCCGACTGCTGGGCGAGAGCAAACGCACGCCCTTCCCCGCGGCCGAGATCCGCCGGGCCCTGGCCCGTACGTCGCGGTGAACGCGGGCACACCGCACGTCGCGGTGAACACGGGGACCGCGCGACGCGGTGACCGCGGGGACCGCGCGTGAACGCGGGCACACCGCCCGACACGCGGTAAGGACCGCCTGCCATGGGCGGGCGGTCCTTACCTGCGCACGCGGCGCCGCACTGTGTGCAGCCCGCGGCAATACGAGCGGCCGTACGGGAGCGGGCCGCCTTGTCAGGCGAGGCGCACGACCGCCCGCGCCATGCCCAGCACCTTCTGGCCCGCCGACATCGCGGTCAGGTCGACGCGCACCCGGTTGTCGTCCAGCTTGGCGGCGACCTTCGCGGTGACCTCGATCAGCGCGCCCGTGCCGTCGTTCGGCACCACGACCGGCTTGGTGAAGCGCACCCCGTACTCCACGACTGCGGCCGGGTCGCCGGCCCAGTCGGTGACCACGCGTGCGGCCGAGGCCATGGTGAACATGCCGTGCGCGATGACGTCCGGCAGCCCGACCTCGCGGGCGAACTTCTCGTTCCAGTGGATCGGGTTGAAGTCGCCGGACGCCCCCGCGTACCGCACGAGCGTCGCCCGGGTGACCGGGAAGCTCTGCGCGGGCAGCTCGGTGCCGACCTCGACCTCGTCGTACGCCACGGCCGCCGCCATCACGCGCCTCCGTCCTGGGGGGTGGTCTGCTCGGGGTCCGCCGCGCGGGCGACCAGCTTCGTCCAGGCGGTCACGATGTGCTCGCCCGACTCGTCGTGGACCTCGCCGCGGACGTCCAGGATGTCGTTGCCCGCCATCGACTTGACGGCCTCGATCGTGGACGTGACCGTGAGCCGGTCGCCGGCCCGCAGCGGGCGGGTGTAGGCGAACTTCTGGTCGCCGTGCACGACCCGGCTGTAGTCCAGGCCGAGCTCCGGGTCGGAGATGACGACACCGGCCGCCTTGTAGGTGATCGCGAACGCGAAGGTGGGCGGCGCGATGACGTCCGGGTGGCCGAGCGCCTTGGCGGCCTCCGGGTCCACGTAGGCCGGGTTGGGGTCGCCGATCGCCTCGGCGAACTCGCGGATCTTCTCCCGGCCGACCTCGTAGGCGGGGGTGGGCGGGTAGGTCCGCCCGACGTAGGACTGGTCCAGGGCCATCGTCACCTCGGAGTGTGCGGCGGATCACGGGCGTTCAGGGGCACGCTGCCGGGCGGGCCGGGCCTCGTACCGGGGCCGGACGCGCCGCGAGGCCGTCCCCCTGTGCTGCGACGGGGGGACGGCCTCGCGGTGTTACGGCCTGATGCTGCGGGTGGTGCTGCGCAGGGGCGGCGGTGTCAGCGCGTCTCGCGGTGCGCGGTGTGCGCGTTGCAACGCGGGCAGTGCTTCTTCATCTCAAGACGGTCCGGGTCGTTGCGCCGGTTCTTCTTGGTGATGTAGTTCCGCTCCTTGCACTCCACGCAGGCCAGCGTGATCTTCGGGCGGACGTCGGTGGCGGCCACGTGAGTGCTCCTTGACGAACGGGTATTTGAACACAGGAAGAGTAGCCGATTGAGGGACCGATCCCGCAATCGGCTACGCAGAGTAGCGGCGACCGGACTTGAACCGGTGACACAGCGATTATGAGCCGCTTGCTCTACCGACTGAGCTACGCCGCTTCGACGAACCGACCCCCGCCACAAGGGCGGGGAACCGATCCATCAGAGCCCCAATACGGAATCGAACCGTAGACCTTCTCCTTACCATGGAGACGCTCTACCGACTGAGCTATTGGGGCGAGCGAGGAAGACATTACACGCTCCGCTGCCATACGTGAAATCCGTATCCGGCGGGGCACATCGGGCTCAGCGGACACCGCCCGCGACCCCGGCCCGCGGGGCGGCGGAGCGCTTCCGTACGGGGCGGGACCGCGTCCCGCGCCCCGGGCGCGGCGGGCGGGAGGCTCCGCCGCACGACGCCGCCCCGGGCGCGGCGGGCCGGGCGCGGCCGGTCCGGGCACGGGGCACATCGGGCTCAGCGGACACCGCCCGCGACCCCGGCCCGCGGGGCGGCGGAGCGCTTCCGCACGGGGCGGGACCGCGTCCCTCGCAGGCGCCCCGGCCGCCCGCGACGACACGGCGGCGCCCCGGGCGCGGCGGGCCGGGCGCGGGCCCGGCGCCGACGTGGGCTCACCCGGTGCGGCAGGCTCCCGCGGGTCCCGCTCCTGCGCGCGCCGTACGGTCCCGGGGCGCGCCGGCGGGCCCCTCCGCACGGCGAGGCGCGGCCCTGGCGCCGCCCGCCGGCTCCGGTGCGGCGGGCACTCCGCGGGAGGGCTCCACGGCCCGCCCCGCAGGGCGGACGGCCTCCGCGGGCGGCGCCCGGCCGGGTCGGCACGAATGCGTACGACAGTACGAGTAATGCACTCGTGCCGGGTGTCCTGACGCCGCTTACCGGACGGGCGCGCGGCCTGGCCCTAGGCTCGACCTTGCGTGATCGTCCCGGCGGCTCCGGCGCCCCGACCGGCCGTTCCCCCGGCCCTTCCCGTCGTCCCGCCGCCCCGGCCGTCCGCGCCCGCTCCACTGCCTCCCCCCGCTCATCCGTCCCCGGCGGCTCCCGCGGGCCCGCCGGAGGCACCAGGCACCGGAGGAGCCCGATGAGCGACAGCCCGCGCGGCACCGCCGCCGAGACCGCCACCCTGCTGCTGTGCGGCGCCCGCCTCACCGACGGCCGCACCGTCGACGTACGGCTGAGCGGCCCGCGGATCGAGGCGGTCGGCACGGCGGGCAGCCTCGCCGGGCCCACCGGCGCCGCCGCCCCCCGGCAGGGCTCCGGCGCGGGTACGGGCGCGGGTCCGCGGATCGATCTGCGCGGCTACCTGCTGCTCCCCGCGCCCGCCGAGCCGCACGCCCACCTCGACCTCGCCCTGACCGCGGGCAGCGCGGGCCCGCCCGCCGGGGACGTCGCCGACGTCCAGCGCCGCGCCACCGAGGCCGCGCTCCTCCAGCTCGGGCACGGCGCGACGGCCGTCCGCAGCCATGTCCGGGTCGGTGACGTGCACGGGCTGCGCGCCCTCGAAGCGGTGCTCCAGGCCCGGCGGGCGCTGCGCGGCTTCATCGACGTCCAGGTGGTGGCCGTCCCCCGGCTGCTGACCGGCGCGGCCGGCGCCGACGGGCTCGACGTGCTGCGGGACGCGCTCAAGATGGGCGCCTCCGCGGTGGGCGGCTGCCCCGACCTCGACCCGGATCCGAGCGGGCACACCGAGGCGGTCGTCACGCTCGCGGCGGAGTTCGGGGTGCCGGTCGACCTGCACACCGCCGCCGACGACCCCGTACGCCTCGCCCGGCTCGCCGCGATGGCCGGCGGCCTGCGCCCCGGCGTCACGCTCGGCCCCTGCCACGGTCTCGGCACCATGCCGCGGGAGGCGGCCCTGCGCGCCGCCGAACGCCTCGCCGCCGCGGGCGTCTCCGTCGTGGCCCTCCCGCAGGGCGGCTGCGGCGGCCTGGAGACGGTACGCCGCGGCGCCGCGGGCCTCCACACGCCCGTACGGCTGCTGCGCCACGCCGGGGTGCCGGTCGCCGCGGGCAGCGGCGCGCTCGCCGACCTGGCCAACCCGGTCGGCCGCGGCGACCCGCTGGAGGCGGCCTTCCTGCTCGCCTCGTACGGCGAGTGCGATCCGCTGCGCGCCTACGAGCTCATCAGCACGCGGGCCCGCGCCGTCCTCGCCCTCCCTGACGTGCGTGTCGAGGCGGGGTTCCCGGCGGAACTCCTCGCGGTGCGCGGCGAATCCGTCGAGGGTGTGCTCACCCTCGCCTACAGCCGCGTCGTCATCCACCACGGCCGCGTCGTCTCCCGCACCAGCGCGGTCCGCGAATTCTGCGACACCGCCACCGATCCCGCGCTCGACCTCCCCCGCCAGTCCCACCGCGAAGCCTGACGCCCCCTCCGGGTGCGCGTGCCGCGCACGGTGCTCCTCCCGGCCCGTACGGAAGCCGGAGCCGGCGCGAGGAACCCGCGACCCCGCCCACGGCGACGCGGTCGTCAACCGCCCGGGGGCCGGGGAACCGCGGGCGTGACGCCCTGCCAGGCGACGGCCCCGGCCCCCCACACACCTTGCGTGATGGTGTGCGCGCCCCGCCCACCGCGACCCCCGCGGCCCCGCGTCCCGCGGCGATTGACAACCCGCGGCACGAGGAGCGGCACCCCCCGCGAGGAGAAGCCACCGCACCCACCGCAGACCCCACCCGCAACCGCCAAGAACAGCGCACACCCCCGCGAGGAGAAACCACCGCATGCCCACCCGCGGCACGAGGAGCGGCACCCCCCGCCAGGAGAAGCCACCGCAGGCCCCACCCGCGGCGCAACCCCCGAGGCCGCCCGCCCGGGGCCCGGCGCGCCCGGCGGCGCATCGCGTCCCCAGCCCGTACCGTCGGAGGCATGCGTATCGTCATCGCCGGAGGCCACGGCCAGATCGCCCGCCGCGTGGAGCGCCTGCTCGCCGACCGGGGCGACCACGCGGTCGGCCTGATCCGCAACCCCGACCAGGCCGACGACCTGCGCGACGCCGGCGCCCAGCCCGTCGTGCTGGATTTGGAGGCCACGCCCGCCGAATCCGTGGCGACGGCCCTCGTCGGCGCGGACGCCGCCGTCTTCGCCGCGGGCGCGGGCCCGGGCAGCGGTGTGGACCGCAAGCAGACCGTCGACCGCGACGCCGCCGTGCTGCTCGCCGACGCCGCCGAGCGCGCCGGCCTGCGCCGCTTCCTGGTGGTCTCCTCGATGGGCGCGGACGCGCAGTCCACGTACGAGGAGCCGGGCTTCCAGGCGTATCTGCGGGCGAAGGGCGCCGCCGACGACGCGATCCGCTCGCGGGCCTCCCTGGACTGGACGATCCTGCGCCCCGGTTCGCTCACCGACGACCCGGGTACGGGCCGCGTCAGCCTCGCGCCGAGCACCGGCCGCGGCTCGGTGCCACGCGACGACGTGGCCGCCGTGCTGGTCGAGCTGCTGGACGCGCCGCACACCGCGGGCATGACGCTGGAGCTGATCGGCGGGTCGACGGAGATCCCGGCGGCGGTCGCGGCTCTGCGCTGACAGGGCGTCACCCTCCCCCGCCCCCGGCGTCCCTTCCTCCCTGGTGCCACCACCACCAGCAGAAGCGCCAACTGGTTGCCCGCCGCCGCCCGTCCGAGGATCGAGGGGCAGGCAAGGCAACGACGGAAGGTGCGGCACATGCGAGTGGTGGTCATGGGCGGGACGTCCGGCATCGGGCTGGCGACGGCGGAGAAGCTGACGGCGGCGGGCGCGGAGGTGATCGTCACCGGGCGGGACGAGGGACGGCTCGCGGCGGTGAAGGACCGGGTGGCCGCCGCCGAAAGGGTGGACGGCACGGACGCGGCCGCCGTGACCGCGTTCTTCGAGCGGGTCGGCACCTTCGACCACCTGGTGCTGGCGTTCAGCCCGGGAGCCCTGGGCCTCGGCCCGTTCGCGGAGATGGACGTCGACGACGTCAGGGGCGCGTTCGAGGGCAAGCTCTTCGGCTATCTGCACGCCATCCGGCAGGCGCGGGTGACGGGCTCGGTGACGATGGTGTCCGCCGCGTCCGCACGCGCCGCGCTCCCCGGCACGGTGGCGCTGGCGGCGGTCAACGGGGCGATCGAGCGCATCGTCTCCCCGCTGGCGGCCGAGCTGTCCCCGGTGCGGGTGAACGCGGTCTCCCCGGGCGCGGTGGACACGCCCTGGTGGTCGTTCCTGCCCGAGGAGACGCGCGAGGCGTCCTTCGCGGAGTTCGTGAAGGACATGCCGGTCAAGCGGGTGGGAACGGCGGCGGACGTCGCGGACGCGATCGCGTACGTCATCGCGGCGTCCTACGTGACCGGCACGGTGCTGCCGGTGGACGGCGGCGCCACGGTCGCCTGACCGGGGCGGGGGCGGGGGCGGCGCCTCCCCCGCCCGCTCGACCCGACGGCGAACTGGGCCACCCCGGGGACGGCCGCACCAACCGGCGGACCGCCCCCTGACGTCTCCTCAGTCCCGCCCGCGGGCGGCAACGGCCTCCCGGAGCCGGCGGTCGAGGTCGGAGCCGGGCGGGGCGAGGTAGGACACGACCGTCTTGTCGTCGTTCGCGATGTGCATCTTGGCGTACTCGAACGTGGCCGTGCCGAGCAGCGGGTGGGTGATGGTGCGCGGCTTGGGGACGTACGGCGACAGGTCCTTGCGGCGCCACAGCCGGCCGAAGTCGGCGCTGGCGCGCTCCAGGCCGCGCAGCAGGTCGACGACGTCGGGGTCGAGGATGTGCTCACCCACCTGGGCGCGGAAGAGGCCGAGGGTCTGGGCCGCCTCCTCCTCCCAGTCCAGCGACACGGCCCGGGCCTCGGGCGAGGTGAAGGTGAGCCACAGGATGTTGCGCCGCTCGGGGGGCAGGGCGGCGAGGTCGCCGAGGACCAGCTCGCAGCCGGCGTTCCAGGCGAGGACGTCGAAGCGGCGGTTGACGACGAAGGACGGGTTCGGGTCCAGGTGCGCGAGCAGCAGCTCGTACGGCCGGGGTATCCCGGAGGGGGCCGGCGGACCGGCGGCCGGGCCGGCGGGCGGCACCTCGCCGGCGAGCCGGTAGAGGTGGTCGCGCTCCGCCGTGTCGAGCCCGAGCGCGGGGACGAGGCTGCCCAGCACCTGGCGTGACACGTTGATCTCGCGGCCCTGCTCCAGCCACGTGTACCAGGTGATGCTGAGCCCCGCGAGGGTCGCGACCTCCTCACGCCGCAGCCCCGGCGTACGCCGCTGCCCCACGACCGGCAGCCCCGCGTCCTCCGGCTTGCGCCGCTCCCGCCGGCTCCTGATGAACTCCGCCAGCTCGCGCCGCTGCTCGGCACTCCCCATCGCTCCCCCTCCGTCTGCCGCCGTCACCCCAGCCTAGGCAGCCGGGGCCCGCCGACTGCGGCAGAATTTACGGACGATGACCGACCTCACGCCCCTCCCCTCGCCCGAGGACATCCGCCGCCTGCACGAGCGGTACGCCCCCTCCCCCCAGGCCTTCGACTCGGTGCACGGCCACTGCGTCATCGTCTGGCGCATCGCGGAGCAGCTCCTCGACGCCCTGGACGCCCTCGGCACTCCCGCGCCCGTCGACCGTGACCTCGTCCGGGCGGGCTGCCTCGTGCACGACATCGGCGTCTACCGCCTCTACGGCGCGGACGGCGGCTTCGACGGCGCCCACTACATCCGCCACGGCCTCCTCGGCCACGAGATCCTGGCCGCCGAGGGACTCCCCGAAGCCCTGTGCCGTTTCTGCTCCCACCACACCGGCGTGGGCCTGACGAAGGACGACGTCACCCGCCAGAACCTCCCCCTCCCGCCCGCCGACTACCTGGCGGAGACCCCGGAGGAGCGCCTCGTGATGTACGCCGACAAATTCCACAGCAAGAGCACGCCCCCGAAGTTCCTCACCCCCGACGCCTACACCGCCGCGGTCCGCCGCTTCGGCGACGCCAAGGCGGAGGCCTTCACCCTCCTGCGCCGGACCTTCGGCGACCCCGACGTCCACTCCCTGTCCGCCGCCCACGGCCACCGCCTCGTGCAGTCCCCGTGACACGCCCCGGGGCCTCCGACCGCGTTCCCGCAGGTCCGAAGCCCCGTTGACGTGGCCGCACGGCGAGCCGCCTCAGCGCCGCCAGCGGCGTCTGCCGGAGGTGGACCGCACGCCGCCGAAACCGGCCAGGTGCAGGGCGACGAAGAAGGCCCCCGCGATCAGCAGGCTGAACGGGGTGAACGCGGCGTCGGTGTGCGTGCTGGTGACGTTGAGGAGATAGGCGATGGCGAGAATGACGGCACCCACGGCTGCCAGCATGTGATGCGCTCCTTTGCGGTGGACGGTCAGCGCCGGAACCCGGCTCTCCGCTCGGCCGTACCGGACGCCCTGCCAGTCCGGTGCCCCCAAACTGCTGTTTGAATCCGCCGCCCGCCGCCCCGCCCCGGACCGGGCGCGACCCCCGGTGTGCCGCGCCCACCGGCCTGCCGCCGGGGCCCGGAAGCCGGATGCCCTGTGCGCACCGGCCGCCCATGCGCCACCGGTCCGTGGCCACCGGGTATGACGGGCCGTCCGCTCCGAGGCGACCGTGCCGGGCGCGACCCTCGGCGAGTGGCGGTGACCGCCCGCCCGCGCCGGTCCTTCGTTAACCCTTTGCCGCGGAACCGACGGACCGGCTACGTTCTCCCGGCCGCCCGGTGCCGTCCGGGACCGGCGCCGTCGACGAGGAGGTGTGGAGCACATGCGCAGGAGTGCCCAGCAGTTGAGTCCGCTGACCGACCTCTGCCACATCCTCACGACGGAGACACCTTGTCCTCTCGCATCACCCCACTGACCGACCCCGCTCACACCGCGAACAGCCGGCGTCTTGCATGGCTGGCGTCCGACGCCGATTCCGTCCCCACCGGGACCGCCTTTCTGCGCCTGTTCAACAGTCCGGGACAGCAGCACCTCGCCGAACTGACCGTCCAGGTCCATCCGGCGGAGCGACGCCGGCACGTCGGCTCGCGGCTCCTCGACGCCGCCGTGGCCGCAGCCCGGGACGACGGCCGCCGCTGCGTCATCGCGCAGGCCGAGGCCGGTTCCCCAGGCGACCGGTTCCTGGCGGCACGCGGTTTCCGCACCGTCCTCACCCTGAGGTTCTCCCGCCTGGCGCTGGCGGGTGCGGACACCACGGCCCTCGCCGAGATCGTCGGGCGTCCGCATCCCGGCTACCGGCTGGTGACCTGGCAGGGAACCGTCCCCGACGACCTCGCCCGCACATTCGCCGCCTCACGCCGGGCCATGGACGACATGCCCATGGAGGACACCGCCTACGGCACCGTGACCTGGGACGTGGACCGGGTCCGGGCCGCGGCGAAGGCCGTCGAACAGCGCGGCGACCACCTGCACACCGTCGCCGCCGTGGACACCTCCAACGGCTCGATCGCCGGATTCACCGAGCTCGTCGTCCCCGGCGACGGCACAGGAGACGGCCAGCACTACGGCACCGGCGTGCTGCCCGAACACCGCGGACACGGCCTCGGCCGGTGGATGAAGGCGGCGTCGATCCGGCACGCCCGTGAGCACTATCCGGACCTCGGCGGACTCCTGACCGACACCGCCGACAGCAACACGCACATGCGGCAGATCAACGACAGCCTCGGCTACACACCCACGCACACGACCTACCAGTACCAACTCGACGTCTAGCGCCGTCGGGCGGGCCGGCCCCGGGCATCCCCCGGGCCCGGCCCGCCCGTGCGCTCGCCACGCCCCCCGAGGAGCCGGTTCCGTCGCTCTTTCCCGGCCGCGAGCCACCGCCCCACAGCCCTGCGCCGGCACGCACCGCATCAGCTTGCCCACGGCCACGCGGACGGCTTCGCTCTCCGTGTCCGCGAGCAGCGCCTCGACGAGCGGGCGGGGGCCGCAGAGCTTGGTGGCCCCAGAGGCCGTAGTCGGTGCAGATGGCCCAGGAGCGGTCCGCGACCTTCGGGTTGGGGTACGCCAGACAGGGGGGTGTCCGCTCCCTCTACCTCTTCAGGGCCCGGTAGCGCTTCATGAGCGCCGTGATCCTGGCAGGGTCGGCCCCGCCGTTGAGTTCCGCCAGAAGGTCGTCAGGACACAGGTCGTAGAGGTCCCCCCACCAGCGGCGGGCCTTGTTGTCCCAGACCCGGTAGCCGCCGGGCACACCCGTGCGACGTACCGTCTCCTGCTCATCCGGCCCCCCTGTCCCTGCGGTCGTCATCCGGCACCGCGGCGGAAGCGGCTGCTCCCGCTGCGGCTGGAGCGGCCCCGAGTGCGGCGTACCGAGGCCGAGCTGTGGGCCGAGTACGCCGAAGTCCTCCCTGTCGTCCTCGGGTCCCTGCTCGACCTGACCGTCAAGGTCCGTGCGGTCGACGCGGAGACGCCGACCGACCTGCGGATGGCGGACTTCGCCCATCTGTGCGCGCAGCTCGATGCCGCGACCGGTCTCGGGGCCCTGCGCGCCTACCGGGCCAGCCTCGACGACCTCAACGACGACGTCATCGAAGGCGACCTCCTCGCTCAGACCGTGCTTCGCCACGCCGAGACGATCGCGCCGGGCGTGGAGGAGCGCATGACATCCACGGAGTGGCTGCACTGCCTCAGCCGCCTCTACGCGGGCGAGGAACTGAGTCCCTGCCCAAAGGGTGGCCCACGACCGGCAAAGTCCTTTCCGACCGTCTCAAGCGTCTCCAGCCCACCCTCGCCGCCCGCGGCGTCCTCATCGACACCGGACGCACCCGCGAGGGCCGCTACCTCGAAATGACTTGACCGGCCGCGCCGACCCCTCATCAGCAGCAACCGGCGTTCTGAACCGCCGCGGCGGCACCGGCACAAGCAAGAAGAGCACCCCGCGCCCGCCGGAGGGTGCTCTTCTTGCTGTTCGGCCCATGGGCCGCCGAAGGATCGCGCCGCGAAGCGGCTCCTTCATCACGCTCTGAGGTCCGGTCTGACACGTTGATCTCGACCGGTTGCCAGAAGAGCTTGACCGGGCCGGGGCGCTGGCAGGTCAGGTACTCGGCCGGTCTCGGCGAAGAAGCTCCGCTCGTCGTTCCTCAACGAAGTCCATCGCTTCGTGGATCGTGCAGCCTGACGCATCCCGGTACGCCTTGACCGCATGGATAATCCGGCCATTCAGGATCTCGCGGTCCACGCTCTCTGGCAGGTTTTCCATGGGCCGACCATACCGACAGGCGTTCGACCATGCCGGTCAATATCACCTGGCAATCGATCAAGGCCACGTGTCAGAGAACAACAGACAACCCCTCTTTTGTCCTAAGAGGGAAGACGCTGCGTCACCTGCGTCACGCGCCCCGAAAAACCGCCTCCCACCTGCGGAAAAGGGCGTGACGCAGACGACCTGCCCTGCGTCATCCTGCGTCACCTGCGTCACGCCGTGACGAAGCCCGTGACGCAGCGATGACGCACACCCCCACCGCCGCGTCACGCAAACCCGCAGGTCAGAAGGCTGAATGACGCACGTGACGCTGTGACGCAGAAATCCGCACCTAGGACACACGCGCGCTGAAGAACCGCCTCACGCAGCTCACAGCCAAGGAGCGCCATGTCTCGCCCCCAGATGCTCAAGCTCCCCGAACTGCTCGCCGAACTCGGCATGTCCCGCGCCGCCTTCTACCGCATGCGGGCCCGCGGCCAGGGCCCCCGACTCATCAAGCTGCCGAACGGCCAGATCCGCATCCGCCGCTCCGACCTGGACGCCTGGCTCGTCCAGTGCGAGCAGCAGCTCACCGCCTGACCGACCCCGAACCACCCGAGGGGCCCGCCGACACGGCGGGCCCCTTTCTCATGGGAGAGACGTGCTCACCTTCGACGTACGCATTTACTCGATCGAGACGCGCCGCGACCTGCCCAAGCCCTACCGGCTGCGGTGGCTGGTCGGCACGCGCAAGCACTCCAAGAGCTACACCCTGAAGGCTCAGGCCGATGGACGGCGCTCGGAGCTGATGACCGCCCTGCGCAACCAGGAGCAGTTCGACGAAGCCACAGGGCTGCCGGCGTCGGAGCTCCGGGCGAAGCACAGCTCCGTCACTTGGTACGAGCACGCGCGGGCCTACATCGACCGCAAATGGGCCGCGGCCCCCGCCAAGAGCCGCAAGAGCTACGCCGACGCGCTGGCCACCATCACCCCGGCGTTGGTGACGAACACGCCCGGGGCACCGGCGTCCGCACTGCTGCGGCGAGCCCTCTACGGCTGGGCCTTCAACCGCAACCGCTGGAGCGAGCAGCCGCCCGCGGAGGTGGCCGCCGCCCTGCGTTGGGTCGAGAAGCACTCGGTCCCGATCTCCGCGTTGGAGGACGCGGTAACCCTGCGGCTGGCCCTGGACGCCTTGAGCCGGAAGGTGGACGGTACGCCGGCCGCCGCGAGCACTGCCCGCCGCAAGAAGGCGTGCCTGAGCGACGTCCTCGGCATGGCGGCCGAAGCCCAGTATTTCCGGGCGCCGGTGAGCCCGCTCAGCAGCGTTAAATGGCGGGCGCCGAAGACCGCCGAAGCGGTGGACCCGGAAGCCGTGCCGCACCCGGGGCAGGTGGACTTCCTGCTGCGCGCGTTCCGCCAGCAGGGCCCCCGCGGGGAGAAGTTGGAGGCGTTCTTCGGGTGCCTGTACTTCGCCGCCATGCGGCCCGCTGAGGCCGCCGCGCTGCGGGCAGAGCAGTGCCACCTCCCCGCGTCCGGCTGGGGCTCCCTCGTGCTGCGTGGGGGCATCGTGCGGGTGGGCCGCGGCTGGACCGATGACGGCAGTGCGCACGAGCGGCGGCACCTCAAGGCGCGGGCCGCACAGGACTCCCGCCCTGTGCCGATCCCGCCGCCGTTCGTCCAGCTGCTCCGGCACCACCTGGACACGTACGGCACCGCGCCGGACGGCCGGTTGTTCCGCACCGAGCGCGGTGGGCTGCTCCAGGAGTCCGGCTACGGGGAGGTCTGGGCCCGCGCCCGCCGTACAGCCCTTGGCGGCGACGCGGACACCTCGCGGCTCGCGCGGCGCCCGTACGACCTGCGGCACGCCGGCGTCTCGCTGTGGCTCAGCTCCGGCGTGGAACCGATCGAGTGCGCCCGCCGGGCGGGACACTCCGTCGCCGTGCTGTTCCGCGTCTACGCCAAGGTGCTGGCCCAGTCGCAGGACCGCGCGAACCAGAAGATTGAAGCCGCCCTGACCGACTGGCGCGGGGGCGAGCCGTCCCCCGGGGGACACCTGGGGGACACGCGCTGATCAGGGTGTGGGAATCCCCGATCCAAGATGAGACAAACCTCTAGTTTTCGATCTACGTTCGACCGCACTGTCTGGGCATGAAAAAAACCCTCTCCGATCCAACGTTTCCGCTGGTCGGAGAGGGTTCCCATAAGCGTGGCGGCACGTGGATTCGAACCACGGTAGGCTAAGCCGACGGATTTACAGTCCGCTCCCATTGGCCACTCGGGCATACCGCCATGGGATGCCGCCCCGGAGGTGTTCCGCGCAGCGCGCGGGGTCCTTGGCGACGACGTAAACGATACCTGATGCAGGGGGGTGGTTCGCCACCGGGTTGATCAGGGGATCGAGTCGGTGCGGGGGGTGGGGGGCGGTGGCTAGGCTGGTGGCGGACGGTTCGGTGTACGGGCCGTGGACGTGATCGCCGATGGAACACAGTCAAGGAGCCCACTGAAGATGGCCGACTCCAGTTTCGACATCGTCTCGAAGGTCGAGCGGCAGGAGGTCGACAACGCCCTCAACCAGGCCGCCAAGGAGATCTCGCAGCGCTACGACTTCAAGAACGTCGGGGCGTCGATCTCGTGGTCGGGCGAGAAGATCCTCATGGAGGCCAACTCCGAGGAGCGCGTGAAGGCGATCCTGGACGTCTTCGAGACGAAGCTGGTGAAGCGGGGGATCTCGCTCAAGGCGCTGGACGCGGGTGAGCCGCAGCTGTCCGGCAAGGAATACAAGATCTTCGCCTCCATCGAGGAGGGGATCTCGCAGGAGAACGCCAAGAAGGTCGCGAAGATCATCCGGGACGAGGGCCCCAAGGGCGTCAAGGCCCAGGTGCAGGGTGACGAGCTGCGCGTCAGCTCGAAGAGCCGGGACGACCTGCAGGCCGTGCAGGCGCTGCTCAAGGGCAAGGACCTGGACTTCGCACTCCAGTTCGTCAACTACCGGTAGGCCGTCGCGGTGGCGGCCGGGCGCGGGCGGGGCGTCGCAGGGCCGTCGGGGCCGCCGTCTTCCGGCCCTTCCTGAGCGGGTGGGCGGGGAAGAGGCCGGTGCGGGGAGGATTCCCGGAGGCCGCCCACACCCGCGGTTCGGGGTGGCTGGGCCACGGCCCGGCCGGTGAAGGTCGCGGTGCGTGAGGCGGACGCACGGGCACGGACGGGGAGGGCGGGCGTACGGCGCGCCGGACGCCCGCTCCCTGCCGGGGCCGCTACTGCGCCTGGAGCTCGCGGACGACCTTGAGCGCGTCGTCGATGTGCCCGCCGATGTTCGTCATCGACGAGAACGTGTGCCGGATGACGCCCTCCCTGTCGATGACGAAGGTGATCCGCCCCGGCAGCAGGCCCAGCGCGGAGGCCCCGTAGAGCTTGCGCACCGCGCGGTCGCGGTCGGACAGCAGGACGAACGGCAGCTCGTGGCGCCCGGCGAAGCCCTCGTGGGTGGCGACGGAGTCCGAGCTGATGCCCACCACCTCGGCTCCCGCGGCGGTGAAGCTCTCGTAGCTGTCGCGGAAGCTGCACGCCTCGGCGGTGCAGCCGCGCGTGTTGTCCTTGGGGTAGAAGTACAGCACCACGACCTTCTCGCCCAGGATCCCGCTGAGCGTCACCTGCTTCCCCGTCTGATCGGGAAGCGTGAAGTCCGGTGCCTTGCCGCCCACCTGCAGGGTGCCCATGGCCATCTCCTCGACGTCGCAGCCGCGTTGGCGTGTGTGAGATGGTACGGCGCCGGGCGGCGCGGGGTCCGGAGGGCACCAGGGCGGCCGTACGCGGTGCGGCGGGCGGCGGGCCGGCGCGGGGCGCGCCGTGGTGGCGGCACCGGCCGGGCGGCGGCGCGCCGGGAGGCGTCGCCGCACGGGGCCGGGCGGAATCCCGCCGTCCGGGACGGCACGCGCCGCGCCGCCGGGCGCCGCTTCCGTTTCCCTCTGTCAGTGCACGGCCCGATACTGGACGAAGTGGGCGCATGGAGCCGGACGGACCTGGAAAGGTGCAGGCCATGAGTGTGTTGCGACTCGTACTGAACGTGATCTGGCTGGTCTTCTGCGGCCTGTGGATGGCGCTGGCCTACGTCGTGGCGGCGCTGATCTGCTTCGTCCTCATCGTGACGATCCCGTTCGGCATCGCCTCGCTGCGGATAGCGGGCTACGTCCTGTGGCCCTTCGGGCGGACGACGGTGGAGCGGCCGGACGCCGGGGCGCCGTCCTGCGTCGGGAACGTGGTCTGGCTGGTCTTCGCGGGCTGGTGGCTGGCGCTCGGGCACCTGCTCACGAGCATCCCGCTCTTCGTGTCGATCATCGGCATCCCGTTCGGCTGGGCGAACCTGAAGCTCATCCCCGTCTCGCTGATGCCGCTGGGCCGCGAGATCGTGCCGTCCGACGAGGGCGCCTTCGCGTACCGCTGAGCGCGGCGGCCCGGGCGCCCTCGCCGCGCCGGTCAGCGGTGGCCGGCCATCTCCTCCAGGCGGGAGATGCGCTCGGCCATGGGCGGGTGGGTGGAGAAGAGCTTCGAGGCGTCGCCGGGCCGGAAGGGGTTGGCGATCATCATGTGGCTCGCCGTCTCCAGCCGCGGCTCGGGCGGGAGCGGCAGCTGCTTGGTGCCGGCGTCGAGCTTGCGCAGCGCCGAGGCGAGCGCGAGCGGGTCGCCGGTGAGGCGGGCGCCGGAGGCGTCGGCCTCGTACTCGCGGGAGCGGGAGACGGCGAGCTGGATGAGGGACGCGGCGAGCGGGCCGAGGATCATCATGAGCAGCATCCCGAGGATGCCCGGGCCGTCGTCGTCGTCGGAGCGGCCGACCGGGATCAGCCACGCGAAGTTCACGAGGAACACCACGACGGAGGCGAGCGCGCCCGCGACCGACGAGATGAGGATGTCGCGGTTGTAGACGTGGCTCAGCTCGTGGCCGATGACACCGCGCAGCTCGCGCTCGTCGAGGATGCGCAGGATGCCGTCGGTGCAGCACACCGCGGCGTTGCGCGGGTTGCGGCCGGTGGCGAAGGCGTTGGGGGCCTCGGTCGGCGAGATGTAGAGCCGCGGCATGGGCTGCCGGGCCGTCGTCGACAGCTCGCGGACGATCCGGTAGAGCGCGGGCGCCTCGATCTCGCTGACGGGCCGGGCGCGCATCGCGCGCAGCGCCATCTTGTCGCTGTTCCAGTAGGCGTACGCGTTCGTACCGAGCGCGATGACCAGCGCCACGATGAGCCCGGTGCTGCCGAAGAAGCTGCCGATGACGAGGATGAGTGCGGACAGGCCGCCGAGGAGTACGGCCGTCTTCAACCCGTTGTGCCGGCGGTGCACGTGCGCCCTCCACATTCTGCGGTGTGTGCCCTGGGGGGACTTCCCCCTAAGGAAAACCTCCTGCCCTGCTCAACGCCACCCGGGGGCCGCTAGTTCCCTTGTGCTTTCCGGCACGTACGCATGGCCGTCCGGCCGGGGCGGCGAGCCCCGCTCAGAGCAGGCTGCCCTGCGCGAAGCGCAGGACGAGCTGCGGGGCGCCGGACAGCGCCAGGCCCGCGGCCGCGGTGAGCGCGACCGCGGCGGTGAGGGCGACGGGCGTACGGGCCACGGCCGCCTCCGCGTCGCCCGCCTCCCCCGCGGGTGCCGGGACGGGCTCGGGGGCGCGGGCGAAGAGCAGTGCCGTCCAGCGCAGGTAGTAGACGAGCGCGATGACGACGTTCACGGCCATGACCACCGCGAGCCAGCCGTGCTGCGTGCCGACCGCCGTCGAGAAGACCGCGACCTTCGCGAAGAGCCCGATCACGCCGGGCGGCAGCCCGGCCAGGCACAGCAGGAAGAAGGCGAGCGCGAGGGCCGCGGCGGGGCGGCGGCCGTGGAGGGCGCGGTAGTCGGTGAGCCGGCTGAGCGGGGCGGTGCGCTCGACGAGGGCGACGACGGCGAAGGCCCCGAGGTTGACCACCGCGTACATGAGCGCGTACGCGACCGTGGTGCCGATCTCGTGCGCGGGCTCGTCGGCGGAGGCGGCCGCCGCCATCGGCACGAGCAGATAGCCGGCCTGCCCGATCGAGGACCAGGCCAGCAGGCGTACGGCGCCGCGGGGGACGTCGGGCCGCTGCCGCAGGGCGCCGACGTTGCCGACGGTCATGGTGAGCGCGGCCAGCACCCCGATCGCCGGGCCCCATGCGTGGGCGTACGGGCGGAAGGCGACGACGACGAGCAGGATCAGCCCGGAGAAGCCCGCGGCCTTGCCGACCACCGACAGATACGCGGCGATCGGCAGCGGCGCCCCGGCGTACGTGTCGGGCACCCAGAAGTGGAAGGGCGCGACGGCGAGCTTGAAGGCGAAGCCCACGAGGGTGAGGGCGACGCCGACGTGCGCGACGGTGTAGAGCGGGCCGGCGTCGGTGAGCGGGAGGGCGGAGCCGATCTGCGCGAGGTAGAGGGTGCCGGAGGAGGCGTAGACGAAGCTGACGCCGAGCAGTGTGACCGCGGTCGCCGTGACCGAGGTGAGGAAGAACTTGAGCGCGGCCTCGCTGGAGTGCCTGTCGTCGCGGCGCAGGCCGACGAGCGCGAAGGCGGGCAGCGTCGTCACCTCCAGGGCGACGACGAGCGTGGCCAGGTCGCGGGCGGCGGGCAGCAGCACGGCGCCGGTGACGGAGGACAGCAGCAGGAACCAGTACTCGCCCGCGGGCATGTCGTCGAGGGTGCTGATCGACAGCAGGGCCGTCAGCAGCGCGCCGCCGAGCACGAGGGCCTGGACCGCCAGGGTGAAGTGGTCGGTGACGTAGGAGCAGTCGGCGGTGTGCGGGCTGTCGCTGCGGATGGCGCAGAAGGTCGCGCTCGGGCCGCCGCGCAGCGGGATGAGGGCGAGGCCGGCGGCGAGCAGGCCGGCCGCGGTGATCCAGCCGAGCAGCACCTTGCGGGCGGGCGGCAGGAAGAGGTCGGCGACCAGCACGGCGACGGCGAGGGCGGCCGGGACGAGGACGGGGCCGAGCGGCGTCCAGTCGACGTGCTGCGCGAAGCCGGAGGCCGAGACGTGGGCGGGTGCCATCAGTGGCCTCCGAGCAGTGAGCGTACGGCCGGGTCGCTGAGCCCGAGGAGGGCCGCGGGCCACAGGCCGGCCAGTACGGTCAGGGCGGCCAGCGGCGTCCAGGCGGCGAATTCGTAGCCGCGGACGTCGGCGAGGGCGGGGCGCAGCTCGGTGGTCTCCTTGTCGCCCATGCAGACCCGGCGGACGACGGTCAGCAGGTAGGCGGCGGTGAGGAGGGTGCCGAAGGCAGCGACCGCGGTGAAGACCAGGTAGGCGGGGCGGCTGAGATCGGCGGCGGGTTCGAAGGAGCCGAACATCGCGAGCATCTCGCCCCAGAAGCCGGCCAGGCCGGGCAGCCCGAGCGAGGCGACGGCGGCGAAGGCGAGCAGCCCGCCCAGCCGCGGGGCGCGTCCGTAGAGGGCGGCGCCGCTGCGGCCGGCGAGCCGGTCGAGGTCGGAGGAGCCGTAGCGGTCCTTGACGGCGCCGACGAGGAAGAAGAGCAGGCCGGTGATGAGGCCGTGGGCGATGTTGGCGAAGAGCGCGCCGTTGACGCCGGTCGGGTTCAGGGAGGCGATGCCGAGGAGCACGAAGCCCATGTGGCCGACGGACGAGTAGGCGACGAGGCGTTTGAGGTCGCCGCCGTTGCCCTGGCGGGCGAGCTGGAGGCAGGCGAGCGAGCCGTAGACGATGCCGACGACCGCGAAGGCGGCGAGGTAGGGGGCGAACGTCTGTATGCCGTCCGGCGTGTCGGGCAGCACGATGCGGACGAGGCCGTACGTGCCCATCTTGAGCAGCACGCCCGCGAGCAGCACCGAGCCCACGGTGGGGGCGGCGGTGTGGGCGTCCGGGAGCCAGCTGTGCAGGGGCCACATCGGGGCCTTGACCGCGAGGCCCAGGCCGATGGCCAGAACGGCGATGACCTGCGTGGAGTGACTGAGACCTGACCCGTTGTCAGTGGCGAGTGCCACCATGTCGAATGTGCCCGCTTTGATCCCGATGAGGAGCAGGCCGAGCAGCATGATCACGGAGCCGAGGAGCGTGTAGACGATGAAGCGCAGGGCCGAGCGTTCCCGGTCGCCGCCTCCCCAGCGGGCGATCAGGAAGTACATCGGGACGAGGACCGTCTCGAAGGCCAGGAAGAAGAGCATCAGGTCGAGGACGGCGAAGGTGGCCAGCGTGCCCGTCTCCAGCAGGAGCAGCAGGGCGACGAAGGATTTCGCCGAGCCGCCGGCCGGCAGGTGGAAGTACGAGTAGAGCGCGCACAGGAAGGTCAGCAGCGCGGTCAGGACGAGGAGGGGGAGCGAGATGCCGTCGACGCCGAGGTGGAAGTGGATCCGCAGGGCGGGGATCCAGCTGACGTCCGTACCGGCCTGCATCGTCGCGGGGTGGTCGTGGTCGAAGCCGGCCGCGAGGACGATCGCGAGGATCAGGACGGCGCCGGTGACGGTCACGCCGTGGCGCAGGACGGCCTGGTCGGGGCCGCGGCCCTTCAGACCGGGCGGTGGCGGGAGCAGGGCGCCGGCCGCGCCGAGCAGCGGCAGTGCCACGAGCGCCACGAGGACGTACTGGAGGGCGGTGTCGTTCACGGGTTTCTCTCAGCCTCCGACGGCGACGAGGACGGCGAGCACCACGGCACCGGCCAGCAGCGCGCTGAGGTAGGTCTGGACGTTTCCGTTCTGGGCCTTGCGGACGGCCGCACCGAGCAGCCCCGGGGTGGCGCCCGCGCCGCGGACGTAGGTCTCGACGACCTGGCGGTCGAGGAAGCGGACGAGGGAGGCGGCGGCCAGGACGGGGCGGACGAAGAGCGCGGCGTAGACGGCGTCCAGGCGGAAGCCGTGCGCGGCGAGCGGGTGCAGCGGGCCGAGCAGCCTGCGGCCGGGGTCGGCGGGGTCGTCGGCGGCGGCGATGTCGCCGTAGATCTCCTTGTGCGTGGCAATCGCCTCGGCCTCGACGAGCGCGGGCTCCTCGTCGGGGTCGGCGGTGACGACGGCTCCGGCGGGTACGGCCCGGCGGGTCGCGGCCGCGCGGGACCAGACGGCGTAGGTGACGGCGACTCCGGCGAGGGCCAGGAGGGTGCCGAGGAGGGAGGTGAGCAGGGTCGGGCCGAGCGGGGCGCCGCCGAACCAGTCGGGCAGCTCGCGGTAGGCCAGGCCGCCGAAGGCGGCGGTGGGGACGGCCAGCACCCACAGCACGCCGGTCATGGCGGCGGGCTGGCGGCCGTGGTCGGGGGCGTCGGGGCCGGTGCCGCGGAAGGCGAGCAGGAAGAGGCGGGTGGCGTAGGCGGCGGTGAGCAGTGCCGTCAGCAGACCGGCGACGAGCACGGTCCAGCCGACCGCGGAGGGGACGTGCGCGGTGTCGCCGGAGGCGGCGTGCTCGGCGGCGCGCAGCACGGACTCCTTGGAGAAGAAGCCGGACAGCGGCGGCAGGGCGGCGAGCGCGGCCAGCGCCAGGCCCATCGTCCACACCGCGTCGGGCACGCGCCTGCCCAGGCTGCCCATGCGGGACATGGCGGTGAGCGAGTTGGTGCCGGCGGCGTGGATGACGACGCCCGCGCCCAGGAAGAGCAGCGCCTTGAAGGCGCCGTGCGACAGGAGGTGGAAGACGGCGGCGTCGCGGTCGCCGACGGCCAGCGCGCCGGCCATGTAGCCGAGCTGGCCGATCGTGGAGTAGGCGAGCACGCGTTTGATGTCGTCCTGCGCGAGGGCGGCGAGCGCGGAGCCGGCCATCGTCACGGCGGCCATCACGGCGAGGACGGCGAGCGCGGCGGCGGACGCGGTGAAGACCGGCAGCAGCCGGGCGACCAGGTAGATGCCCGCGGCGACCATCGTGGCGGCGTGGATGAGCGCCGAGACGGGGGTGGGACCGGCCATCGCGTCGGGCAGCCAGGTGTGCAGCGGGAACTGCGCGGACTTGCCGGCCACTCCGGCGAGGAGCAGCAGCGCGATCACGGTCGGGTGGTGCAGTCGCCCGTGCGCGGCCGCGTCGAGGATGCCGGTGATCCGGAAGGTGTGCGCGTCGGCGGCGAGCGCGAACACCCCGATGAGGAAGGGGACGTCGCCGAGCTTGGTGACGAGGAAGGCCTTGATCGAGGCGGCACGTGCGGCCTCGGTCTCCCAGTAGTGCCCGACCAGGAAGTAGGAGCAGATGCCCATGACCTCCCAGCCGACGAGCAGCACCATCAGGTCGCCGGTGTAGACGACCAGCAGCATCGCGGCGGTGAACAGCGAGACCAGGGCGGCGTACGAGGGGTAGCGCGCGTCGTGCCGCAGGTAGGAGACGGAGTACAGCTGCACGCAGGTGGCGACCAGGCCGACGAGGACGGCGGTCAGCACCGAGAAGCCGTCCAGGTGCAGGGCGAGGTCGATCGGCACCGAGCCGGTGACCGTCAGCCGGTGGGCGGCGTCGGTGGGCGCGCCGGTGCCCTGCCGGGCGGCGGTGACGGCGGCGAGCACGAAGGCGGCCGCGGTGGGCAGCACGGCGAGCGGCCGGACGAAGCCGGGGGCGCGCCGGCCGAGCAGCAGTCCGGCGGCCGCGCCCAGGAAGGGCAGCAGCGGGACGAGCGCGGCGGTGGCGGTCAGGTTCACGCGGTGGCCTCTGCCTTCCCGTCGCCGGCGGTGGTCCCCGCGGGCGGCGTGTCCGGCGGCTGGGGTCCGGCGCCGGCGCCGGCGTGCGGCGGTGGTTCGGCGAGGGCGGTGAGCCGGTCGATGTCGGAGCTGCCGCGGTGCCGGAAGACCAGCAGCACGATGGCCAGGCCCAGGCCGATCTCGGCGGCGGCGATGGTGATGGTGAAGAGGGTGAGCGCCTGGCCGGAGTGCAGGGTGTCGCCGAGCCAGGCGTCGAAGGCGACGAGGTTGAGGTTGACGGCGTTGAGCATGAGCTCGACGGACATCAGGACGAGGATCGCGTTGCGCCGGGCGAGCACCCCGTACAGGCCGACGCAGAAGAGGAGGACGGCGAGGACGGCGGGATAGGCGACGTGCATCAGCGCTGCTCCTCTGGCCGGGGTGCGGCCCTGCCGCGGCGGGACAGCACGATCGCGCCGACCAGCGCGGCCAGCAACAGCACCGACAGGGCCTCGAAGGGCAGCACCCAGTAGCGGAAGAGGCTCTCGCCGGTGAGGCGGGTGGAGCCCTTGGTGATCGTGACGGTGACGGACTCGCCGTCGCGGTCCGTGCCCTGCTGGGTGTGCGGGGTGATCCAGCTGCTGCGGAAGCCGTCCAGCACGACCCACACCAGGGTGGCGGCGGAGGCGAGCGCGACACCGAGGGCGACGAGGCGGTTCTCGGAGTCGGCGTCCGGTGAGCGCCCGATCGGCGCCTTGGTGAGCATCAGCCCGAAGAGCAGGAGGACGACGACGGAGCCGACGTAGATGAGGACCTGCACCCAGGCGATGAACTCCGCGGTGAGCAGCAGGTACTCGACGGCCGTGCCGCCGAGGGCGACGACCAGCCAGAGGGCGGCGTGCACGAGCTGCCGGGTCGTGACGGTCAGCACGGCCGCGCCCAGGGTGGCCAGGCCCACCAGGACGAAGGTGATCTCGATGCCGGTCGGGGAGAGGAAGCCCGGGTGGGAGGAGGCGTGCACGGCGTAGGTGTGGTTCACGCGGTGCCGCCTCCGGGGGCGGTGCCGCCGGAGGCGCCGGTGCCGCGCGCGGCCGCGGCCTTCTCGGCGGCCTTGCGGGCGGCGGCGATCTCCTTCGGCTCCTCGGCCGCGGGGTCGAGCGCGGGCGGTTCGGGCACCGTCCACATCCACGCGCGCAGCTTGTCGCGTTCGTGGGTGAGGTCCCGGATGTCGGTTTCCGCGTACTCGAACTCCGGTGACCAGAACAGCGCGTCGAAGGGGCACACCTCGATACAGATACCGCAGTACATGCACAGGGAGAAGTCGATCGCGAAGCGGTCCAGGACGTTCCGGCTGCGCTCGCGCCCGCCGGGGGCGGCCGGCGGCGCGGTCTCCTTGTGCGAGTCGATGTAGATGCACCAGTCCGGGCACTCGCGCGCGCACAGCATGCACACCGTGCAGTTCTCCTCGAACAGCGCGATGACACCGCGGCTGCGCGGCGGCAGGTCGGGCAGCGTGTCGGGGTACTGGTCGGTGACGGCGCGCCGGGTCATGGTGCGCAGCGTGACGGCCAGGCCCTTGGCGAGGCCGGATCCGGGGATACGGGACGCGGGCGCCATGGCTTACGCGGTCACCACCTTCACGACGCCGGTGAGGGCGATCTGGGCGAGAGCGAGCGGGATGAGCACGGTCCACGCGAGTTTCTGCAGCTGGTCCTCGCGCAGCCGCGGGTAGCTGACCCGCAGCCAGATGACGACGAAGGACAGCAGTGCGGTCTTGAGCAGCGTCCACAGCCAGCCGATGCCGTCCGGGCCCGGGCCGTGCCAGCCGCCGAGGAAGAGCACCGTGGTCAGGGCGCACAGCACCACGATCCCGGCGTATTCGGCGAGCAGGAACAGCGCGAAGCGCAGGCCGGTGTACTCGGTGTAGGCGCCGAAGATGATCTCGGAGTCGGCGACGGGCATGTCGAACGGGGGGCGCTGGAGTTCGGCGAGGCCCGCGGTGAAGAAGACGGCGCCGCCGACCAGCTGCCAGGGCGTCCACCACCAGTGGTAGCCGTCCAGGATCGCGGGCAGCGACAGGGTGCCGGCCGCCATCGCCACGGAGGCCGCGGCCAGCAGCATGGGCAGCTCGTACGCCAGCAGCTGGGCCGCCGTGCGCAGGCCGCCGAGCAGCGAGAACTTGTTGGCCGACGCCCAGCCCGCCATGAGCGAGCCGAGCACGCCGACGCCCATCACCGCCAGGACGAAGATCAGCCCGGCGTCCACCGCCTCGCCGACGAAGCCGTCCGGGCCCACCGGCACGGCGACGAGGACGAGCAGATACGGCAGCAGCGCCACCGCGGGCGCGATCTGGAAGACCCGGCGGTCGGCGTCGGCCGGGACGATGTCCTCCTTCTGGGCGAATTTCACGCCGTCGGCGACGAGTTGCGCCCAGCCGTGGAAGCCGCCCGCGTACATCGGGCCGAGGCGGCCCTGCATGTGCGCCATGACCTTGTGCTCGGCCTGGCCGACCAGCAGCGGGAAGACCAGGAAGACGACGAGGACGGCGACGAGCCGCAGAAGGACGTCGAGCGGGTCGCTCATGCGCTCTCGCCTCCTTCCGAGGGCGGTTCGTTCGGGTCGGTCGGCTCACCCGGGGCGGGCCTCGGCTCCTGCGGGGCCGGGCTCGGCTCGGCCGCGGGCTTCGGCTCCTCCGGGGCGGGCCGGGGCTCAGCCGCGGGCTTCGGCTCCTGCGGGGCCGGGCGGGTGGGGCGCTGCCAGGGGGCGTCCGGGGCCGGGGGGGCGTCCGGAGCCGCGGGGGGCCGCGGGCCGGTCTGGCTCGCGGAGCCGTCGCTCGCGCTGCGGTTGCGCCGCGGGGGGCGCTCCCCGGCGCCCGCGCCCGGCGCCGCCCCGGCCCGCGGGGTGCGGGCGGTGCGGGCCGGACGTGCCGGGGCGGCCGGGAGCTGCCCCTTGAGCGGGCCCCATTCGTTCGGGTCCGGGACCCCCGGCGGCTGCATCTGCCGCCGCTTGGGCCCTCCGTCGTGCGACTCCCCCGGCTCCTTCGCGCCGGGCCAGGCCTTGGCGACGCGGGCGGCGAGCACGAAGTCCTTGCGCAGCGGGTGCCCCTCGAACTCCTCCGGGAGCAGCAGCGGGGCGAGCCCGGGGTGGCCGGTGAAGGCGACGCCGAACATCTCGTGCGTCTCGCGCTCGTGCCAGTCCGCGCCCGCGTAGACACCGGTCGCGGTGTCGAGGGCGGGCGCGTCGTACCCGACGGCCGTCCGCAGCAGCAGGCGGCGTACGGGGCCGGGACCGTCGCTCAGCGCGGCCACGTGCGCGCACACCAGGAAGCCGCTGCCCGGCTCGTCGACGGCGCTCAGCCAGTCGAAGAAGGTGCAGCCCAGTTCGTCGCGGGCGGCGGTGAGCGCCGCGACCCACGAGGACGCGGGCACGTCCACCGTGAGCAGGCCGTACGCCTCCTCGGCGACGGCCTGCGGGCCGAAGATCTCCGCGGCCTCGCGCGGCAGCCACCCCGTCATGCCGGGTCCCCGCTCTGCCCGGGTGCCGGCGGCGGGGTGACCAGGCCGGACGCCAGCGCGCCCGCGGAGGGCCGGGGGGCGGCGTAGCGCTCGCCCGTCGACTCGCGGGCGATCTTCTCCTGGAGCTTGAGGATGCCCTGGAGCAGCGCCTCGGGCCGCGGCGGGCAGCCGGGCACGTACACGTCGACGGGGATGATCTGGTCGACGCCCTTCGTCACGGAGTAGGAGTCCCAGTAGGGCCCGCCGCAGTTGGAGCAGGCGCCGAAGGAGATGACGTACTTCGGCTCGGGCATCTGCTCGTAGAGCCGCTTGACCGCCGGGGCCATCTTGTCGGTCACGGTGCCGGACACGACCATCAGGTCGGCCTGGCGGGGGCCGGGTGCGAAGGGGATGACGCCGAGCCGGATGAAGTCGTGCTTGGCCATGGAGGCCGCGATGAACTCGATCGCGCAGCACGCCAGGCCGAAGTTGAAGACCCACAGGCTGTAGCGGCGGCCCCAGTTCAGGACCACCTTGAGCGGCTCGGGCGCGAGCCGGGCGAGCGGGCCCAGCCGGCGCGGCTCCGGCAGCGTCTCGGGGGCGCGCTCCGGGCGGGCGCCGCCCTCCGCCGGGGTCAGGTCCATTCCAGCACGCCCTTCTTCCACGCGTAGAGCAGCCCGACGGCGAGGAAGCCCAGGAAGACGAACATCTCCGCCAGTGTCGCCGTGCCGAAGCCGGGGGCGTCGAAGACCGTCGCCCACGGGAAGAGGAAGATCACGTCGACGGCGAAGATCACGTAGAGGTAGGCGTAGACGTAGTAGCGGACCTGGGTGTGCGCCCAGTCGCCGCCGACCGGGTCGACCCCGCACTCGTACGTGAGCATCTTCTCCGGCGTCGGCACGACGGGGCGCAGCAGGCGGCCGGACGCGAAGGCGACGGACACGAAGAGCACGCCGACGACCGCGACCAGGCCGACGACCGCGTAGCCGTGGAAGTAGTCCACGTCCGTCCGCCCCTCGTTCGACTCGTACGCTCGTTCACCGATCGGCCGCGACCACCGCTGTCCAGCGTTCCGGCGGGATCTTTAGCCGATCTATACGGAGGGAGTCTAGGCCCTGGCCCCTCCGCCGCTCCCCGCCGCGTCCCGGCCCGCGGTCCCGGGTGGGGCGGCCACCTGGGGATAACCCCACCCCGGCCCACCCACCCACCCCATGGCGCGGCACCGCCCCCGCCCGGCAGGCTGGGGTCATGAACGCCTCGCCATCCACCGCGGCCGGCGCGAGCAGAGCCGACCGCACCGATCCGTACGGCCGCCCCGTCGCGGCCGACGCGCCCCTTCCACCGCCGCGTTTCGCCTTCGACGCGGTGACGTGGAAGGAGATCCTGAGCCTGCTGCTCAACCTCCCGATGGGGATCGTCGGCTTCGTCTACGTCGTGACGACGCTCTCGGTCGGCGCGGGACTGTCCGTCACCGTCGTCGGCCTGCCGCTGCTGGCCTTCGGGCTGGTCGGCTGCCGTTTCCTGGCCTCGGTGGAGCGGTCGCTCGCCCGCCGGCTGCTGGGCGTGCACGTCGAGTCGCCGCGCCCGCTGCGGCCCAGCACCTTCGGCTTCCTCCAGTGGCTGTGGATGGTGCTCAAGGACCCGGTGGCCTGGCGCTCCGCGCTCTACCTGGCGATCCGGCTGCCGTGGGGCGTCTTCACCTTCTGTGTGACGCTGACCTCGCTCTTCGTGGCCTGGCCGGTCCTGCCCTTCCTCGCCCGCGGGATGGCCTCCGTCGACCGGGCGCTCGTGCGCGGGCTGCTCCAGCCGTCCGACGAGCTGGAGCGGCGCATCGCCGAACTGGAGTCCGACCGCGGGGTCGTCGTCGACACCGCGGCGGCGGACATGCGGCGCATCGAGCGCGACCTCCACGACGGGGCGCAGGCGCGGCTCGTCGCGCTCGCGATGGACCTCGGCCTCGCCCGGGAGAAGCTCCTCGAAGACCCCGAGGCCGCGGCGCGCATGGTCGGCGAGGCGCACGGCGAGGTCAAGATCGCGCTCCAGGAGCTGCGCGACCTGGCCCGCGGCATCCACCCCGCGATCCTCACCGACCGCGGGCTGGACGCCGCGCTCTCGTCGGTCGCGGGGCGCTGCACCGTGCCCGTCTCGGTGACGGTGGACCTGCCGGCGCGGCCGGCCGAGGCGATCGAGGGCATCGCGTACTTCACCGTGTCGGAGCTGCTGCAGAACGTCAGCAAGCACAGCGGCGCGGCGCGCGCCACGGTGGACGTGTGGCGGACGGACGACCGGCTCATGATCCAGGTCCGGGACGACGGGCGCGGTGGGGCGGATCTCGCCGGCGGCTCGGGGCTGGCCGGCCTGACGGAGCGCCTCGACTCCGTCGACGGGCTGTTCGTCGTCGACTCGCCCGTCGGGGGCCCCACCGTCGTCACGGCCGAACTGCCCTGGCGGGGCCGCCGCTGACCGGCGGTCCGCCCGGCGGGCTGCGCCCCGGACCGCCCCCTGGGGTGGCGTCCGCGGCCTTCCGCCGGCGGGCGGCTCGTCGCGCAGCTCCCCGTGCCCCTGACTGCTGCCCTCCCACGCATGTGCGGTGTCCTTGCGTGGGAGGGCAGGCGTTTTCCGGGGCGCGGGGAGCTGCGCGATCAGCCACGACGGCGGGAAGGCCGCGCGACCCACCGCGGGAGGCGGCCCGGGGCGCCGGGAGCCCGTCCGGGGTAGGGGGGATAGCCCCACCCCGGAGAGGGCGGGCGGCCGCATGGGAAAGCGGCGGCCGCATGGCGAAGGTAGAAGCATGAGCATGAGCCCCGAGAGGACGGTACCGACCATGGCGTACGGCCAGCCGCCGCAGTCGTCATCCCCCGCGGGAGAGCACCGCCTCCCCCTCGCGGTGCGCGCCCCCTTCGAGGCCCGCACCTGGCGCGAGTTCGGGTACGCGGTGCTGAATCTCCCGATCGGCATCGCCGGCTTCGTCTGGACGGTCACGATGCTCTCGCTGAGCGCGGGCCTGCTGATCACGTTCGTCGGGCTGCCGCTGCTGGTGGTGTCCCTGCTGGGGTGCCGGGCGATCGGGCGGATGGAGCGGGCGCGGGCCCGCCGCCTGCTGTGGCTGGAGGTGGACGAGCCCGGTCCCGCCCGCACGAGGGGCAAGGGCTTCCTCGCCCGCCTCGGTTCCCAGCTCGGCAGCGGCGTCAACTGGCGGCACGCGGTCTACACGCTGGTGCACTTCCCGTGGGGTGTCACCACCTTCGTCGCGTCGGTCACCTTCATGACGTACGGCTGGGGCCTGCTGACGTACCCGCTGTGGCAGTGGGTCTTCCCGGCCTACACCGACCGGCAGGGCCTGGAGATCTTCGACAACGGCTCGCACGGCTGGACGCTGCACACCCCGGCGGACCTGGCGCTGGCCGTGGTGGTCGGCGCGCTGCTGGTGCTGCTCACGCCGTGGCTGATCCGCGGCATGGCGCACGTCGACCGGCTGCTGGTGCACGGGCTGCTCGGGCCGTCGCGGCTGGACGACCGGGTCACGGAGCTGGAGGCGGACCGCGGGGTGGTCGTGGACACCGCCTCGGCGGACCTGCGGCGCATCGAGCGCGATCTGCACGACGGGGCGCAGGCCCGGCTGGTGGCGCTCGCGATGGAGCTGGGCCTGGCGAAGGAGAAGCTGCTGGAGGACCCGGCGGCGGGCGCGGTGATGGTCGAGGAGGCGCACGGCGAGGTCAAGATCGCGCTCCAGGAGCTGCGCGACCTGGCCCGCGGCATCCACCCGGCGATCCTCACCGACCGGGGCCTGGGCCCGGCGCTGTCGGCGGTCGCGACGCGCTGCACGGTGCCGGTGGCGGTGACGGTGGACCTGCCGGCGCGGCCGGTGCCGGCGATCGAGGGCATCGCGTACTTCACGGTGTCGGAGCTGCTGCAGAACGTCAGCAAGCACAGCGGGGCGTCGCGGGCGACGGTCGACGTGTGGCAGGTCGAGGACCGGCTGATGGTGCACGTGACGGACAACGGGACCGGCGGTGCCGACCTCTCCGCCGGTTCGGGCCTGGCGGGACTCGCCGAGCGGCTGGACTCGGTGGACGGTGTCCTCGCCGTCGACTCCCCCGCGGGCGGCCCGACCCGGATCACCGCCGAACTCCCCTGGCGCGCCTGACCGCCCCGGCGGACAAGAGCCCCGCACCCCCCGTCCACCGTCCGGACGGGGGGTGCGCCGCGCCCCGCCTCAGCTCAGCCGCGGGTTGACCGCGAGCAGGGTCTTGCCGACGTTGCGGCCCGCGCGCATCGCCTCGTGGGCCTCGGCGGCGCTGTCGAGGGGCAGCTCGGCGGAGATGTCCAGGCGGATCGTGCCGGCGGCGAGCAGCGCGAAGGCGGACAGCGCGTGGCCGCGCACGGTGCGCGGGGCCCGGCGGGCGAGGTCGCCGATGTTGTAGCCCACCAGCGAGCGGTTGCTCTTCCAGAAGGGCAGCACCGGCAGCGTCAGGTCCGGCTCGCGCGCCGCCTCCCCGTAGACGGCGAGCCGGCCGAAGGGGGCGAGCAGCGCGAGGCTGCTGAGGCGGGTCTGCCCGCCGACGGGGTCGAGGACGACGTCGATGTCGCGCAGCCGGTCGGCGAAGTCGGAACGCAGGTGGATCGCGTCGTAACCGAAGCGCTTGGCGTACTCCGCCTTCTCGGGGCTGCCGACGGTGCCGTGGACGACGGCCGCGCCGAGCGCCCGGGAGATCTGGGCCGCGGCCGAGCCGACCCCGCCCGCGGCGGCGTGGACGAGGACGGTCTCGCCGGCCCGGAGCCTGGCGGCGCCGGTGAGCACGCCGTAGGCGGTGGTGAGGACGAGCGCCGCGCCGCCGCCCTCGCGCAGCGGGATGCCGTCCAGGGGGAAGACGAACTCCGCGGGCGCGACGGCGTACTCCGCGTAGCCGCCGCCTTCGGGCAGGTAGGCGGCGACCGGATCGCCGACCGCGAGTCCGGTGACGCCGGAGCCGAGCGCGGCGACCTCGCCGGAGGCCTCCAGGCCGGGCACGTCGACGCCGCCCGGCCCCTGGGGCGGCCCGAAGTCGCCGAGGACGTGCTGGAGCTCGCCGTAGTTGACGCCCGCGTAGGCGACCTTGAGCAGCACCTGGCCGGGCCCCGGAACGGGGGTCGGCAGTTCCCTCGGCCGCAGCACCTCGGGTCCGCCGTTGACATCGAATCCCACCGCGTGCACACGCACTCCTCTCCCCGGCCGCCGGTGCCCGCGGTCCGCGGTCGCCGGCGGCCACCCGGCATTCGGGGGCGCAACCTTGCCCAGGAGAAACCGTATTCCCCATCCGGCCGCCGATGCTGGGATGCTGGTCGGGTCACACGGACACGGGGGAACGCGACGGTGGAGGACAGGGTGCGAGTGGTCATCGCCGAGGATTCGGTACTGCTGCGGGAGGGCCTGACGCGGCTGCTGACCGACCGGGGCCACGAGGTGGTGGCCGGTGTCGGCGACGCGGTGGGCCTGATCAAGGCGGTCGACGAGCTGGTGGCGGCGGGTGCCGCGCCGGACGTGGTGGTGGCCGACGTGCGCATGCCGCCGACCCACACGGACGAGGGCGTCCGGGCCGCGGTGCAGCTGCGCCGCGACCATCCGCAGGTCGGCGTGCTCGTCCTGTCTCAGTATGTGGAAGAGCAGTACGCGACCGAGCTGATCGCGGGCAGCAGCCGGGGTGTCGGCTACCTGCTCAAGGACCGCGTCGCGGACGTCAGGGAATTCGTGGATGCCGTGGTCAGGGTGGCCGAGGGGGGCACCGCGCTGGATCCGGAGGTGGTGGCCCAGCTGCTCGGCCGCAGCCGCAAGCAGGACGTGCTGGTCCGTCTCACTCCGCGAGAACGCGAGGTCCTGGGCCTCATGGCCGAGGGTCGCACCAATTCAGCCGTCGCCAAGCAGCTCGTGGTAAGCGACGGCGCGGTGGAGAAGCACGTCAGCAACATCTTCCTGAAGCTGGGGCTGGCCCCTAGTGACGGGGATCACCGTCGGGTGCTCGCGGTGCTCACCTACCTCAACTCCTGAGGTACGCGGCCTCTCGCCCTCCAGATATTCCATATATCGAGACGCCGTCTCGGTATATGGAAGAATTGGCGATACGTGGCCCTTCCAGATAGCGGGACGTCCCGGGAAGGGCACCCTAACGCCCGTACGATGACGGTGAGCCGCAGCCTCGAAGGAGGGCCCCACCCGTGACCAGCCAGGTCAGCAGCCCCATTGCCGCGGCCACCGCGGACGAGTCGCCCGCAGTGGTCGACGTACTCGGCGAACAGCGCAGCCCGGCCAAGGAGACCAAGCGGCTCGACCGCGTGATCATCCGCTTCGCCGGTGACTCGGGCGACGGCATGCAGTTGACGGGTGACCGGTTCACCTCGGAGACGGCGTCGTTCGGCAACGACCTTTCCACCCTGCCGAACTTCCCGGCCGAGATCCGCGCCCCCGCAGGCACCCTGCCCGGTGTCTCGTCCTTCCAGCTGCACTTCGCCGACCACGACATCCTCACCCCCGGCGACGCGCCGGACGTGCTGGTGGCGATGAACCCGGCGGCGCTGAAGGCGAATCTGGGCGATCTGCCGCGCGGCGCGGAGATCATCGTGGACACCGACGAGTTCACCAAGCGCGCCCTCGCGAAGGTCGGCTGGGCCACCAGCCCGCTGGACGACGACACCCTCGCCGCCTACGCGGTGCACCGGGTGCCGCTGACGTCGCTGACGCTGGAGGCGCTCAAGGACAGCGGCCTGGCGCGCAAGGACGCCGAGCGGGCCAAGAACATGTTCGCCCTCGGTCTGCTGTCGTGGATGTACCACCGCCCCACGGAGAACACCGAGGCCTTCCTGCTGCGGAAGTTCGCCAAGAAGCCGGAGATCGCACAGGCGAACATCACCGCCTTCCGCGCGGGGTGGAACTTCGGCGAGACCACCGAGGACTTCGCGGTCTCCTACGAGGTCGCGCCCGCCTCGGCGGCCTTCCCCCAGGGCACCTACCGCAACATCTCCGGCAACCTGGCGCTCGCGTACGGCCTCGTCGCCGCCTCGCAGCGCTCGCAGCTGCCGCTCTACCTCGGCTCGTACCCGATCACGCCGGCCTCCGACATCCTCCACGAGCTGTCGCGGCACAAGAACTTCGGCGTGCGGACCTTCCAGGCCGAGGACGAGATCGCGGCGATCGGCGCCGCCCTGGGCGCGGCCTTCGGCGGCTCGCTCGCCGTCACCACCACCTCCGGGCCCGGCGTGGCGCTGAAGTCCGAGACGATCGGCCTCGCCGTCTCCCTCGAACTGCCGCTGCTGATCGTCGACATCCAGCGCGGCGGACCCTCCACCGGCCTGCCCACCAAGACCGAGCAGGCCGATCTGCTCCAGGCGATGTACGGCCGCAACGGCGAGGCGCCCGTCCCGGTCGTCGCCCCCGCCACCGCGGCCGACTGCTTCACCGCCGCCCTGGAGGCCGCGCGGATCGCGCTCACCTACCGCACCCCGGTCTTCCTGCTCTCGGACGGCTACCTGGCCAACGGCTCCGAGCCCTGGCGCATCCCGTCCGTCGACGAACTCCCCGACCTGCGGGTCGAGTTCGCGACCGAGCCGAACCACACCACCGCCGACGGCTCGCGTGTCTTCTGGCCGTACGTCCGCGACGAGGAGACGCTCGCCCGCCCCTGGGCCGTCCCCGGCACCGCGGGTCTGGAGCACCGCATCGGCGGCATCGAGAAGCAGAACGGCTCGGGCAACATCTCGTACGACCCGGCCAACCACGAGCTGATGGTCCGCACCCGGCAGGCCAAGATCGACGGCATCAAGGTGCCCGACGTCGAGGTCGACGACCCGTCGGGCAGCGCCCGCACCCTCGTCATCGGCTGGGGCTCCACCTACGGCCCGATCACCGCGGCCGTCCGCCGCATCCGCACCGCGGGGCTCTCGGTGGCCCAGGCGCACCTGCGCCACCTGAACCCCTTCCCGGCCAACCTCGGCACGCTGCTGGCCCGCTACGACAAGGTCGTCGTGCCCGAGATGAACCTCGGCCAGCTCGCCCACCTGCTGCGGGCGAAGTACCTGGTGGACGCCCGGTCCCTGACCCAGGTCACCGGCCTGCCCTTCAAGGCCGAACAGCTCGCGCAGGCGATCATCGCGAAGGCAGAGGAGAACGCAGATGTCTGAGGCGCTGACGCTGGTCCCCAAGGCGACCGCCAAGCAGACCATGAAGGACTTCAAGTCCGACCAGGAGGTGCGCTGGTGCCCCGGCTGCGGTGACTACGCCGTGCTGGCCGCCGTCCAGTCCTTCATGCCCGAGCTGGGCCTCGCCCGCGAGAACGTGGTGTTCATCTCCGGGATCGGCTGCTCGTCGCGCTTCCCGTACTACATGAACACCTACGGCATGCACTCCATCCACGGGCGTGCCCCCGCCATCGCGACCGGCCTCGCGACCTCGCGCCGCGACCTGTCCGTCTGGGTCGTCACCGGTGACGGCGACGCCCTCTCGATCGGCGGCAACCACCTCATCCACGCGCTGCGCCGCAACGTCAACCTCAAGATCCTGCTGTTCAACAACCGGATCTACGGCCTGACGAAGGGCCAGTACAGCCCGACGTCCGAGACCGGGAAGATCACCAAGTCCACGCCCATGGGCTCGCTCGACGCGCCCTTCAACCCCGTCTCCCTCGCCCTCGGCGCGGAGGCCACGTTCGTGGCGCGGACCATCGACTCCGACCGCAAGCACCTGCAGTCCGTGCTGCGCGCGGCCGCCGAGCACCACGGCACCGCGCTCGTCGAGATCTACCAGAACTGCCCGATCTTCAACGACGGCGCGTTCGACGCGATCAAGGACTCGGCCGACGCGGTGATCCGGCTGGAGCACGGGCAGCCGATCACGCTCGGCGACGGGCACGGGGTCGTCCGCGACCCCGCCACGGGTGAGCTGGCCTTCACCGAGCTGCCGGACCCCGCGGGCCAGGCGCTCGTCCACGACACGCACGCGGCCGGGCCGTCGACGGCCTTCGCGCTGTCGCGGCTGGACCAGCCGACGCCGATCGGGATCTTCCGCGACGTCACGCGGCCCGTCTACGACACGCAGATGGCCGAGCAGCTCGACTCCGCCGTCGCGGCCACGGGCGAGGGCGACCTCGCGTCCCTCCTCGCCGGCGGCGACACCTGGACGGTGTCCTGACGTAGGGCCGTGCCCGTCAGGGGCGCGGGGAAGTGCGCGGGCAACCCACCACAGGCCGGTGGTCCGGACCGGACCGCGCAGACCTCCGGGCCGGTATCCGGCCCCGGCCCCGGTGGGGCCTGCCGCGCGGTTCCCCGCGCCCCTGACGACGTGTGGCCCGCGCGGGCATGTGCGGCTCGGGGGGCGTCCCCCTGCGGCGGGCTCCGGCCGGCGGGCCCGGATACGGTGAGGGCGAGCCACCCCGTGCGTATCCCCGGAGGAACAACGTGAGCATCGCCGTCACCGGAGCCACCGGCCAGCTCGGCCGCCTCGTCATCGCGGACCTGCTGGCCCGGGGCGTGGCCCCGGACGCCATCGCGGCGGTCGTCCGCGACCGCGGCAAGGCGGCGGATCTCGCCGCGCAGGGCGTGGAGGTGCGTGTCGCCGACTACGACGCGCCCGGGACGCTCGCGGGGGCCTTCGCCGCGGGCGACCGCGTCCTGCTCGTCTCGGGCAACGAGGTCGGCCGCCGGATGCCGCAGCACAGCGCGGTGATCGACGCGGCGGCGAAGGCCGGCGCCGCCCTGCTGGCGTACACCAGCGTGCTGGGCGGCCCGGCGGCGGACTTCACGCTCGCGGACGAGCACCGGGCGACGGAGGAGCTGGTGACGGCCTCCGGCGTGCCGTACGTGCTGCTGCGCAACGGCTGGTACACCGAGGTCTACACCGCGAACCTGCCCGCGGTGCTGGAGCACGGCGTGATCATCGGCAACGCCGGGGAGGGCCGGGTCGCGTCGGCGGCCCGCGCGGACTACGCCGCCGCGGCCGCGGCGGTCCTGGCGACCGACGGCCACGAGAACCGGGCGTACGAGCTGAGCGGCGACACCGCGTGGAGCTTCCCGGAATACGCGGCCGTGGTCGCGGAGCTGTCCGGGCGGCCGGTGGCGTACCAGGACATCAGCGGTGAGCAGCGGCTGGAGATCCTGACGGGTGCCGGGGTGCCGGCGGCGTTCGCCGAGGTGCTGGTGGACGTGGACGACGCGATCGCGCGCGGTCGCCTCGCGGGGACGAGCGGCGACCTGTCCCGGCTCATCGGGCGCCCGACGACACCGCTGCGGGAGACCGTCGCGGCCGGGCTGCGCGCGTTCGGTGGGCCGGCGTAGGCCACGGCATACGTGTCAGGACCGATCCGCGGAATGCCCCTGGCGTGCGCGTGCCGCGGACCGCTACCGTCGTAAGGGCCGCCCCCGTACCGGGGTCCGTACCGCGTCCGTTCGCCGGGGAGCACGTACGGCGGCGGCACGACGCGCACGCGAGGTGCGGGGAGGACGGGTCGGGGCGATGGGCGACAAGCGCGCAGGACTGCTCTACGGCTTCGCGGCATACGGCATGTGGGGCCTCTTCCCGCTGTACTGGCCGCTGCTGGAACCGGCCGGTGCCGGGGAGATCCTGGCCCACCGGATGGTGTGGTCACTGGTGGTCGTCGCCGCGCTGCTGCTGGTGCTGCGCCGCTGGGCCTGGCTCGGCGAGCTGATACGGCAGCCGCGGCGGCTCGCGCTGGTCGCGGTCGCCGCGGCGACGGTGTCGGTCAACTGGGGCACGTACATCTGGGCCGTCAACGCCGGCCACGTCGTGGAGACCTCGCTCGGCTACTTCATCAACCCGCTGGTCACCATCGCACTGGCGGTCCTCGTGCTGCACGAGCGGCTGCGGCCGGTGCAGTGGGCGGCGGTCGGCATCGGCTTCCTCGCGGTGGGCGTGCTCGCGGTGGGCTACGGGCGGCTGCCGTGGATCGCGCTCGTGCTCGCCTTCAGCTTCGGCAGCTACGGGCTGGTGAAGAAGAAGATCGCGATGGGCGGGCTGGAGTCGCTGGCCGCCGAGACGTCCGTGCAGTTCCTGCCCGCACTGGTCTTCCTGCTCGTGCTCGGCGGCCGCGGCGACTCGACCTTCGCCTCCCACGGCGCGGGCCACGCGACCCTGCTCGCCCTCGCCGGCTTCGTGACGGCGGTCCCCCTGGTGTGCTTCGGCATGTCGGCGAACCGGCTGCCGCTGTCCACCCTGGGCCTGCTCCAGTACCTGGCGCCGGTCTTCCAGTTCCTGATCGGCATCCTGCACTTCCACGAGACCATGACCGGCGAGCAGTGGATCGGTTTCCTCCTCGTGTGGGCCGCCCTCGTCCTGCTGACCGTCGACGCCCTGCGCACCGCCCGCCGCTCCCGCGCACGGCTCGCCCGCGCGAGGGCCTCGGCCGCGGCCCAGGACCCGGAGTCGGCGGAGATCGGTACGGCGTGAGGCCTCACACGGTGCGGACGACGGCGCCCGCCGCTTCGAGGGCCGCCACCTCGCCGGCGGGAGCGGTGGGGTCGGTGACCACGGTGTGCAGGAGACCGGCCGGGCCGACGTACGCGTAGGCGGTGCGGCCGAACTTGCCGCCGTCCGTGGCGAGGACGACACGGCGGCTGGAGGCGATGGCCGCCTTCTTCACCGCGGCCTCGTCGAGGTCGTACGCCGTGAGGCCCTCGGCCGCGCTGAGGCCGCAGCAGCCCAGGACGGCGGTGTCGAAGCGCAGGGCGGCGAGCGAGGCGAGGGTGAGCGGGCCGGTGAGGGCGCCTTCGGCGGCGCGGGGCTTGCCGCCGGGCACCATGAGGGTGGTGGCGGTGGGGGCGTCGCTGAGCAGGTGGACGGCCTGGAGGGACAGCGGCATCACCGTGACGGGCCGGCCGCGCAGCAGCCGGGCGACCTCCAGGCAGGTGGTGCCGCTGTCGAGCAGCACCGTCTCGCCGTCCGCGATCAGGGAGTCCACCTCGGCGGCGATCCGCTGCTTGGCCTCCACGGCCTCGTGCGCGCGCAGTGCGAAGGGCGGCTCGTCGCCGCGGAGCAGCAGGCTGCGGGCGCCGCCCCGGACGCGTTCGAGGACGCCCTGCGCGGCGAGTGCGTCGAGATCGCGCCGGATGGTCATCTCCGAGGCGCCGGTCAGCTCGGCGAGCGCCTGCACCGTGGCGCTGCCCGCGTCCCGTACGGCCTGGGCGATCAGCCCGTGACGGTCGGTGTTGCCCATGCGGTGATTGAACACCATCTCCCTACGCACAAACAAGCTGTTCGAATGCCGCACTTTCGCACAACTATTGTGTTCGTTATGGTGGCGGGCATGGAACGCGCTCTCCGGGCCGCCCGTGTGGCGACCTTCGTCTACTTCGTGCTCAACGGCACCCTCATGGGCGTCTGGGTCGTGCACATCCCCGCGGTCGAGGACCGGGTGGGCATCAGCCACGCCACGCTGGGCGGGCTGCTGGTGCTCCTCGGACTCGGGGCGTTCCTCGGCATGCGGGTGGCCGGCCCGCTCGCCGACCGGCTCGGGACACGCCTCGTCGTCCCCGCCTCCGGTGTGCTGTGCGCGGCCGCGCTGGCCCTGCCGGGCCTGTCCCGCAGCCCGTGGACCCTCGCGGGCGCGCTGCTGCTCTTCGGTTTCTGCAACGGCTGCCTGGACGTCAGCATGAACGCGCACGCCGTGCACGTGGAGAAGGCGTACGCGCGTCCGGTCATGTCGGCCTTCCACGCGACCTTCTCCGTGGGCGGCGTGCTGGCCTCCCTCGTCGCGGCGGGCGCCGCGGCCGCGGGCCTGGGGACGGCGGCGGTGCTCGCGGTGTCGGGGGCGGCCGGCGTGCTCGTCGCCCTGGCGGCGGCGCCCCTGCTGCTGCCGGCGGCTCCGGCCGCTCCGGCCCCTCCGGCGGCTCCCCGGGAGGCGGCGGCGCAGGCCGGGCGGCGGGGCGGCTCGCGCCACATCCGTGTCCTCGCCGGGCTGGCCTTCATGAGCATGCTGTGCGAGGGCGCCGCGAACGACTGGAGCGCGCTGCACCTCAAGGACGTCCTCGGCGCCCCCGCCGGCACCGCGGCCTTCGGCTACGGCACCTTCGCCGCGGCGATGACGGCGGGCCGGCTGCTCGCCGACCGCGTCTCCGCGCGCTTCGGCTCCATGGCGATCCTGCGGTACGGCTCGGCGCTCGCCGCCGTGGGGATCACCGCCACCGCCCTCACCCCGTGGACGTGGGGCGCCTTCGTGGGCTGGGCGCTGTTCGGCCTGGGCCTGGCGGGCAGCGTCCCGCAGCTGTTCAGCGCCGCCGGGCACGCCGATCCCGCGGCGGCGGGCGCCAACGTCTCACGCGTCGCGGGCCTCGGCTACCTCGGCATGCTCGCGGGCCCGGCCGTCATCGGCTGGCTGACCCACGTGACGGCGCTGAACCACACGTTCCTGCTGCTGACGCTGCTGTGCGCGGTGACGGCGGGGGCGGCGGGCGTGCTGCGCGCGGGTGAGCCGGAGCGTACGCGCGCACTGGAGCCCTCCCGCCCCTGAGCCCGGCCGCGGTGCTCACCCCGACCACCCGTGCGGCCCGGTCCTGACCCCGGGCCGCACGGGTGTCCCGAACGCCCCCCCGCGGGTGTGACGGGGATCCCCCCGGGCCCGGTTGACGCCAGTAATGTGCGGAACGCAATATATGCACATGCATGACTTCACCGGCCGACGCTTCCTCTTCCTCCTCGGCAGCACCCGCGCGGGCGGCAACACCGAGGCGCTGGCACAGCAGGCCGCGGCCGCCCTCCCCGCCGACGCCGAGCAGCACTGGGTGCGGCTCGCCGAGCTGACGCTCCCGGCGTTCACCGACGTCCGCCACTCCGGCGACGGCACCTACCCCGAGCCCACCGGCAACGCCCGCACCCTCCTGGACGCGACCCTCGACGCGACGGACCTGGTCATCGCCTCCCCCCTCTACTGGTACTCCCTCTCGACGCCGACGAAGCAGTACCTCGACCACTGGTCCGGGTGGATGCGCGTCCCCGGCCTCGACTTCCGCTCCCGGATGGCCGGGCGCCGCCTCTGGGCCGTCACCGCCCTGGCCGGCGCCGACCACTCCGACGCCGACCCCCTGATCGGCACCCTCGCCAGGACGGCCGACTACATGCGCATGGACTTCCGCGGCACCCTCCTGGCCAGCGCGACCCGCCCCGGCCAGGTCACGGCGGACGAGGACGCGGCGCTGCGGGCGAAGACGTTCTTCACGGCGTGAGCCCGCGGGCGCGGACCGGCCCCCGCCGCCACTTGCGGCAATCCGCCGCCCCGGCGGTCCGCAGTGCGCTAAAAGGGTGGGCATGACGTCGATTGACGAGCTTCGTGACGAACTGACCGGGAACCTCGTCAAGGCCGAGATCTGGGCCCGCTCGCTCGGGACGCTGGGCGAGCTCGCCCCGCCGGCCGCACTGGTCGACGCCGAGGTCGGGCGGTTACGCGGGCTGCGCAACCGCGCCCTGTCCAGCCGGCTCAACGTCGGGCTCGTCGGCCGGCAGTCGTCCGGGAAGAGCTTCCTGATCAGCGGTCTCCAGGGGCGCCTGTCGTACGACCTGATGACCGACGACGAGGGTGACATCCAGGACAGCTACACCGGCATCCTGCCCATCGGCGTCAACGCCACCACGGCCTGCCCGACGACCGTGGTCCCCGTCGAGGACGACGGGACGGGCTTCGCCTCCGGGCGCGGCTTCCTGCGGGTGCAGTTCGCCGACTCGCCCTCGCACGCGCCCTGGACGGACATCGGCCCGGATCCGTCCCCCGAGGTCATGGCCGCCTACGGGGCGGTGGACGGGGACCGTTCGAGCCGGCTGCCGGAGCACCGGGGCCGCCGGGTGGTGCAGATCGAACTCCTCGTCTCCGACTACCGGCTGCCCGCCAAGCTGTACGACCTGCCGGGCGCGGGATCGGCCGACGACGACGAGCTGGACCTCATCATGAAGGAGGCGTGGGACCAGGCGGACTGCTTCCTCTATGTCAGCCACGCGACGTCCGGCCCCGACGCCCACCACCTCGACCTGATGCGGGAGCTGTACGGCTACCGGCTGCGCACCGGCCGGCAGGTCATCTGGGTGCTCACCGGAATCGACCGCGCGACACAGGTGGAGGACGGCCGCTCCGCCTGGAAGAACGCCAGGGAACGCAGCAACGCCTACCTGCGCGAGCGCTTCGGCGGCTCGCCCGGCTCCCCGCACGACTTCGTCGGCGAGGGCTTCTTCCCCGTGTCGCCCGCCTGGGAGGCGCAGGCCGCGTTCGCCGACGCCGCGGGCGCGGCCACCGGCACCGGCGGGAACTCGGTCGGCCGCAACAGCCGGATGGACGACCTGCGCCGCAAGCTCACCGACGTGATCGAGGGCGGGGTGGGGCAGCGCCACCTGGCGCAGGTCGCCGACGAGGCGGTGGGACTCGTCCGGCTGCTGCGCCGGCCGCTCGCGGACACCCTCGCCACCCACCAGGTGTCGGTGGCCGATCTGGAGAACCGGCGGGCCGGCGTGAGCGAGCGGCTCGACCGCGTGGCACGGGCCACGGAGAAGGTGCTGTCCGACCTGGGCCACGACCTGGCCCGCGCCCTGCGCGTCGTGCAGCGCTCGTTCGGCGATCTGGCGGCGGAACTGCACGCGGGGCTGGACCGCCTGATCGACGAGGGCGACCTCAAGGCCGAGCACGTCAGCGAGATCAACGTCCGCCAGGTGGAGATCTACTCCGAGTGGATCGCCGCCGCGGGCGGACCCGACCTGCTGTGGCAGCAGCAGCTGGCCGATCTCAACGAGCGTGCCGCCGTGGGGCTGCACGGCGTCCAGGGCGAGAGCGCCACCGAATCGGAGCTGGTCGTCTGGGAGGCGTTCGACAGCCGGGCCGTCCTGCTCTCCGACGAGGGGCGGCGGCCGCTGGGCGCCTACGGCCTCGTGAAGGCGGCGGCCACCACCATCACCGTGGCGAGCCCCGTCGTGGGCGGGGTCGCGATGGGCCTGGCGGGCGCGAGCCTGGCCGTGGTGGCCTTCCCCGTCACCGCGACGGTCGCCGCCGCCATCGCACTGGCGAAGGTCACGGACATGGTGCGGGAGCGGGAGTCCACCCTCCAGAAGGCGCGGACCCAGCGCAAGCAGCTCATCGACGGGCAGGCCGACCAGATCAGGGACGCCTTCGTGGACGCCGCCAGGGAGCAGGGGAACACGCTCCTCGACGCGGTCGCGGCCTACCTCGCGCAGCACAAGCTGCGGCTGGAGCGCACCCTGGCCGAGATCGACCGGCGGATCGAGGCGCCCGACAGCGTCGCGAGCCGCGAGATCGTCGCCCGGCTGGGACCGGTCGTGGAGAGCGGGCGGGACATCGTCACGCGGCTCGCAGGCCTCGCGGACGACGCGAGGGCGCAGGCCGACCGGGCCGCGGGGGGCCGCTAGGCGGCGTATCCGCGGGGACCCCGGACGTGCCGCGGCCCCGCGGGTACGCCGTACCCGCGGGGCCGCTCATGACGCTCCGGTCAGGAGAAGGAGCAGGTGATGGAGCCGTTCGGGGTGTTGATGCCCTGGGACGAATTCGCCGTGAAGCCGAACGTCGTGTTGCCGTCCGGCGCGATCGTTCCGTTGTAGCCGGCGTCCTTCACCGTCACCTTGGTGCCGCTGGTGGTCAGGGCTCCGTTCCACAACTGGTTGATCGTGGTGCCGTTGCCCAGCGTCCAGTTCACCGTCCAGTGGCCGGACGGCGACGTGCCGTGGTTCATGACCTCGACCGAGCCCTGGAAACCGCCGCTCCAGGAGCTCGTCACCGAGTACATCGCCATGCAGGCGCCGTCCACCGGCGGCATGCTGGTCGGCGGCGTGGAGGTGGGCGGCGTGGTCGACGGGCTCGTGGGGGGCGTCGTGGACGGGGAGGTGGGCGGGGTCGTGGTACCACCGGTCGTGCCACCGGTCGTGCTGGTGCCGTTGTGGATACCCGTCACCTCACCGTGGCCGCCGTCGAAGACGATGTCGGAGCAGGAGAAGAAGTTCTCGTTGCTGTCCGAGCGGACCCACTGGATGAACAGCATGGCGGAACCGGAGCGGCCCGCGGGCAGCGCCTGGTCCCAGTAGTAGTGGCCGCCGTCCGTGCCGGGCGAGCCCACGGCGGGCGGGTTGGTGGTGGAGCTGATCTCGGTCATGTCCGCCCACGCCAGCGGGGTGGTCGGGGACCAGCCCTGCTTGGTGAGGTAGACGTGGAAGGTGCCCGGGTGCTGCGCCCAGTTGCTGTACTGGAGCTGGATCGACGAGCCCGAGGTCAGGTGCGTCTTGGGCCAGTCGTCACGGGCGGCGCTGTACGCGGAGAAGTCGTACGGCGACTTGTTGCCCGCGCTGCAGATCGTGCCGTCGGGCACGTAGCCCACGTTCCTGCCGCCCGCGTTGGAGTCCAGGACGGCGAACCAGTTGTAGAGCGGCGTCGTGCCGCTCTGCGCGACCGCCGCGGCACACGCCGGGTTGGTCGGCTGGAGCGCGCCCGAGGCCGTCTTCGCGTCCTGGTAGCACAGATACGTTCTGGAGCCGGGCATCATCGCGACGCCGTGCGCCTGGGCCTGGCCCTGCGTCAGGAAGACGATGCCGAGGGCCGAGAGCAGCGTCGCCAGGACGGCGAGTAAAGAGAGCTGCCTCTTCTTGTTCACAGTGGTGACCTTTCCGGCGACGTCCCCGAGGCCGTGGTCCACCGCAGCCGGGTCCTCAGGGGCGGAGTGGGGGGAGAAACTGTGATGTGGACGCGCCTATGGGAGCGCTCCCACTGACGTGAAGCTAACAGCAGATCATGAGCATGTAAACAGCCCGATCAGCGGACGTGCGAAGTTGTTGCCTCTTGCACGAACGGGAGGCACTCCGTCCCCGCAGCCGGGAAGAGGCCGCGGGGTTGGGGGGCCCGGGCCTACGCCGTGATGTCGCGGGTGGTGAAGCGGGCCCATGCCGCGGAGCCGAAGACCGCTGCGTAGAGGGCCTGGAGGGCCAGGTTCTTCAGGATGCCGGTCCATATGACGGGGGCGCGCATCACGTCGGCGAAGCTCAGCCAGTAGTGGGGGAACAGATAGGGCTGCAGGACGTGCAGCTGGGGGATGCTGTTGACGATCTGGACGGTGATGAGCAGGCCGACCGTCGCCGCCATCGCGCCGATGCCGCTGTCGGTCAGGGTGGAGATGAACAGGCCCAGCGCGGCCAGGCCGATCAGGGAGGCCGCCACCAGCAGGGCGATGAGCAGCCCGCGCAGGATGCCGTCGGACAGGGAGACCGTGTCGCCGGACAGCAGCGTCACGTCGCCGACCGGGAAGAGGCTGAAGCCCACGATCACCGCGGAGAGGACGACCGTGAGCGTCGCGGCGACGCAGAAGACCAGCACCGAGGCGTATTTGGCCAGCAGCAGGCGCGTGCGGCCGGCCGGGGCGACCAGCAGATAGCGCAGGGTGCCGGTGGCGGCCTCTCCCGCGACGGCGTCGCCGCCGACCACGCCGATGGCCATCGGGAGGAAGAAGGGGAGCGTGGCGGCGAGGGAGGCGAAGGCGAGGAAGAGGCCGTTGTTGCTGACCTGCTCCAGGAAGGCGGGACCGCCGCCGTCGTTGCCCGCGACGGAGCCGCCGTCGCGGGTCTCGATCCGGATGGCGATGCCCACCAGGAGGGGGACACCGGCCAGCACGCCGAGCAGCGCCATCGTCCGCGCCCGGCGGAAGACGGTCACCAGCTCGGACCGGAAGAGGCCGAGCGACCAGGCCGCGCGCGGGGCACGCCCGGCGGGTACGGGCGCCGCGGCGCCGGCGGCGGGCCCGCGGGCCGCCTTCTCCCCGGCGGGGACGGCTGCTTCCCGCGGGCCGGGGCTCCCGGCGGCCGGGGCCGGTACCTGCGGCGCGGCCGCGCCCTGTGCGTCCGCCGGCCCTGCCGACGTCTCAGCCTGCGACATCGAAGCCCTCCCCCGTCAGTGCCACGAAAGCGTCCTCCAGCGACGGGCGGCGCAGGCCGAAGCCGCGGACCCGGACACCCGCCGCCACCAGGGCGGCGTTCAGCTCCGCCAGGTCGGGCGGATCGGCGGGCAGTTCGCCCGTCACCTCGGCGGTGTGCGGATCGGCCAGGACGCCCGTCACGCCGTGCTCGGTCAGGACCCGCACCGCCTCGGCCCGGTCCGGCGTGGTGACGGCGAGGCGGCCGCGGGTCCCGGCGGCCAGCTCCGCCACCGGCCCCTGGGTGACGAGCCGGCCGCGGGCCATCACGGCGGCGTGCGTGCAGACCTGCTCGATCTCGTCCAGCAGGTGCGAGGACAGGAAGACGGTCGTGCCGTCGTCGGCCAGCTCCCGGACCAGGCCGCGGATCTCCCGCATGCCCTGCGGGTCGAGGCCGTTGGTCGGCTCGTCCAGCACCAGCAGCTCGCGCTGCTGGAGCAGCGCGGACGCGAGCCCGAGCCGCTGCTTCATGCCCAGCGAATAGGCCTTCGCCTTCTTGCCCGCGGCCGCGGTCAGGCCCACCCGGTCCAGCGCCGAGGCGACCCGGGCCCTGCGGGTGCGCGGGTCGGCGGTCGGGTCCGCGGCGTCGAGGCGCAGCAGATTGTCCCGGCCGGACAGGAAGCCGTAGAGCGCGGGGCCCTCGATGAGGGCGCCGACCTTCGGCAGCACGCTGCGGGTGGCCCGCGGCATCGGCCGCCCCAGCACGTGCGCACTGCCGGCGGTCGGCTCGACGAGTCCCATGAGCATCCGGATCGTCGTCGTCTTCCCCGAGCCGTTGGGCCCGAGGAAGCCGAAGATGCTGCCGCGCGGCACCCGGAGGTCCAGGCCGTCCACGGCCAGGGTGCCGCGGTACTGCTTGGCCAGGCCGCGGGTCTCGATCACCACGTCGCCGGGCGTGTCCGTCCGGCCTCCCGCCGGGGCGGCCGGCTGCCGTGCCGGGGCCGTCGGGCCCGTGTCGTCGCCGGGCCCGCCGGCCGCGGGGTCACCCTGCGGCGCCGGCACCTTCGCGGCGGGCGGCTCTCCCATCGCACTCCTCGCTTCGTCCTCGGTGATCGGCGCCCTCTGGCGGGGCGTTGCGCCGGGCAGGCCGGGCCCGGCGGGGGCGGGGGGCACCTCCCGGCCGGGACGGCACGGCAGCCCGCCGGGCCCTGCCCCCACGGCGGGCAGCCGCGGGGCCGCCCCCCGGGCCGGCCCCGCGGGGGGTACGGCCCGCCCCCCAGGGATCTGCCTCAGCCCGCGGCCGCGTTGGCCGCCGCCTCCAGGGCGGACTGGGTGACCGCGCCGGCGTAGACCGTGCCGTCGTCGGTGAGCAGGACGTTGACCAGGCGGGTGTGGAAGAGGGTGCCGGAGCCGAAGGAGCCGGTCACGTGCTTGCCGAAGCCGCTGAGGAGGGAGCCGACGTCCGCCGGGCCGCCGTCGTGGCCGCCCTTCCTGCTGTCCCTGCCCTCGGCGCCCTTCCATGCTTTCCCGGCCGTCCCGGCCTCGTTGTGCGGAGCGCCCGGCGGCAGCGCGCCCTTCGTCCGGAAGACGGCCACCGTGTCCCAGCCCGAGCCCACGAACGTCGGCGCGCCGGAGGCCATGCCCGGGCTCAGCCCGGGTGCGTGCTCGCCGCCGGTCGCGGTGCCGCCCTCCGTCACCTTCACGCCCTTGCCGGGCGTGAAGTCGAACGTACCGGCCGCGGGCCTGGCGAAGCTCACCCGGGTGTAGCCGACCTCGACTATCGGCTTGCCCCCCGATGCCGCGTCCAGGGAGAACCTGAGCGGTACGCCCGTCTTCGCGTCGACCGCGATGCGGGCGGCGCCGATCGTCGTGCCGGAGGCGTGCTGCGGGCGGACCACCAGCACGTACGCGCTGTGGCCGGCGACGCGGGCCGTGCCGTCCGTGGTGATCGTGGCCTTGCCCCGGGCGGCCTGGAGGATCTGCCGCGCGGCATCCTGCGGGGTGGCCGGGAAGTCCTCGGGGAGCGTGCGGTCCTTCGCCGCAGGCGCCTCGTGCGCGGGCATAGTCGCGTGGTAGGCCTCGTTGGACGAGCTGTCGTACGCCCACACCTGCGTGCCGTTGTGGATCACGCTGTACTCGGCGGCGGGCTGGATGATCGAGACCTTCTGGCGGTCCGGGCCGTCCGCCGAGACGTGCAGCGTGTGGCTGCCGACCAGCAGCTGCACGAACTGGCGCTGCGGCTCGGCGCGCGAGGCGTCGGGCGAGCCCAGTGACGGCGGTGCGGCGGCCCCGCCGAACAGGCTGCTGCCCGTCGTCGCGGACAGCGCCGAGGGCAGACCCAGGTCGGTGGTGAACGTGACCGTCCCGTCCACCGTCTGGGTGTCGGACGCGGCGATCTTGGTGAGGACCTGCTCCGCCGTGAGCTTCGGCAGGGACGGGTCGCCGCTGTCCGCGAGCGCCGGGACGAGGCTCACCGTGGCCGCCGTCACGCCCACGAGCGCGGCCGGAACGGCGTAGCGCAGCGCCTTGCGGCTGCGCCGGCCTCCCCCGTACCCGTACTCCTCCGGCTGCTCGGGCTGTGCCGGCTGGATCAGTGCCATGACGTCTCTACCTCCGTTGTCAGCGGCGGTTTTGCAGGTCGCACTCCTCCACTCCCCCGGCCATTGTCGCCCGGTCCGCCCCGAAGTGGTGTGTACCCATCCCACCAAACCGGCCGTCCCGCCACATCAGCCCCCGGGGCCAACTCCGCCTACATCAGCGGGATGACGCGGGCCCTTCGGCATACGCACCCAGGAGTACCGCAGCCCTGACCCGCCCTCAGCCCGCGCGGTCCACCGCCGCGTCGCACAGCCCCGCGAGCGCCTGCTTCGCCGGGCCCTCCGCCAGCGGCGACAGCGCGGCGAGCGCCTCGGCGGCGTACCGCCGGGAGTCGGCGCGGGCCTGGTCGAGGGCGGGGTGGGCGCGCAGCAGGGCGAGGGCCTCGGCGTGCGGGGCGTCCTCGGAGAGGTCGCCGTCGAGGAGCTCGTTGAGCCGCCGGTCCTCGGCGGAGATGTGCTGGCCGGCGGCGAGCGCCTGGGCGTACATCTTCCGGACGTGCAGCACGGGCAGCGTCGGGACGCCCTCGCGCAGGTCCGTCCCCGGCGTCTTGCCGGACTCGTGGTGGTCGCTGGCGATGTCGAGGACGTCGTCGGCGAGCTGGAAGGCGATGCCGATGCGCTCGCCGAACTGGGTCAGCGTGTGCACCACCGACTCGTCGGCGCCGGACATCATCGCCCCGAAGCGGCCGGATACCGCCATGAGGGAGCTGGTCTTGCCGGCCAGCACCTCCATGTAGTGGTCCAGCGGGTCGCGGCCGTCACGCGGGCCGACCGTCTCCAGGATCTGGCCGGTCACGAGCCGTTCGAAGGCCTCCGCCTGCACCCGGACGGCCTCGGGCCCGAGGTCGGCGAGGATGTGCGAGGCGCGGGAGAAGAGGAAGTCGCCGGTCAGGACGGCGACCGAGTTGCCCCAGCGGGCGTTGGCGCTGCGCACCCCGCGGCGGGCGTCGGCCTCGTCCATGACGTCGTCGTGGTAGAGGGTGGCCAGGTGCGTCAGCTCGACGACGACCGCGGCCGGCACGACGCCGGGCGCGTGCGGGTCGCCGAACTGGGCGCCGAGCATGACCAGGAGTGGCCGGAAGCGCTTACCGCCCGCCTGGAGCAGGTGCCGGGCGGCGTCCGTGATGAAGGGGACGTCGCTCTTGGTGGCTTCGAGCAGTCCCTCCTCGACCGCCGCGAGGCCGGCCCTGAGGTCGGCATCGAGAGCGGCGTCCCACACGCTCAGCCCGAAGGGTGGCCCGACGACGTTCACGAGGGGTGCTCCTGTCGCTGATCTGGCTTGCGGCCCGGTCCTGAGGGGCGCTTCGCGGGCGGCTCCGCTGGCGCTGACGTGGTGCTCGGCTGGTCTTCCTTACACGGGCAGCCTAGCCGGTCGGCTGTGGATCAACGCCGGGGCATGGCCTTATCCGGGCACCGCGCGAGTACGGGCCCGGCCGCGCACCGTACGCGCGTACGCCCGCCTGCCCGAACCTCCGTACGGGCAGGGCCCGCTCGGACCCGCGGGCGGTCCGCCCGCCGTACGCCCGGGCGGCGAGGCCGCCGTACACCCGGGTGGCGGCACGTAGCGCGACCTCCTGGGAGTGGCGCGACATATCATCACGATTGCGGCGTTCACCGTGTACGTCCGGCAGCCACCGGCGGTCGCGGCGACGCCGCCGGGCGCCGGCGGCCGCGCGTCCCCTGGTACCGCGCCGTGGCGAACGTTCACTGTCCCGTAAGACCGGCTCGTCATACAACGACCTAAAATCACGGCAGCACCATGTGACATGTCCTCGCATCTGGGTAGACCCCAACGGGAAAAAATCACGGCGGTCCCCCGCCGGGATCCGATCCCGCCGGAATCACCCACGAATCGCCGATGAGGAGGTGGATCGATGGCAGCCGAAGTGCTGGATCTGCTGGAACTGGAAGACGAGGACGAAGCGGAAGCACACGTCCAGGGCGTCTGCTTCAAGACCGGGCCGCCCGCGCGGACCGGGGTGGAGCTCGAGTGGCTGGTCCATGACGGCTCCGATCCGCACCTGCTGATACCCCCCGGCAGGCTGCGGGCCGCGCTCGCGCCGGTCGACGTGCCGGGCGGCATGCCGCGGGGCAGCAGGATCACCCGCGAACCGGGCGGGCAGGTGGAGCTCAGCTCCCGGCCCGCCGACTCGCTCAGCGCCTGTGTCGAGGCGATGGCCGCGGACGTCGCGGCCCTGCGCCGGGCGATGGACCGTACGGGACTGGTTCTCGTCGGCCGCGGCCTCGACCCCTACCGGGACCCGCCCAGGATCCTGGACGAACCCCGTTACGCGGCGATGGAACGATTCTTCGACCGCGACGGCCCGCACGGCCGGGCCATGATGCGCCGTACGGCCTCGCTCCAGGTCAACCTGGACGCCGGCGAGGACACGCACGGCATCACCGGCTACCGGCGGCGCTGGGAGCTGGCGCACCGGATCGGCCCGGTCATGGTCGCCGCCTTCGCCAACTCCCCGCTCCGCGACGGCCGCCCCACCGGCTGGGTCTCCGCCCGGCAGGCGAACTGGGCCGCGATGGACCCGGGCCGCACCCGCCAGCCCGCCCACGACGCCGACCCGCGGGCCGCCTGGTCCCGCTACGCGCTGGACGCGCGCGTGCTGTGCGTCCGCGACACGGGCACCGCGGGCGGGAAGGCCGCCGACTGGACCGCTCCCCCCGGCCTGACCTTCCGCGGGTGGCTGCGCGGTGCGGCCCCGCGGCTGCGCCGGCCGACACTCGCCGACCTCGACTACCACCTCAGCACCCTCTTCCCCCCGGTCAGACCGCGCGGCTGGCTGGAGCTGCGGATGACCGACGCCCAGGGCGGCGACGACTGGGTGGTCGCCACCGCGCTCGCGGCGACCCTGCTGGACGACCCCGTCGCCGCCGACGCCGCCTTCGCGGCCACCGAGGCGCTGTGCCAGGACCCCGCACAGCCGCTGCCCCCCGACGAGATCTGGCGGCGTGCCGCCCGGGTCGGCCCGGCCGACCCGGAGATCGGCAAAGCCGTCCGCGCCTGCTTCTCGGCCGCGGAGAGCGCCCTCGCGCGCTCCGCCGCGCCCCCGGCGCTGCGCACGGCGGTGTCCGACTTCGCCGAGCGCTACGCCGAGCGCGGCCGATGTCCCGCACACGACCAGCTGGACGCGCTGTCCCGCGTCTGAACCTTCCGGAAGGTATGTCGTGACAAACCCCCGCACCACCGGTACGGCCTCGACCGAGGCAACTCCCGTCACTTCTGGAACTCCCGCCCCGGCCGCCGCGCAGACCCCGGCCGCACGGGCCCTCGACGCCCTGGAGACGGCGCGCCGCCGCACCCGGCTGCTGACCGACAGCGTCGACGAGGCGGACCTGGCCGCCCAGCACTCCCCGCTGATGTCCCCCCTCGTCTGGGACCTCGCGCACATCGGCAACCAGGAAGACCTGTGGCTGGTCCGCGAGGCCGGCGGGCGTCCCGGGCTGCGCCCCGACCTCGACCACGTCTACGACGCGTTCAGGACACCGCGCGCCGACCGCCCCGCGCTGCCGCTGCTCGGCCCGGACGCGGCGCGCGCGTACATCGCGGCCGTACGCGAGCAGACCGCCGACGTCCTCGCGACCGTCGACACCTCACCCGACCAGCCGGAACGCCTCCTCGCCGGCGCGTTCGTCTTCGGCATGCTCGCGCAGCACGAGCAGCAGCACGACGAGACGATGCTCGCCACCCACCAGCTGCGCAGCGGCCCGCCCGTGCTGGACGCGCCCGCGCCGCCGCCCGCGCCCGACGACGCCGCCCTGCTGCCGTCCGAGGTGCACATACCCGGCGGCCCCTTCACCATGGGCACCAGCACCGAGCCCTGGGCCCTGGACAACGAGCTGCCCGCGCACCAGGTGGACGTGCCGGGCTTCTGGCTCGACACCGTGCCCGTCACCAACGGCGCCTACGCCGAGTTCATCGCCGCGGGCGGCTACGACGACCCCGTGTGGTGGACGCCCGAGGGCTGGCGGCACGTCCGCGAGGCGAACCTCGTCGCGCCGCTGTTCTGGGAGCGGGACGGCGAGGGCTGGACGCGCCGGGTCTTCGGCCGTACCGAACCCGTCGCCGCCGACGAGCCCGTGGTGCACGTGTGCTGGTACGAGGCCGACGCCTACGCCCGCTGGGCCGGCCGGCGGCTGCCGACCGAGGCCGAGTGGGAGAAGGCGGCACGGCACGACCCGGCCACCGGCCGCTCCCGCCGCTACCCGTGGGGCGACGCCGACCCGGGCCCGGGGCACGCCAACCTCGGCCAGCGCCACCTGCGCCCCGCCCCCGCCGGAAGCTACCCGCAGGGCGCGGCGCCCAGCGGCGCCCGGCAGCTCATGGGCGACGTGTGGGAGTGGACGTCCTCGGACTTCGCGCCCTACCCCGGCTTCGCGGCCTTCCCCTACAAGGAGTACTCCGAGGTCTTCTTCGGCCCCGACTACAAGGTGCTGCGCGGCGGCGCGTTCGGCGTCTCGCCGGTCGTGGCCCGGGGCACCTTCCGCAACTGGGACTACCCGATCCGCCGGCAGATCTTCTCCGGCTTCCGCACGGCCCGCGACGAGGAGCCCACGAAGCCGGCTGCGGGGCAGGCCTGATGTGCCGTCACCTGGCATACGTCGGGCCGCCGCTGCCGCTGGCCCGGCTGCTGCTGCGGCCCGCCGCCGGGCTGTACGAGCAGTCGTGGCGGCCGCGCCGGCAGCTGCACGGCACCGTCAACGCCGACGGCTTCGGGGTGGGCTGGTACCCCCTCGACGCGGAGGACGGCGACGGCTTCGTGCAGCCCGCGCGCTACCGGCGGGCCGTTCCCGTGTGGGCGGACGCCAACTTCGCCGAGCTGGCGGGCGCCGTCCGCAGCGGGGCCGTCCTCGCCGCGGTGCGCTCGGCCACGGAGGGCACCACGCAGGAGGAGACGGCGGCCGCGCCCTTCCGCGACCGGCACTGGCTCTTCAGCCACAACGGGGCCGTCGCCGACTGGACGCGGCTGCCGACCGGGCTCAGCGAGGCCGAACTCCTCGGCCTGGAGACCCGCAGCGACTCCGGGGTGCTGTGGGCGATGACCGCCGCCCGGCTGCGGCAGGGCCAGCCGCCGGGCGGCGCGCTCGCGTCCGTCGTGCGTGCCGTCGCCGCCGCCCGGCCCGGCGCGCGGCTCAACCTCCTGGCCACCGAGGGCCGCACGATCGCGGCCACCACGTGGGGCGACACCCTCTGGTACCGCACCGGCCCGGGCGCGGTGCTGGTCGCCTCCGAGCCCGACGACGAGCCCGCCGGCCCGTACGCCAACGCGTACGGCGCCGGGGGCGGCTTCGGCGAGTGGCGGGAGGTCCCCGACCGTTCGCTGCTGCTGGCCACCACCGCAGGAGTACGGATCGTCCCGCTGCGTCCCCCCAGGACCGCTGCCGACCGCAAGGAGCACCGCACCATGCCCGAGCAGAAGAGGCCCACTCAGGTGACGGCCGCCCCCGACAGCCGCTTCACCCTCGACGACCGGCTGCCCGCCGACTACTTCACCGAATCGCTGCACGCCGACGTCCGCAAGGGCCTCACCGACGCGCCGCGCACGCTGCCCCCCAAGTGGTTCTACGACAAGCGCGGCAGCGACCTCTTCGAGGAGATCACCCGGCTGCCGGAGTACTACCCGACCCGCGCCGAACAGGAGATCCTCGTCCGGCGGGCCCCCGAGATCGCCGCCGTCACCCGCGCGGCCACCCTCGTCGAACTCGGCTCGGGCTCCTCCCGCAAGACCCGGCTGCTGCTCGACGCCCTCACCGCCGGGGGCACGCTGGTGCGTTACGCGCCGCTGGACGTCAGCGCAGCCGCTCTCGCCGAGGCGGGCGAGGCCGTCTGCCGCGACTACCCCGGCCTCACCGTCACCGCGACCGTCGCCGACTTCGAGGCCGGCCTGCCCCTCTCGGACGAGCCCGGCCCGCGCCTGCTGGCCTTCCTCGGCAGCACGATCGGCAACTTCGACCCCGCCCAGCGCCAGGCCTTCTACCGCACCCTCGCGCTCTCCCTCACCAGCGACGACGTGTTGCTGCTGGGGGCGGACCTGGTCAAGGACCCGGACGTCCTCGTCCGTGCCTACGACGACGCGCAGGGCGTCACCGCGGAGTTCAACAAGAACGTGCTGCACGTGCTCAACCGTGAGCTGGGCGCCGACTTCGACCCCGACGCCTTCGAGCACGTCGCGCTGTGGAACGCGGAGGAGGAACGCATCGAGATGCGGTTGCGCTCGCGCACGGCGCAGTCGGTGAAGATCCCGGGAGTGGACCTGGGACTGTCGCTGGCCGCGGGCGAGGAGGTGCGGACGGAGCTGTCGTGCAAATTCCGCCGCGAATCGCTCACGGCGGAGCTGCACCAAGGGGGCTTCACCGTACGGCAGTGGTGGACGGACCCGGACGAGCGGTTCGCACTGCTGCTGGCGGTGCCGAACTGACCGCGCGCGGCGCCTAGCCGGGAGGTGCGGGCAGCCGCGCGGCCGGGCAGGACGACGCCGCACGCCGCCCCCGGCCGGGGGCCCGGTCCCGTACCGGGCCCCCGGCCGCGGGGTCTACAGGGCCAGGCCGGACGCCGTGGACTGGATGGCCTGCGTCAGCGGGTCGAAGCGGCCGAAGGTGTCGACGGCCCATTCGATGGCCTGCTCGAAGGCCGGAAGGGCGCTTCCGCGGCCGGACCCGTACGCCTCCAGCGCGGCGGCGAGCCGGCGGTGCACGTCCACCAGCTGGGACTCCGCGTAGCCGAACGCGTACGCGGCCGCCGTCTCCCCGGACAGGGCCAGGAAGGCGTCCAGGCCCGAGTCGACGGCCAGTCGGGCGAGTTCGGCGCGGGACTCCAGCACCGGCGGATTCCGCGCGCCGCCCGACGGGCTCCGTTCGAGGTACGAGAGCACGCGCTCCCCGAGGCGGACGGCCGTGCGGGCGTCGCCGTACCGGAACAGGTGGCGCGCGGCGCGGGCGAAGAGCCGGACACCGTACTCGTCGTCCTCCCCGGGCGGGACAGCGGCGGCGAAGGCGACGACGTGCCGGGCGAGTTCGGCCGGCCCCACGGGGCGGCGGGGGCGGTGCGGCGGCGCCTCCTCACCGTAGGCGCGCAGCAGCATCCGCAGCGCCAGCTCCCGGCCCCGGGGGTCACCGCGGCCGGCCTGCCCCGCCGGCAGGCTCACCTGACGGCTGCCCCAGCTGATCTCCAGGGGGCGCTGCTCGCCCGGCGGCGCGCCCAGCGCGGCGGTCAGCGGGCCGGGGGGCCACAGGAATTCGAGGATGTCGAAAGGCACCCCGGGCGCGAGGCACGGCAGCAGCCGGGGCAGGTCGTCGAGGATCTGCCCGGGCAGGTCCCCCGCGACGCTCGCGGGCGGCTGCGGCGGCGCGCCCTGCCCGCCGGACCGGCCGGGTGGCGGTGCCGGGGTGAGGCGGAGCGGGTGTTCCGCGCGCTCCGCTGCCGGGCCGGGACCGATCCTGATCTCCTGGTAGCCGCGTCCCGCGAGCCCGTCGCCCAGCGCCAGCACCAGCAGGCCGTCGCCCTGCGGCAGCAGGATCTCGTCCTCGCCGTCGGCCAGGACGACGAGGAGCGGCGCCTCGTCCCGGCCGGGCAGGACGGAGGGCAGCGGATGGGCCGTCCGGCGGTACCACAGCACGCCGGAGAAGTCCCGCGCGTGCTCGGCCGCGAAGGTCGTCGCGACGGCCCAGCGCGCGGGGGCGGGCCCGCGCAGCACGAGCACGCCCGTGGCCCTGGCGCCCTCCGGCAGCGCCGCCCTTTCCAGCTCATCCAGCGCATCGGCTTCGTCGGGGGTCGTCCCGCCCGGGGGCGGGGGCGGGGTGAGGCCGGGCGTCCCGTCGCCGGCCGGTGCGGCAGCGCCGGGCGGCGGGACGGGGCCGCCGGGACGGTACGGCGTCGACCCGGCCAGGGGGGACGGGTCCGCCGGGGGGAAGCCGTCCTGGCCCCGGGCCGCGGGCATGCCGCCGGACGGTGCCGCCGGGGGCGGGGCGGACGACGGGCCGGGCGGCTGGTACGGGTACGCCCTCGGGACCGGGGGCCAGGACGCGGCGGTGTCCACGCTCCGCGGCGCCCCGGGCGCGCCGGGAGGCGGGGGGCGCTCCGTGCGCGGACGCGGGGGCGGCGGCTCCGAGGGGGGTGTGCCCGTGCGGTGCAGATCCATCCGCGGGGAGCCGAGAACCTGGTTGAAGTACTCCCGCAGGGCGAAGCCCGGCGTCGGGAGCATCAGGAGACCGCCGCCCGCGCCCGGCTCTCCCCCGGGGCCCACGACGACGCCGCACAGTGCGTCCCCGTCGAAGACCGCCGCACCGGTCGCGGCGGGCGCGAAGACGGTCGCGCCGGCCCCGCCGAGGCCCAGATTGAGCATCCTGAGCCGGGGCGGGTCGAGGTGGTACGCGACCGGCGGAACGCCGCCCGCGGGCGGGGCGTCACCCTGCTGCCCGCCGGCCTCCGCACGGACGGCGCTCCGGTCGAGGCTGAACTGCAGCTCTCCCTGCACCGGGTCGGTGTGTGTGGCGTAGGCGGCGCACGCCACCGTGACGCCGTAGGGCCCTCCCGGCCCTTCCATGTGGCCCCACAGCAGCGGCGGCACCTGGACCGGGAGCGCGCCCGCACGGTCGAGCCGGTACAGCAGGGCCTCGCCGGACACGGCCACCAGCCAGGCGGGCTCGGCACCGTGGCCGCCCGCGTGCTCGATCCCGACCTGGGCGGTCTGATGCCGCTGCCCCTGCCGCCTGTCGACCGCGGTGAGGACGAGGCCCTCGGCGACCAGGTAGCCGGACCTGGGCACCTCCTGGCCCTGGTCCCACACCCCCACCACGTACCGCTCCGACGGGTGCGGCTCCAGGCCCGCGTGGGGATCCGGCTCCCGCGCCGGTGCGGCCCGCTCCGCGGGGGCGGGGAGTTCCGCGAAGGGGGCGGCCTCCCCCGGCAGCGCGAGTGTGCCCGTGCGGGTGGCGATCAGCGCGGGGAAGTCCGGGGCGCGGCCCAGGCGTTCGGCGACATAGGCGGTCACGGCGCCGACCGTGCGGCGGGCGTCGGTCGCGGGGACGGCCGTGCGGAGCAGGGCGCGCACGTCGGGGTCGAAGGTGAAGACGTCGGAGCCCGCGAGCGGGGCGTCCACCCGCATGAGACCGCTGAGCAGCACCTCCGCGAGGCAGGACGGGCTCGTACCGGGCAGCGCCGCCGACTGGACGACACGCATGACGGGCAGCGTGAGGGGGTCCACGGAGGCGAGGTGGGCGGCGAGTTCGTACGCCTCGGGGCTGACGGTCTCCTGGAAGGCGAGCAGGCGCTCGGCGGGGGCGGCGGCGGATGCGGGCCGGGGCGGGGGCGGGGCCGGAGCCGCGGCGTCCACGACGTGGAGATCCGCGCTGCCGCCGTGCGAGGCGATCAGGGACGCCCACGGGCCGAGCGACCAGTCGCCCAGTTCGAGGACGGGCACGGGGAGTTCGAGGGGCGCGGCGAGGTGCGGCGGGAGCCAGGGGTCGTACGCGCGCAGCAGGTGGTTCGCGGGGGCGGGGCGGCCGCTGCGGACGCGGCGGCGCTCGGCGGGGAGCGCGGTGCTCTGCCAGAGGCGCAGCGGGAGGGGGTGCAGGACGGCGGTGGGCGCCTTGCGGGCCCAGGCGGCGAGGGTGCGGTGGGCGGCGCCGGAGCGCCACGCGGGACCGACGCCGTCCGTGACGGCGAGCACGGCGGTGCGGTCGCCGTCCACCACGGCGGAGTTGACGGGCGTGGTCGCGAAGCCCACGCGGCGGACGGTGCGGAAGATGCCGGACGTGCCGAGCACGCGGGTGAGTTCGGCGAGGGTGTCCTGCCAGACGCGCAGCCCGGTCCCGTCGTCGACGGCGAGGACGAGGTCGAGCCAGCGGGCGCGTTCGGGGCGCAGGACGACGCCGGGGCCGCCGCTGTCGGCGATGGCCTCGGCGGTCGCGGCCTCGTCCAGCTCGTAGCGGTGCAGGGAGGAGACGCGCCGTTTGAGCGGGCGCAGCGCCCGGACGACGTCGAGGGGGTTGGGCAGGCCCGGCACGCCGGGGACGCGGACGGGCGCGGCGTCGCTGCCGGGACGGGTGCCGGCGAGGGCGTAGACGGGGCGGCGGGGGGCGGGGCCGGGCTGCCGGTCCGCGGCGGGTACGGGTGCTCCCGGGTCCCGCTCCGGCGGGGGCGGGGTGGCGGGGGCCGGTTCGTGCGAGGACCCCCGCCCGGACCGCGGCGAGGGACGCTGCCGCCTGCGCGGCTCGTGCGCGAGACCGGCCCGGGGTTCGAGGAGGGCGTCCCCGCGCGACGCGTGGAGCCGCCCGAGCCCGGCGTGCGTCACGCGCACGTCGGGCCCCGCCGGCGGGCCGGGGCTGCCCTGTGCGAGGGCGAGCCACAGCACGTCGGCCAGCTCGCCCGGCGTCAGGTCGACGCCGGCGCCCGCGAGGACGGCGTGGAGCTGCTGGACGCGCCCGGGCGCGGACTCCGGCTCGGTCCCGCCGGCGTGGCCCGCGGAGCCGGTCTCCCCGGGCCCGGCGCCTTGGGCGCCCTCGGGCCCGGGGCCTGGACCGGCGGCCCCGCGGGCGTCCCGCACCAGTCCCTGTGCGGGCGGGCGGCCGGGGGGCTCATCGCCCTCCCCGGTCGTGGAGTTCACGCAGCACCGCCTCCCGCAGGTGGCGCTCGCCGGGCTGGACGCCCTGCCGCAGCAGGTGGACGGCGTGCAGGAGCTGGTCCGTGGCCAGGCCGCCGAGGTCGCGGCGCGCGACGAAGTTCTCGATCAGCACCTCGATCGCGGGCCAGTGCGCCGCGAGCGCACCGGGCCCGGCTTCGGCGAAGTGCGCCCGGACGATGTCCTGGAGCTGGCGCGGGCCCGGGTCGGGCAGCTCCAGCCGGACGCAGCGGCGCAGGAAGGCGGGCGGGAACTCGCGCTCGCCGTTGCTGGTCATGACGACGAGCGGGAAGTCGGCGCAGCGCACGCTGCCGCGGTGGACGGTGACGCGCTCGTGCGAGCCCTCGGTGAAGACGGGGACGCCCTCGGGGCTCTCCGGCAGCCGGGCCAGCTCGGGAATCGTGAACTCGCCCTCCTCCAGGACGTGGAGGAGGTCGTTGGGGAGGTCGACGTCGCTCTTGTCGAGCTCGTCGATGAGCAGGAGCCGGGGGCGGCCCTCGTGGCGGGTGGCGAGCGCGGTGCCGAGGGGGCCGAGCCGCACGTAACTGCCCACGCCGGCCGCGCTGCCGGTCCCCGCCCCGGCGTCCGGCGGGCCGCCGTCGCCGCGCAGGCGGCCGATCGCGTCGTAGCGGTAGAGGGCGTCGGTGAGGGTGGAGCGGGTGTTGACGGGCCACACCAGGACGGGCCCGAGGCCGAGTTCGTCGGCGACGGCGTAGGCCAGCGAGGACTTTCCCGTGCCCGGGTTGCCCGTGACGAGCAGGGGACGGCGCAGTCGCAGCGCCGCGTTGACGACCTCCACCTGCTCGGGGCCGATCAGGTACGGCCGGGAGGTGCGGGCGCCACCGGCCGCCCGCGCCTGCCGCCAGGGGGGCGGCTCGGGCAGCGGCACGTCGTCGGCGTACCGCTCGCCGGTCCCGCGGAAGAGCCGCTCCCGCGGCCGCGGGGCGGGGCCGCCGGGAGCGGAACCGTACGGTGTCCCGGTCTCCCGCGGGCCCGGGCCGCCGGATTCGCCCGGCCGCCCCGCGCCCGCCGGGGTGCCCTCGCCCGCGGGCGGCGCGCCCCACACCGGCGCACCCGGGCCTCCTCCGGGCCCCGCACCGGACCCGGGCGCGGCCGCCCCGGCGCCGGGCGCGGGGGCGGCGGGCTCGTCGGGTCCTGCGGGGGTGCCGGGGGCGCCGGTCACGGGGGCCGCCTTTCGTGGTGTCGTCGGGTGGGAACGGGAGCCGGGGCGGTCAGTCGAGGGGGACGGGCTCGGCGAGGCCGGCGCGGCGCGGGTCCCAGCGGGGGTCCTCCCACAGGAGGGCGAGGTGGGCGCCGAGCTTGCGCTCGTCGTTGCGGGCCTTGACGCGGCGCCGCCGCACCTCCTCGCGCAGGGAGCGCCGCCAGTCGTCGCCGACGAGTTCGAGCAGCGCGCCCGCGTCGCCCTCGCCCTGCCGGTGCCACAGCACCACGGGCACTCCGTAGTGCCGGCACAGCCCCAGGACACGGTCGATCTCGGACGGCGCGCAGGCGGCCAGGACGAGGGCGGCGTCCAGGTCCTCGCCCAGCAGCTCGTCCGCGGACTCCGCGTCCCCGACGACGCTCGCGGCCGAGCCGAGACTGCCCCAGCGGCGCTCCCAGGGGCCGCGGGACGGCCGGCGCTGACCGCGCAGCACGACCACGTGGTCGGTGCCGAGCATGCGCGGCCCCACTTCCGGTACGGGGATGGGCCAGCGGTCGAAGGGCAGCCCGAAGGAGCCGTGCTCCAGCAGGAACTCGACGCCCGCGTTCTGGCCCTGGTCGGCCAGTGTCCGCACGGCGTCGGCGAGTTCGGCGCACAGGTCGGTGTGGCGGCGCGGGGTGTCCTCCGCGGACCAGGTGTGCAGGGGCCGGTCGTCACCGTCGTAGAGGCGGATGACGTAGCTGAAGGCGTCCCGGCCGCGTTCCCACAGCCACACCCGCAGCACGGGCAGGGCGCGGGCGCGGGTCCGGGCGCGGGCCCTGGCGTCCGCCCTGACCTGCTCCAGCGCGCCGGGCCGTACGCGCAGCCGCGCGGCGACGCGGCCGCTCCACTCGTGCAGCCCGGCGCGCAGGTCCGCCCGCAGCGCCGCCGTCTCCTCCACGACCTGGAGCAGCGGCGGCATCACGCCGGGCTCTGCGGCACGGTCCTCCAGCTGGTCCAGCAGCGCTGCCGTGTCCGGCACCCGGCCGGCGTACAGCGGCAGGTACGGTACGGCCGCACGCGCCGCGGCGAGCAGGCCCGGCAGCGGCACGGCGGCGAGCAGGGCGCTCAGACGCGCGTGGTCGTCGGGGCCGAGCAGCCGCACGGGCGAGGCGCCCGCGACGGCCTCCGCCAGCTCCCGTTCGACGGGGCCTGCTTCGGGAGCCGCCGGATCGGCGAAGGCGTCCCGCAGCGCGGGCAGGCCGCGCGGGTGGGCCAGCGCCGCGTCGGCGGCCTCGTGCGCGGTGCGCGGCGGGCCGCCGGGCAGCCGCAGCGCCCACGCGAGCAACTCCGCTCCCCGTGAGTGGCGTTCGGGGGGCAGTGCGCCCAGGGCGCCGGTCAGCCGGGCGTGCAGCCAGGCGTCGTGCGGGCTGCGCGGGCCCGCGGGGGCGAGTCCCGCACCGGCGAGCAGCGTGCGGACGGCCGCGGGCCCGATCGCGTAGTACCGGCGGAATTCGTGCTCGACGCCGACCATGACGCCGACGAGCGCGCCCGCCGCGGAATCCCACAGCGGACCGCCGCTGTAGCCGGGCCGCACGGCGAGTTGGGCGCTGCCCGGGTCCAGCAGCAGCCACGGGCCGAGCGTCTTCTGCACGTGCACGTCGACGGCGGTGCGCCCGTCGCCCGTCGCGTACCAGGCCCACGCCTTGCCGCCGAACGGCACCTCGCCGAGCCGCACGGGCGGGACGGCGGGCGCGTCCGCGGGCAGCCGCAGCAGCGCGAGGTCGCCGTCCCACACGCCGGACCGGGCGGCGGCCCGCGGGGCGTCCCACCGGACGAGGGTGGGCCGGTGACGGCCGGGCCCTGCCGCGGGGAGCACGAGCGCGACAGCGCCGAGTTCGGCGTCCCCGGGCTCCGCGGCGGCCAGCCGGTCCCGCCCGAGCGCCGCGTTCACGACGTGCGCGCAGGTCAGGACGACTCCGTCGGCGACGACCACCCCGGCACCGGCGAGCGTGCCGTCCGCGGCCGAGCACACCGCCACCCAGGCCGCCCGCACGGGGGCGTCCGGGTCGGCAACGCCGTCGTCCGGCGCGGAGACCGGGCCCGGCCAGTGCTGCCCGGCGGCGCCGCCCGAGGCCACGGGCGCGGCCCACTCCAGCGGGCCCGGACCCGCGAGGGGCGCCACGGGGGGCGCCGCGGGGGCGGAGGACGCGGCGGCCCCGTGAGCGAAGGGCCCCGGCACCTGGGGCGGCTCCGCCGCGGGGCGCAGGGGCGCGGTGCCGTACGGCCCGGGCGCCGGGGGCGGCGCGCCGCCCGCGGGCCAGGCGTCCGGGGGCGCGGACGGCCCGGACGGCTGCGGCCGCCCGTACCGCTTCGGGGCCGACGGCGGCGGCGCGGGCCGTACGGGCCTCTCTCCCGCCGGGGGGAGCGGCCCGCAGTCCTCGGGCGGCTCCGGCGGTTCGGCGGGGGCGTGGCCCTGGGCGTACGGGTGGCGGTGGTGCTCGCCGTGGCCCGAGGCCGGGTACTCCCCCATGAGCCCACTGTGCCAGAAGTCCCCAGTCCAGGGCCCGAGTTCGGGCAAGGGCGGGGCGGGGAGGGCGAGCGTCCGGCGGCGGCCGGTCCCCGCCACGTCATGTGCGGCCGGTGAGGGACGGGGGGATGCGGTCACGCCCGGCCACGGCGGCCCCCACGGCGTGACCGCCGCCTGCCGCGCCGCGCGACCGCTGCCGGCCGGCACCACCTGTGCGCGGCGCGGCCCACGCACAAGGACGAGGCGGGGCCCGGCCCGGAGGCGGTGCCGCCCGGGGCCTCCCCCCCGGGCGGCAGTGGCAGGCCCTCGACCGCCGCAACGGCCCCGGGCCGTGCTATGCATGCCTCGTGACGACCCACGGCGCAGCAGGCCCGGCCAGGCCCTTCGACGCGGTCCTGTGCGACCTCGACAACGTCATCCGCTTCTTCGACACCTCCGCGCTCGCCGCCCTCGAACGCGCGGCGGGCCTCCCGGCGGGCACCACCGCCGCGGTCGCCTTCGCCCCCGAGGTGGACGGCCCGCTGCTGCTCGGCCGGATCACCAAGGCGCAGTGGGCGGCCGCCATCGCCGCGGGCCTCACCGACCGCGTGTCCGCCGCCCAGGCGGCCGAGCTGGCCGCCGCCATGACCCGCGCCCCCTTCCGCGCCGACCCCGCGGTGGTCGCCCTCCTGCGCCGGATACGCCACCACATGCCGCTGGTGCTCGTCACCAACGCCGATCTCAGCCTCGAAGCCGACCTCCGCACCCTGGGCCTGGCCGACCTCCCCCACCACGTCGTGAGCAGCGCCCGCGTCGGCGTGGCCAAACCCTCCCCCGGGATCTACGAGATCGCCGCCGACCGCGCCGGAGTCCCGCCCCACCGCTGCCTGTTCGTCGACGACCGCGAGGAGAACGTCACCGCGGCCGCCGCCCTCGGCATGATCGGCCTCCACTACCGCACCCTCGCGGACCTGGAGCGCGTCCTCTCCGCGGTGCTGGACGCGTAGGTCCTACGGAACGTACGACCGCGCCCCGCGCAAGCCCCGCGGGCGGCACCCCACGTCGTTTCACGTACGGTGACGAGTTCGGCACGATTGACGCATGGTCAGAAACGACACCCCCCGCACGCCGCAGGAGCAGCAGCGGCGGCGGAACATCAGCGACGCCGCCACCGGCGTGGAGCGCTTCCGCGTCATCGTCTACCTGTGCACCGCGCCCGGCGCGGACTGCGCGCCGTTACGGGCGCAGTGCGAGGACTACGCGGCCACGTACGGCTGGACGGTCGCCGACGTGATCGAGGACCGCGCCGGGCTCCTCCCCCGCAGGGCCGCGAGGGCCTGACCCGCGCCGTCGACGGAGTCCGCCGGCGCGAGGCGGGCGCCCTGCTCACCCCCTGCCGCTCGATGATCTCCCCGCGCCCGGCCGAATACCACGAGGTGGCCGCGCAGTTGGAGAAGGCGGGCGGCTTCCTCGTCGCCATGACGTCGGCCACCGCCGCCACCGGTGACTGACCCCCCGCCGCGCCGCTGCGACCGCTGCGGCCGCCTCACCGCGGACCTCGTCGAATACGTCATCGAGCAGATGTCGCGCGTCGCCGTCGTCCGCTGGTGCGCGGACCCCGCGGCCTGCCGCCCCGCGTCCCGTACCGCCTGACCCCAGCCCGCTCACCGGCACCGCGGGGCCGTACGCCCGCCCGTACGCGCCCCGCGACGAAGGAAGCACCGGTCACGACGGCCGTACCATCGACAGCACGAGCCGTTCGTGCACCGACCCTCACCTGAGGTGACCGTGAGCAACTGGGCAGACCTGACCACCGGCGCGCGCATCAAGCACCTGCGCGGCACCGACCTCACCCAGACCCAACTCGCCGAGGCCGCCGACCTCTCCCTCAGCCTCATCCAGAAGGCCGAGCAGGACCGCGGCGAGCTCTCCCTCTCCTCGCTCCTCAAGATCGCCGCCGCCCTCCGCACCGACACCGCCGTCATCCTCGGCCAGCAGGCCCCCCGGCGCGGCATGAGCCACGACACCCGCGCGGCGCTCCGCCAGCTCTCCGACTCCGTGCACGCGAGCGCCCTCGGCGACTGGGACGGCCTCACGGACCCCAGCGACCTGGCCGTCCTCACGGAGGCGCGGGACGCGGCGGGCGAGGCGTACTGGCGCGGGGACACCCCGAAGTTCACGGCCCTGGGCGCCAAGGTGCTGCTGGAGGGCCGGGCGCGCCACGAATCCGCGCAGGGGTACGAGCGGCAGCAGATCGGGCTCGTCCTCGCCACCACCTACCAGTACGCGGCTTCCAGCGCGGTGCTGCTCGGCCAACGCGACCTCGCCCTCGCCGCGCTGACGTCGGCGCGCAACCTGGCCAACGACGCAGGCGACCCGTACGTGAGCGCGCTCGTGGAGTCCACGCTGTCCTGGATCCACCTGCGCAGTGCGCGCGCCGCCCGGGCCACCGCCGTCGCCGAGCGCGCGGCCGCCCGTATCGAACCGTCGTTCAGCCGGCCCACGACAGCGCAACTCGTCGCCTATGGACGGTTGATGATCTCGGCCGCGGTGGCGGCCTCCCGGGGCGGCAACGCCACCATGGCCGACGACTACCTCTCCCAGGCGCACGCGTCCGCCGCCCGCCTCGGCCACGACACCGACCTCTACGGCACACATTTCGGCCCGACCTTCGCCAGCACGGAGGCCGTCGGTATCGCCGTGGCCCTCGGCAACCACGGCCAGGCCCTCAGGCTCGCGTCCCGCACGGAACTCCCCCGCACCATGCCCAAGCTCGCCCGCAACCGCTACAAGCTCGACGTCGCCCTCGCCCAGGTCGAGTGCAAGCTCTACGACGCCGCCGCCGACACCCTCGTCGACGTCGGGCGCGACGCCCCCGAGTGGGTCCGCCACCAGGCCCTTCCCGGCGTGATCGGCAAGCGGCTCGCCAAGGTCTCCACCGCTCGCGTCCGCCGCGTCAGCGAGGCCATCGGGATGCCGCTCTTCGCGTGACTCGCCCCCACCGTGCCCGGTGGCGGCGCCGGCTCTCCCGGGGCCGTACCCGGCCGCGCCTCAGCGCGCGGTGAGGCGGCGGACGAAGGCGACGAGGCAGTCGCGTTCGGACTGCGGGCCGCCGGTGGTGACCTCGGGGAGGAGCATGCGGGCGAGCTGGGGAAGGGTGAACCAGGACGCCGTCAGGGCGATCACCGCGTGCACGAGCTGGCCCGCGGGCAGGTCGGTGGCGAGGGCGCCGGACCGCTGGGCGGCGGCCACGGCGGCGATCTTCTCCGCGTAGTGGGCCGTGCGGGCGGGCTCCGCGGGGACGTGGGAGGTGGCCTGGAGGCCCTCCCAGGCCAGGAGGCGGACGAAGTGCGGGTGGGCGCGGTGGTAGTCGTAGCAGCGGCCCGCGTAGTCGCCGAGGTCGGCGGCGTGGGCGGGGGTCAGGGGGACGGCCGCGGCGATCTTCTCCAGCTCCGCCGCGAGCACGGCTTCGAGCAGCTTCTGCTTGTCGCCGAAGTAGGGGTAGATCCGCTCCTTGTTGACGCCCGCCCGCTCGGCGATCCGCGCGACCCGCGCGCCCTCGGGGCCGTGCTCCGCGAACTCCGCCACGGCGGCGTCGAGCAGCAGCTGCTTCGTCCGTGCTGTGTCCCAGGCCATACGGCCACTCTACCCGAAGTCCAACCAAGTGGTTGGAGTTCTGGGCGCGACTGTGCCAGAGTTCCAACCGTCCGGTTGGAGATGGATCCGGCCACGACCGCGAGGAGAGACCCGCCATGCCCGCGAACGCTTCCGCCGCCCCCGCCCCCGCCCCGTCCGTGCACCGGCGCGCGCTCATCACCTGGTGCGCCGTCTACCCCGTGATCACCCTGGTCCTGGGCCTGCTCGGACCGAGGATCGCGAGCCTGCCACTGCTGCTGCGCACGCTGATCCTGACCGGCATCGTCGTACCCGTCGCCGCGTACGTCCTCGTCCCCGCGCTGACCAAGGCGCACGCCCGCCTCTCCGCGCGCGAGCACCGGCCGTAGGCTCCGCACGCCCGGCGCCGCCTGCGGGCCCGCGGGGCGGGACATCCTCCCCCCGGGGCCGGCCGCGCCCCGGCGAGAGCGGCCCGGGACGCCGGCACCTGGTGCACGCTGAGTAGGTGAAGTCCTCCCGTGACGGCCTCCTCGACCTCCTCGACCTCTTCGACCACGCCTGGCGGCGCTTCCGCGCGCGGATGGACGGCCTCGGCGACGCCGAATGGGCCTGGCAGCCCACACCCGACGAACACCTCACGCTGCGCTGGCGGCTGCGGCACATCGCCGCATTGCTGCGGGAGGAGCGGAACGGGCCGTGGCTGGGGCTGCCCGCCGGATCCGCCCCACCCGGAGCCGAGGCCGCGGACGCCGCGGACGCGCTCCTCCGCGCCGAGGAGGCGTACGCGGCCTGGCGCGGCCTGCTCGCCGCCCTGCCCGAGGGGGCCCTCGCCGCACCCGTCGGCCCCGCGGCCGGCCCCTACGCCGCCTCCACCCGCCGCTCCTTCGCCCTCCACATCGCGGACGAGCTGATCCACCACACCGCGGAGGCGGCGCTGCTGCGCGACCTCTACGCCGCGACCGGCCCGGCGGACGGGGCGCAGGCAAGGACGACCTTGCCGTGATCGCGCCCGTCGTCCGCGAGGTACCGGTGGGCCTGGACGGCGTCCTCCAGCGCGAAGACCCGGCCGACGGCCGGATCCAGGACACCGGTGCGCAGGCCCGCGAAGAGGAAGGCCGCGATCCGCCGCACGGCCGCGGGGTCGAGCGTGTGCTCGAAGCTCATGTAGCGGTGGGTGGTGATCGCGTTCGACGGGTACGGCGCCGGCCGCGGGTCGAGCCACCCCACGGTGACGAGGGTGCCGGTGAAGCGCCGGGCCGCCCGGGCCAGGCCGTCGAGGCCGGGGCCCATGACGGAGTCGAGGACGATGTCGGCTCCGGCGCCGCCCGTGTGCCGGGCGGTGGCTTCCGCCACGTCCTCGCGGTCGGTGGCGACGACCGCTTCGGCGCCCGCCGCGAGCAGCTCCTTCTCCTTCGCCGAGTGCCGGGTCACGGCGATGGGGACGGCACCGATCTGACGCGCGATCTGGATCGCCGCGCGGCCGACGCCCCCGGAGGCCGCGGTGATCAGGACGGTGTCGCCTGGCCGCATCCCGGCCTTCTCCACGAGTGCGCCGTAGGCCGTGGAGTACGCGACCCACAGCGCGGCCGCCCGCACCGGATCCAGCCCCTCCGGGCGCCTGACGACGCGGGAGGCGGGGAGCACCGTGCAGTCGGCGTAGGTGCCGTGGGACACCATGTCGGGCACGGCGGCGATCAGGACCGGGTCACCGGCGGCGAGCCCCTCGACCCCGGGCCCCACCGCGTCGACGACCCCCGCGCCCTCGCAGCCCAGCCGCGCGTGGGGCAGCCGGACCGGAAGGGGAGAGGCGCCGGAACGCGTCAGCTCGTCCAGCCGGTTCACCCCGGCCGCCTCGATCCTGATCCGCACCTCCCCCGGGCCCGGGTCCGGGACCGGCTCGTCGACCAGACGCAGCACCTCGGGACCGCCGGTCTCGTCGAACACGACAACACGCGCCATGGCATGACTCCTCTCACCGGGGGCGGCGCGATCCCGCCCGGGAACGCCGCTTGCCCACTGCCCCCATTCTTTGTACGGTCGTTCTAGGAAGTCAACCGGATCCCTCAGGAGGCAGCGATGACGGGGCGGCCCGTGGACCACGAGCGGCGTGCCGCACTGCTCGACCGCGTCGTGGACTTCACGGTCGAGCACGGCTTCAACGACATCTCGTGGCGGCCCGTCGCCGCCGCCCTGGACGTGTCGCCCACCACGCTGGTGCACCACTTCGGCTCGAAGGACCAGATGCTCCAGGCCGTCCTGGAGCGCCTGCGGGAGCGCACCTTCGACGCCACCGGCCCGGCGACCGGCCGGGAGACCGGGACGGCCGCCGCCGCGCGGGCGGTCTGGGAGCGGACGTCCGCCCCGGAGCAGGAGGCCGAGTTCCGGCTGTTCTTCGCCGCCTACGGCCGCGCGCTCCAGGAACCCGGGCGCTTCCCCGGCTTCCTGGAGCACGTCGTCGCCGACTGGAAGGCGTCCCTGGAGGCCGCGCAGGGACCGGACGCCGACCCGGCGGCGGCCGCCCGCGAGGCCACCCTCGTCATCGCGACGATCCGCGGCCTGCTCCTCGACCTCCTGGCCACCGGCGACCGGGCCAGGGTCCAGGACGCCGCAGACCACTTCCTCGCGAGCCTGCGCGACCGCCCCGAGTAGCCGGACGGCGGGCCCGCGGGCCCCGTGCGCACGTTCCGGGCACGCCGGGCGGCCGTACGGCGCTACCGTTCAACTCGGCGGGGAACAGCGGGCGTCGGAGGGGGCCGGAATGGCCGGAGTCGATGCGGTGGTGGCGCTGCTGCACGCCTGGGCGGCGCGCAGGACCGCCACGGGGAGGGACGGGCCCGACCGGACGGTGGACGCGGCCCTCGACGCGGGCCTGGAGCGGGTCCACCGGATCGTGGAGGAACGCCTGCGCGGGGAGCAGGCGCTGGCCGCCGTCGAGGAGGCGGCGGCCGCGGGGGCCGCGGAACCCTCCCCGCAGGCGGGCCGGTCCCTGGAGCAGGCCCTGAAGGACGCGGCCGACGGCGACACCGCCTTCGCCCGGGCCCTCAAGGACGCGGTGGCCGCGGCCCTGGCGGAGTACCGCGGTTTTGCCGTCGCGTCCGGCGACGGGATCGCGATCGCCGGCGACGTCATCGTCCACGTGGAGGGCGCGGGCTCGGTCGCCGCCCTGAGGACGGGTGCCGTGACGACGGGAAACCCTCCCCCGCTGGGCCCGCAGCCCACTCCCTGAGCGGGCCCGGCGCACAAGCCGCCGAGGGGAGATCACCCGCTGGGGCGGGCGGCCACCACGCCGCCGCCCCGTGGCAGTTCGGGCTCGTACCCGAACGGGCCGGGGCCTTCCAGGACCGGGCCGAGCGGGCGCGGCTGCGCGCCGCGGTGGACGGCGGGGGCACCGCCGTGCTGTGCCAGGTGCTCTCCGGCATGGGCGGGGTCGGCAAGACGCAGCTCGCCGCGGAATACGCCCACGAGGTGTGGGCCGCGGGCGGGGTGGATCTGCTGGTGTGGGTCGGCGCGGGCAGCCGCAGCGCGGTCGTCGCGGGCTTCGCGGAGGCCGCCGCCGCCGTCTGCGGGGCGGACCCGGGGCAGCCGGACCTTGCCGCCGGGCGCTTCCTCACGTGGCTCCAGACGCAGGGGCGGCGCTGGCTCGTCGTCCTGGACGACGTCGCCGACCCCGCGGACCTCACGGGGCTGTGGCCGCCCGCCGTCCCGAACGGGCGGACCGTCGTCACGACCCGCCGCCGGGACGCGGCCCTGACCGGCGCGGGCCGCCGCCGTATCGACGTCGGCGTCTTCACCCCGCGGGAGTCCACCGCCTACCTCGCCGCCGCGCTCGCCGCACACGGCCGTACGGAGCCCGGCTCCGAGCTGAAGGCCCTGGCCGCCGGACTGGGCCACCTCCCGCTCGCCCTCTCGCAGGCCACCGCCTACGTCGTGGACGCCGGGCTGCCCGTCGCCGCGTATCGCGAGCTGCTGGCCGAACGGGCGGCGCGGCTCGACGAGTTGAGCCCCGACGTCCTGCCGGACGGGCAGACCCGCACGGTGGCCGCCGCCTGGGAGCTGTCGGTGGAGTACGCCGACCGCCTCCGCCCCGCCGGGCTCGCCCGGCCGATGCTGGAGCTCGCCGCGTTCCTGGACGCCAACGGCATCCCCGTCGAGGTCCTGACGAGCACGCCCGCCCGCGCGTACCTCGCGGACCGCGGAGACCGGGAGGCGGTCTCCCCGGCGGAAGCCGCGCGAGCCCTGCGCGCACTGCACCGGCTGAGCCTCGTCCGGGCCCCGGAGCCCGGGGAGGGCGGGGAGCACCCGGCGGTCCGCGTGCACCAGCTCGTGCAGCGCGCCACCCGGGACGCGCTCCCGGCCGAGCGCTTCGACGAGGCCGCACGCACGGCCGCCGACGCCCTGCTCGACGTGTGGCCGGAGATCGAGCGCGACACCGTCCTCGTCCGCGCGCTGCGCGACTGCACCGGCGCTCTGGAGGCGCATGCCGGGCACACCGGCAGCCTCTACCGCCCCGAGGCGCACACGGTGCTCTACCTGGCGAGCCAGAGCCTGGGCGACTCGGGACAGGCCGCCGCGGCCGCGGCGAGACTCCGCGTGATGGTGGACTCGGCCACCGCGTACCTCGGTCCCGACCACGTCGACACGCTCGCCGCCCGCCACAACCTCGCCCAGGCGCAGGGCGCGGCAGGCGACGTCACCACAGCCCTCAGGTCCACCGCGCGGCTGCTGGCGGACGTCACCCGCGTCCTGGGCCCGGACCACCGCCACACCCTCGCCACACGCGGCAACCTCGCCTACTTCCAGGCCGAGGCGGGAAACCCGGCCGCGGCAGCGGACAGCTACCGGGACCTGCTCCGCACCATGACGCGGACGCTCGGCCCGGACCACCCCCAGACCCTCACCGCCCGCGGCAACCTCGCCCGATGCCTGGGCGACGCCGGCGATGCGGCCGCGGCCGCCGCCGCGCACGCCGGCCTGCTCGCCGACGTCACCCGGGTCCTGGGGCCCGAGCACCCCACCACCCTCATCATCCGCGGCAACCTCGCCAAGTGGCAGGGCGAGGCAGGCGACGCCACCGCGGCCGCCACCGGATTCGCCGGGCTGCTGCCGGACGTCGTCCGGGTGCTCGGGCCGGACCACCCCAGCGTCCTGACCACCCGCGGCCACCTCGCCGGCCGGCAGGGCCGGGCAGGGGACGTGACCGCGGCGGCCGCCGCCTACGCCGAGCTGCTCGCCGACATGACGCGCGTCCTCGGCCCCGACCATCCGCACACCCTCGCCGCCCGCGGCCACCTCGCCACCCGGCAGGGCGAGGCAGGGGACCCGGCGGCCGCCGCGGACGCCTACGCCCGGCTGGCCGGGGACACGCTGCGCGTCCTGGGCCCCGAGCACCCCGACACGCTCCTGGTCCGCGGGCACCTGGCGCACTGGCAGGGGGCCGCGGGCGACCCGCGGGGAGCCGCCGCCGCCTTCGCCGGGCTGCTCGACGACATCACGCGCGTCCTCGGCCCGGACCACCCCCACGCCCGCAGCGCCCGCCGGAACGCCGCCTACTGGCGGCAGCGCGACACCGGAGGACCCGGCACCCCGGACTGACCCCCGGAACGCCCGCGGGGCGCGCCCCCGGGAGGAGGCGCGCCCCGCGCGTACGAGGAGCGACCGCTACCGCACGAACACCCCGGCCTTGTCGGCCAGGTCGAGGAAGTACTGGGGCGCCAGGCCCAGCACCAGCGTCACCGCCACACCCACGGCGATCGCCGTGGACGTCAGGGGCGAGGGGACGGCGACCGTGGGGCCGTCCGGCTTCGGCTCGCTGAAGAACATCAGGACGATCACGCGGATGTAGAAGAACGCCGCGATCGCGGAGGAGATCACACCCACGACGACCAGCGGCATCGCGCCGCCCTCGGAGGCGGCCTTGAAGACCGCGAACTTCCCCGCGAAGCCGGACGTCAGCGGGATGCCGGCGAAGGCGAGCAGGAAGACCGCGAAGACCGCCGCCACGAGCGGCGAGCGGCGGCCGAGGCCGGCCCAGCGGGAGAGGTGGGTGGCCTCGCCGCCCGCGTCGCGGACCAGGGTGACGACGGCGAAGGCGCCGAGCGTCACGAAGGAGTAGGCGGCGAGGTAGAACAGGACGGACGAGATGCCGGACGGGGTGGTCGCGATGACGCCCGCCAGGATGAAGCCCGCGTGGGCGATCGACGAGTAGGCCAGCAGGCGCTTGACGTCGGTCTGGGTCACCGCGATGACCGCACCGGCGAGCATCGTGAGGATCGCCACGCCCCACATGACCGGGCGCCAGTCCCAGCGCATGCCGGGCAGGACGACGTAGAGCAGCCGGAGCAGCGCGCCGAAGGCGGCGACCTTGGTGGCGGAGGCCATGAAGCCGGTCACCGGGGTCGGGGCGCCCTGGTAGACGTCCGGCGTCCACATGTGGAAGGGCACCGCGCCGACCTTGAAGAGCAGGCCCATCGCGACCATGGCGAGGCCGATGAGCAGCAGCGCGTCGTTGCCGGTGGTGTCGGCGAGCGCCGCGGTCATCGGGGCGGTGCCGTCCACGACCGACGAGATGCCGCCGTAGGTGACGGTGCCGGAGTAGCCGTAGAGCAGCGCGATGCCGAAGAGCAGGAAGGCCGACGAGAAGGCGCCCAGCAGGAAGTACTTGACGGCGGCTTCCTGCGACATCAGGCGGTTGCGGCGGGCCAGCGCGCACAGGATGTACAGCGGCAGCGAGAAGACCTCCAGCGCGACGAAGAGCGTCAGCAGGTCGTTCGCGGCCGGGAAGACGAGCATGCCGCCGACCGCGAACATCAGCAGCGGGAAGACCTCGGTGCTGGTGAAACCGGCCCGGACAGCGGCCTTCTCCTGGTCGCTGCCGGGGACGGCGGAGGCCTGCGCGGCGAAGGAGTCGACGCGGTTGCCGTGCGCCCGGGGGTCGAGGCGGCGCTCGGCGAAGGTGAAGACGGCGACCAGGCCGACCAGCAGGATCGTGCCCTGGAGGAAGAGCGCGGGGCCGTCGACGGCGACCGCGCCCATCGCCGCGATGTGCGCCTTCGTCGTGCCGTAGCCCTTCTCGGCGAGCGCCACCACCGCCGCGAAGGACGCGGCGAGGCCGACAGCGGCCAGCGCGACCTGCGCGGCGTAGCGGGTGCGGCGCGGCACGAAGGCCTCGACCAGCACGCCGAGCGCCGCGACCCCGAAGATGATCAGGACCGGCGAGAGCTGGGCGTACTCGATGTGCGGCGAGGGGAACTTGTCGGTGGATGCCGCCGCTGTCCACAGGCTGTGGACAGCGGGGCCCGTGGCACTTGCGCTCACTTCTTCGCCTCCAGCGCGGGCTTGGGGTCGGTCTTGTGCACGTCGGAGAGCGTGTGGTGCACCGACGGGTTGACGATGTCGGTGACCGGCTTCGGGTAGACGCCGAGGAAGAGCAGCAGCGCGATCAGCGGTGCGACCACCAGCAGTTCCCGTGCCCTGAGGTCGGCCATGCCCTCGATGCCGGCCTTGACCGGGCCGGTCATCGTGCGCTGGTAGAGCACCAGCACGTACAGCGCGGCGAGGACGATGCCGAGGGTGGCGACGATGCCCATCGCCGGGTAGCGGGTGAACGTGCCGACCAGCACCAGGAACTCGCTCACGAACGGCGCGAGCCCCGGCAGCGACAGGGTGGCGAGCCCGCCGATCAGGAAGGTGCCCGCGAGGACCGGGGCGACCTTCTGCACCCCGCCGAAGTCGGCGATGAGGCGCGAGCCGCGCCGGGTGATGAGGAAGCCCGCGACGAGCATCAGCGCGGCCGTGGAGATGCCGTGGTTGACCATGTAGAGCGTCGCGCCGGACTGGCCCTGGCTGGTCATCGCGAAGATGCCCAGGATGATGAAGCCGAAGTGCGACACGGACGCGTAGGCGATCAGCCGCTTGATGTCGCGCTGGCCCACGGCGAGCAGGGCGCCGTAGATGATGCTGATGAGCGCGAGCACCAGGATCACCGGCGTGGCCCACTTGGACGCCTCCGGGAAGAGCTGGAGGCAGAAGCGCAGCATCGCGAAGGTGCCGACCTTGTCGACGACCGCGGTGATGAGGACGGCGACCGGCGCGGTCGACTCGCCCATCGCGTTGGGCAGCCAGGTGTGCAGCGGCCACAGCGGCGCCTTCACTGCGAAGGCGAAGAAGAAGCCCAGGAAGAGCCAGCGCTCGGTGGACGTCGCGATGTCGAGCTTGCCCGCGGCGCGGGCCTGGAGGATCTCCTGGAGGGAGAAGGTGCCGGTGCCGAGCTGGTGCGCGGTGACGGTGTAGAGGCCGATGACCGCGGCGAGCATGATGAGGCCGCCCGCGAGGTTGTAGAGCAGGAACTTCACCGCCGCGTACGACCGCTGCCGGGCCGCCTCCTCCTCGCCGCCGGCGTGCGCCCGGTCGCCGAAGCCGCCGATGAGGAAGTACATCGGGATGAGCATGGCTTCGAAGAAGATGTAGAAGAGGAAGACGTCGGTGGCCTCGAAGGACAGCACCACCATGGCCTCGACCAGCAGGATCAGCGCGAAGAAGCCCTGTGTGGGCCGCCAGCGCCGGCTGGTCTGCTCCATCGGGTCGGCGTCGTGCCAGCCGGCCAGCATCACGAACGGGATGAGCAGCGCGGTGAGCGCGACCATCACCGCCCCGATGCCGTCGACGCCGAGGTCGTAGCGCAGCCCGAAGTCCTTGATCCAGGCGTGCGACTCGGTCAGCTGGTAGCGGGCGCCGTCCGGGTCGAAGCGGACCAGGACGACGGCCGCGAGCACGAGCGTCGCGAGGGCGAAGAGCAGCGCCGTGTACTTGGCGGCGGTCTTCTGCGCCGCCGGCACCGCGGCGGTGACGACGGCACCGGCCGCGGGGACCACGGCGGCCGCGGTGAGGAGAGGAAAGGACATGTCAGACCGCCCTCATGAGAAGAGTCGCGGCCACCAGCACCGCGGTGCCGCCGAGCATCGAGACGGCGTACGAGCGGACGTAGCCGTTCTGCAGCTTGCGCAGCCGCCCCGACAGGCCGCCCACGGAGGCGGCCGTGCCGTTGACGACGCCGTCGACCAGCGAGTGGTCGAGGTAGACGAGCGAGCGGGTGAGGTGCTCGCCGCCGCGGACCAGCACGACGTGGTTGAAGTCGTCCTGGAGCAGGTCGCGGCGGGCCGCCCGGGTGAGCAGCGAGCCGCGCGGCGCGACCGCCGGGACGGGCCGGCGCCCGTACATCAGCCAGGCGATGCCGACACCCACGACCAGGCACACCATGGTGCAGGCGGTGACGGTGCCGGCGCTGAGCGGGGAGTCGCCCTCGCTGTGGCCGGTGACGGGCTCCAGCCACTTCAGGAAGCGGTCGTTGATGCTGAAGACCGCACCGGCGAAGACCGAGCCGAAGGCCAGGATGATCATCGGGATCGTCATCGACGACGGCGACTCGTGCGGGTGCGGGGCACCGTGCTCGCCGTGCGTGGACGCGGCCGGCTCGACGGACGGCCGGTCCGGCGACGGGGTGGCCTCGTGGGCGCCCGCCTCCTTCCAGCGCTCCTCGCCGAAGAAGGTCATGAGCATCACGCGCGTCATGTAGAACGCGGTGACGGCCGCGCCCAGCAGGGCCGCGCTGCCCAGGATCCAGCCCTCGGTGCCGCCCTTGGCGTACGCGGCCTCGATGATCTTGTCCTTGGAGAAGAAGCCCGACAGGCCCGGGAAGCCGATGATCGCGAGGTAGCCGAGGCCGAAGGTCACGAAGGTGATCGGCATGTACTTGCGCAGGCCGCCGTAGCGGCGCATGTCGACCTCGTCGTTCATGCCGTGCATGACCGAGCCGGCGCCGAGGAAGAGGCCGGCCTTGAAGAAGCCGTGCGTGACCAGGTGCATGATCGCGAAGACGTAGCCGATCGGGCCGAGCCCGGCCGCCATGACCATGTAGCCGATCTGCGACATCGTCGAGCCGGCCAGCGCCTTCTTGATGTCGTCCTTCGCGCAACCGACGATCGCACCGAACAGCAGCGTGACCGCGCCCACGGTGACGACCGCGGTCTGCGCGTCCGGCGCGGCGTTGAAGATCGCGCCGGAGCGGGTGATGAGGTACACGCCCGCGGTCACCATGGTCGCGGCGTGGATGAGGGCCGAGACCGGGGTCGGGCCCTCCATCGCGTCCCCGAGCCAGGACTGGAGCGGCACCTGCGCCGACTTGCCGCACGCGGCGAGCAGCAGCATGAAGCCGATCCCGGTGATCGTCGCGTGCTGGGTGGCCGAGGCGTCCTGCGCCCTGGGCAGCACCTCGTTGAAGGCGAACGACCCGAAGGTGGTGAACATCAGCATGATCGCGACCGACAGGCCGATGTCGCCGACGCGGTTGACGATGAAGGCCTTCTTCGCCGCCGTCGCCGCGCTCGGCTTGTGCTGCCAGAAGCCGATCAGCAGGTACGAGGCGAGGCCCACGCCCTCCCAGCCGGCGTACAGCAGGAAGTAGTTGTCGGCGAGGACCAGCAGCAGCATCGCCGCGAGGAAGAGGTTGAGGTAGCCGAAGAAGCGGCGGCGGCGCTCGTCGTGCGCCATGTAGCCGATCGAGTAGACGTGGATGAGCGTGCCCACGCCGGTGATCAGCAGCACGAACGTCATCGACAGCTGGTCGAGCTGGAAGCCGACGTCGGCCTGGAAGCCGCCGACCGGCACCCAGGTGAACAGGTGGGAGTGCAGAGCGCGGTCGTCCGCGCTCTTGCCCAGCATGTTGACGAACAGGACCGCACCGAGGACGAAGGACAGCAGGGCGAGCAGCGTGCCGAGCAGGTGGCCGGTGCGGTCCAGCCGCCGGCCTCCGGTCAGCAGCACGCCCGCGCCGAGCAGCGGCGCCGCGACGAGCAGTCCGATCAGGGTTTCCACTGTCGCAGCCCCTCTACAGCTTCATCAGGTTGGCGTCGTCGACCGAGGCCGAGTGGCGCGAACGGAAGATCGACACGATGATCGCGAGCCCGACCACGACCTCGGCCGCGGCGACCACCATCGTGAAGAAGGCGATGACCTGCCCGTCGAGGTTGCCGTGCAGCCGGGAGAAGGTGACGAACGCCAGGTTGCAGGCGTTCAGCATCAGCTCCACGCACATGAAGACCACGATCGCGTTGCGCCGGATCAGGACCCCGGCGGCGCCGATGGTGAACAGCAGCGCGGCCAGGTACAGGTAGTTGGCCGGATTCACTTGGCACCCTCCTCGGCCTGGTCGTTCTCTGCCGTGTCGCTGCCGGCCGCCTTGGCGGCGGAGGTGACCGCGGGCCGCGCGGGGCGGCCCTCGCCGCGCTCCAGCCAGCGGGCCGCGCTCTGGTCGAGGGCCGCGAGCCGCTCCATCGCGTCACCGGACACGTCGCGGATCTGGCCGCGCTCGCGCAGCGTCGCGCTGACCGACAGCTCGGAGATCGAGCCGTCCGGCAGCAGCGCCGGGATGTCGACCGCGTTGTGCCGGGCGTACGTGCCGGGCGCCGGCAGCGGGGTGACGTGGCCGCCCTCGCGGAAGCGGGCCTCGGCCAGCTCCCGCTGGGTGCGGCGCTCCTCGGTGCGCTCGCGGTGGGTGAGCACCATCGCGCCGACCGCCGCGGTGATGAGCAGCGCGCCGGTGAGCTCGAAGGCCCACACGTACTGGGAGAACAGCAGGTGCGCGAGGCCCTGGACGTTGCCGCCGTCCGCGGCGCTCGCCGCGCCCGTGCCCTTGAAGGTGTCGAGGGAGGCGTTGGCGATACCGGCGATGAGCAGGATGCCGAAGCCGATCCCGCACAGCGCGGCCATCCAGCGCTGCCCCTTGAGCGTCTCCTTCAGCGAGTCGGCCGCGGTGATGCCGACGAGCATGACGACGAAGAGGAAGAGCATCATGATCGCGCCGGTGTAGACGACGATCTGCACGATGCCGAGGAAGTACGCGCCCTGCGCCAGGTAGAAGACGGCGAGCACGATCATCGTGCCCGCCAGCGACAGGGCGCTGTGGATCGACTTCTTCATCAGCACGGTGGCCAGGGCCCCGAGCACGGCGACCGTGCCCAGGATCCAGAACTGCACGGCCTCCCCGGTGGAGGTCTTCGACGCGGCGTCCGCGGCCAGCGTCAGGGTGCCGGCGGCAGTGGAAGCGGCGCTCATGCCTCGGCCCCCGTCCCCGCCGGGGCCGCACCGCCGGGGGCGGTGATCTCGGCGCCCTGCACGTCGGCGACGTTCTCGTCCGGCTTCTCGCCCTTGGAGACCGCGACCTGCCGCTCGGTGCCGGGCGCGGCCTCGGTGACCAGGCCGCGGTAGTAGTCGCCCTCGTCCATGCCGGGGTAGATGGCGTGCGGCGCGTCGACCATGCCCTCGGTGAGGCCCGCGAGCAGCTGCTCCTTGGTGAAGATCAGCGACTCGCGGGTGCGGTCGGCGAGTTCGTACTCGTTGGTCATCGTCAGCGCGCGGGTCGGGCACGCCTCGATGCACAGCCCGCACAGGATGCAGCGGGCGTAGTTGATCTGGTAGACGCGGCCGTAGCGCTCGCCGGGCGAGTAGCGCTCCTCGTCGGTGTTGTCCGCGCCCTCCACGTAGATCGCGTCCGCCGGGCACGCCCACGCGCACAGCTCGCAGCCGACGCACTTCTCCAGCCCGTCCGGGTGCCGGTTGAGCTGGTGGCGCCCGTGGAAGCGGGGCGCCGTGGGCTTCTTGTACTCCGGGTACTGCTCGGTCAGACGCTTCTTGAACATGGCCTTGAAGGTCACGCCGAAGCCTGCGACCGGGCCGAGGAACTCAGGCATCGCCGTCCTCCTGCTTCTCCTGCTCCGGGGCGTCCTGACCGGATGCTCCGACGAGTTGGGGCTCCGCGCGGCTGGGCCGCCGCGGCACCCGCTGCACCTGCTGTCCGGGCAGCGGCGGTACGGGGTAGCCGCCGGCCATCGGGTCGAACCGCTCCGGCGGGGCGAGCCGCCCGCCCTCGGCCGGCTTCCTCTGCTCCTCGCGCTCGCGGAAGAGGTCGGCGAGCAGCGAGACCAGCAGCAGGACGAGGACGGCGCCGCCGACGTACAGCACGATCTTGGTGGAGCTGTAGTCCTCGTTGCGCATCGCGCGGACCGCGGCGACCAGCATCAGCCACACCATCGAGACCGGGATGAGGATCTTCCAGCCGACCTTCATCAGCTGGTCGTAGCGCACCCGGGGGAGCGTGCCGCGCAGCCAGATGAAGAAGAACAGCAGCAGCTGCACCTTGACGACGAACCACAGCATGGGCCACCAGCCGTGGTTGGCGCCCTCCCAGAAGGTGCTGATCGGCCAGGGGGCGCGCCAGCCGCCGAGGAAGAGGGTCGTGGCGACCGCGGAGACCGTCACCATGTTGACGTACTCGGCGAGCATGAACAGCGCGAACTTGATCGAGCTGTACTCGGTGTTGAAGCCGCCGACGAGGTCGCCCTCGGACTCGGGCATGTCGAACGGTGCGCGGTTGGTCTCGCCGATCATCGTGCAGATGTAGACGAGGAAGGACACCGGCAGCAGCGCCACGTACCAGCGGTCGTGCTGGGCGCTGACGATCGTCGAGGTCGACATCGAGCCGGAGTAGAGGAAGACCGCGGCGAAGGACAGGCCCATCGCGATCTCGTAGGAGATCATCTGGGCCGACGCGCGCAGGCCGCCGAGCAGCGGGTAGGTCGAGCCGGACGACCAGCCGGCGAGCACGATGCCGTAGATGCCGACCGAGGCCGTGGCCAGGATGTAGAGGATGCCGATCGGCAGGTCGGTCAGCTGGAGCGCGGTGCGCTGGCCGAAGATCGACACCTCGTTGTCGGCGGGGCCGAAGGGGATCACCGCGAAGGACATGAAGGCGGGGATCGCGGCCACGATCGGCGCGAGGATGAACACCACCTTGTCGGCCCGCTTGACGGTGATGTCCTCCTTGAGCATGAGCTTCACGCCGTCGGCGAGCGACTGGAGCATGCCCCAGGGGCCGTGCCGGTTGGGGCCGATGCGCAGCTGCATCCACGCGACGACCTTGCGCTCCCACACGATGGAGAACAGCACGGTCAGCATCGCGAAGGCGAAGCAGAACACCGCCTTGAGGAGGATCAGCCACCACACGTCGTTGCCGAAGAACGACAGATTCTCAGCGGTGGCGGCCAGTTGGCTGCTCATGACGTGACCTCCTGGCCCTGCGCGGCGGCGGCGATCGCGACGACCTGTCCGGGGAGGGCGCCCACGTCGGAAGCGACTCCGGCGCCCGTCGAGTTGAGCGGCAGCCAGACCACGCGGTCGGGCATCGGGGTGACGGCCAGCGGCAGCGTGGTGGCCCCCGCCGGCCCGGTCACCGTCAGCAGGTCACCGGCGGCGAGGCCCAGTTCGGCGGCCGTCGCGGCGGACAGCCGGGCCACCGCTGCGTGCCGGGTGGCGGCGAGCGCGTCGTCGCCGTCCTGGAGGCGGCCCTGGTCGAGCAGCAGCCGGTGCCCGGCGAGCACCGCCTGGCCCTGTTCGGGGCGGGGCAGCGGCACCGAGGAGTCCAGCGGCGCGGGGGCGTAGGGGCCGGACCAGCCGGCGAGCCGGTCCAGCTCGATCCGCGCCGAGCGCACGTCGGCCAGGCCGAGCGCCACGTCCATCCGGTCGGCGAGCATCGTCAGGACGCGGCCGTCGGAGAGCTGGTGGCGGGCGGTCGCCTGGTCGGGCTTGATCGCGGTCTCGAACATCCGCGCCCGGCCCTCCCAGTTGAGGAAGGTGCCGGCCTTCTCGGCGACCGCGGCCACCGGCAGCACCACGTCCGCGCGCTCGGTGACCTCGCTGGGCCGCTGCTCCAGGCTCACCACGAAGCCGGCCGCGTCCAGTGCCGCGCGGGCGGCCGCCGGGTCGGGCAGGTCGGCGAGCTCGACGCCGCCGACGAGCAGCGCGCCCAGCTCGCCGCTCGCGGTGGCCCGCAGGATCTCGCCGGTGTCGCGGCCGTAGCGGCCGGACAGCGTCGGCAGGCCCCAGACCCGGGCGACCTCGTCGCGCGCCCGCGGGTCGCTCACCGGGCGGCCGCCGGGCAGCAGCCCGGGGAGCGCGCCGGCCTCGACCGCGCCGCGCTCGCCCGCCCGGCGCGGGATCCACGCCAGGGCCGCGCCGGTGGCGGCGGCGAGCCGGATGACGGCGGTGTAGCCGCCGGCGACGGCCGCGAGCCGCTCGCCGACCAGGATGACCGCGCCCTCCTTGCGGAGCGCGTCGGCCGCCTCCCGCCCGGCCTCGTCGAGGCCGACACCGCCGGCCAGCGCGTCCATCCACTCCGGTTCGGTGCCGGGGGCGGCGGGCAGCAGGATGCCGCCGGCCTTCTCCAGACCGCGGGTGGCGTGGGTGGCGAGCGCGTACGCCTGCTGGCCGCGCTTGCGGTGCGCCTTGCGCAGCCGCAGGAAGACGCCGGGAGCCTCCTCCTCGGCCTCCAGGCCGGCGAGCAGGACGGCGGGGGCCGCCTCCAGCGCGCGGTTGGTCACCCCGCTCGCGTCGAGGTCCAGTCCGCGCCCGGCGACCGCGGAGGCCAGGAAGTAGGCCTCCTCGGAGGAGTGCGGGCGGGCCCGGAAGTCCACGTCGTTGGTGCCGAGTACGACCCGGGCGAACTTGGCGTAGGCGTACGCGTCCTCGACCGTGAGCCGCCCGCCCGGCAGCACCGCCGCCCGGCCGTGCGCCGCGCCGAGCCCGGCGGCGGCGGCGGCCAGCGCCTCCGGCCAGGAGGCCGCGACGAGTTCACCGGCGGCGTTGCGCACCAGCGGGTGGGTGAGCCGCTCGGGACGCTGCGCGTAGCGGAAGCCGAAGCGGCCCTTGTCGCACAGCCACTCCTCGTTGACCTCCGGGTCGTTGGAGGCCAGGCGCCGCAGCACCTTGCCCCGCCGGTGGTCGGTGCGCGTCGCGCAGCCGCCCGCGCAGTGCTCGCACACCGACGGCGACGACACCAGGTCGAAGGGCCGCGACCGGAAGCGGTAGGCCGCCGAGGTGAGCGCGCCCACCGGGCAGATCTGGATGGTGTTGCCGGAGAAGTACGACTCGAAGGGGTCGCCCGCGCCGATGCCGACCTGCTGCAGCGCCCCGCGCTCCAGCAGCTCGATCATCGGGTCGCCCGCGACCTGGTTGCTGAAGCGCGTGCAGCGCGCGCACAGCACGCAGCGCTCGCGGTCCAGCAGCACCTGCGCCGAGATCGGGACCGGCTTCTCGTACGTGCGCTTCTTCCCCTCGAAGCGCGACTCGGAGTCGCCGTGGCTCATGGACTGGTTCTGCAGCGGGCACTCGCCGCCCTTGTCGCACACCGGGCAGTCCAGCGGGTGGTTGATGAGCAGCAGCTCCATCACACCGCGCTGCGCCTTCTCGGCGACCGGCGAGGTGAGCTGGGTGGTCACCACCATGCCGTCGGTGCAGGTGATCGTGCAGGACGCGACGGGCTTGCGCTGCCCCTCGATCTCGACGATGCACTGCCGGCAGGCCCCGACCGGGTCCAGCAGCGGGTGGTCGCAGAAGCGCGGGATCTCGACGCCGACCATCTCCGCGGCCCGGATGACCAGGGTGCCCTTGGGCACCGACACCGGGATGCCGTCGACGGTCAGCGAGACCAGGTCCTCCGGCGGCACCGCGGGCTGCCCCGCGCCGGAGGACGCACTGCTTGTGGTGACGGTCACGCGTGGGCCTCCGTACGGTACTTGTCGGCCCAGGCGGTGGAGCGGGCCGGGTCGAAGGGGCAGCCCTTGCGCTCGAGGTGCTCCTCGTACTCCGCGCGGAAGTACTTGAGCGAGGAGAAGATCGGCGCGGCGGCGCCGTCGCCGAGCGCGCAGAAGGACTTGCCGTTGATGTTGTCGGCGATGTCGTTCAGCTTGTCGAGGTCGCCGGGCGAGCCCTTGCCTGCCTCGATGTCCCGCAGCAACTGCACCAGCCAGTAGGTGCCTTCGCGGCAGGGCGTGCACTTGCCGCACGACTCGTGGGCGTAGAACTCCGTCCAGCGGGTGACCGCGCGCACCACGCACGTGGTCTCGTCGAAGCACTGGAGCGCCTTGGTGCCGAGCATCGACCCGGCGGCGCCCACGCCCTCGTAGTCGAGGGGCACGTCGAGGTGCTCCTCGGTGAACATCGGGGTCGACGAGCCGCCCGGCGTCCAGAACTTGAGCCGGTGGCCGGGCCGGATGCCGCCGCCCATGTCCAGCAGCTGGCGCAGCGTGATGCCGAGCGGCGCCTCGTACTGCCCGGGGCGGGCGACGTGGCCGGACAGCGAGTAGAGCGTGAAGCCCGGGGACTTCTCGCTGCCCATGGAGCGGAACCACTCCTTGCCGCGCAGCATGATCGCGGGAACCGACGCGATGGATTCGACGTTGTTCACCACAGTGGGGCAGGCGTAGAGCCCCTCGACGGCAGGGAAGGGCGGGCGCAGCCTCGGCTGGCCGCGGCGCCCCTCCAGCGAGTCCAGCAGCGCGGTCTCCTCGCCGCAGATGTACGCGCCGGCGCCGGCGTGCACGGTGATGTCGAGGTCGAAGCCGCTGCCGAGGATGTCGCTGCCGAGGTAGCCGGCCGCGTAGGCCTCGCGGACGGCCTCGTGCAGCCGGCGCAGGACGGGAACGGTCTCACCGCGGAGGTAGATGAAGGCGTGATGCGAGCGGATCGCGTAGCACGCGATGATCATGCCCTCGATGAGGGAGTGCGGGTTGGCGAAGAGCAGCGGGATGTCCTTGCAGGTGCCCGGCTCCGACTCGTCGGCGTTGACGACGAGGTAGTGCGGCTTGCCGTCGCCCTGCGGGATGAACTGCCACTTCATGCCGGTGGGGAAGCCCGCGCCGCCGCGGCCGCGCAGCCCCGAGTCCTTGACGTACGCGATGACGTCGTCCTGCGGCATCGCGAGGGCCTTGGCCAGCCCCTCGTAGCCGTCGTGCCGGCGGTAGGTGTCCAGCGTCCATGACCTCGGGTCGTCCCAGAAGGCCGACAGGACGGGCGCGAGCAGCTTCTCGGCCGATTCCACGGTCATCACTCGCCCTCCCCGCGGGTCGATTCGGTCGTTCCGCCCGCCGGTCCCGCCGGGTTGTCCGGGTCGGAGACCGCGGACTGCTGGGGGGCGTCGTGCGAGCTGGGGTGCGCGGCGGGCGAGGGCGAGGTCGGCGTGTCGTAGGCGCCGCTCTCGGTGCGGTGCGGCTCGGCCTGCTGCGGCACGGTGTGCGCGGGCGCCTCACCGCGGTGCAGCCGCAGGCCCGCGAGCGACGCGGGGCCCGCGCCGCCGCTCGCCTCGACCGCGCCCTCGCGCTGGTCGGGGAAGCCGGCCAGGATCCGCGCGGTCTCCTTGTACGTGCAGATCGGCGCGCCGCGGGTGGGCCGCACCTCGCGGCCGGCGATCAGGTCGTCGACGAGGGCCTTGGCGGATTCGGGCGTCTGGTTGTCGAAGAACTCCCAGTTGACCATCACCACGGGCGCGTAGTCGCAGGCCGCGTTGCACTCGATGTGCTCCAGCGTGACCTTGCCGTCGGCGGTGGTCTCGTTGTTGCCGACGCCGAGGTGCTGCTTGAGCTCGTCGAAGATCGCGTCGCCGCCCATGACCGCGCACAGCGTGTTGGTGCAGACGCCCACCTGGTAGTCGCCGCTCGGCTTGCGGCGGTACATGGTGTAGAAGGTCGCGACCGCGGTGACCTCGGCCGTCGTCAGGTGCAGCATCTCGGCGCAGAACCGGATGCCGGTGCGCGTGACGTGGCCGTCCTCGGACTGCACCAGGTGCAGCAGCGGCAGCAGCGCGCTGCGCGAGCCGGGGTAGCGGGCGATCACCTCCTTCGCGTCGCTCTCCAGCCGGGCGCGCACGTCGGCCGGGTAGTCGGGCGCGGGCATCTCGGGGATGCCCAGTGACACGTCGGTCATCGGTCGACGCCTCCCATCACGGGGTCGATGGACGCCACGGCCACGATGACGTCGGCCACCTGGCCGCCCTCGCACATCGCCGCCATGGACTGCAGGTTGGTGAAGGACGGGTCGCGGAAGTGCACCCGGTAGGGGCGCGTCCCGCCGTCGCTGACCGCGTGCACGCCCAGCTCGCCCTTCGCGGACTCGACCGCCGCGTAGGCCTGCCCCGGCGGCACCCGGAAGCCCTCGGTGACCAGCTTGAAGTGGTGGATCAGGGCCTCCATGGAGGTGCCCATGATCTTCTTGATGTGGTCGAGGCTGTTGCCCATGCCGTCCGGGCCCAGGGCGAGCTGCGCGGGCCAGGCGATCTTCTTGTCCTCGACCATGACCGGGCCGGGCGCGAGCCGGTCCAGGCACTGCTCGACGATCTTCAGGCTCTCGTGCATCTCCGCGAGCCGGACGAGGAAGCGCCCGTAGGAGTCGCAGGAGTCGGCCGTCGGGATCTCGAAGTCGTAGTTCTCGTAGCCGCAGTACGGGTCGGACTTGCGCAGGTCGTGCGGCAGGCCGGCGGCACGCAGGACCGGGCCGGTCGCGCCGAGCGCCATGCAGCCGGTGAGGTCGAGGTAGCCGACGTCCTGCATGCGGCCCTTGAAGATGGGGTTGCCGGTCGCGAGCTTGTCGTACTCCGGGAGGTTCTTGCGGAACTTCTTCACGAACTCGCGGATCTGGTCCACCGCGCCGGGCGGCAGGTCCTGCGCGAGCCCGCCGACGCGGACGTACGCGTGGTTCATCCGCAGGCCGGTGATCAGCTCCAGGATGTCCAGGATCATCTCGCGGTCCCGGAAGCCATAGATCATGATCGTGGTGGCGCCCAGCTCCATGCCGCCGGTGGCGATGCACACCAGGTGGGAGGAGATCCGGTTGAGCTCCATGAGCAGCACGCGCAGCACCGTGGCGCGGTCCGGGACCTGGTCCTCGATGCCGAGCAGCTTCTCGACGGCGAGGCAGTAGGCGGTCTCGTTGAACAGCGGCGTCAGGTAGTCCATCCGCGTCACGAAGGTGGAGCCCTGGACCCAGGTCCGGTACTCCATGTTCTTCTCGATGCCGGTGTGGAGGTAGCCGATGCCCGAGCGCGCCTCGGTGACGGTCTCGCCGTCGATCTCCAGGATCAGCCGCAGCACCCCGTGGGTGGACGGGTGCTGCGGGCCCATGTTGACGATGATGCGCTCGTCGTCGGTGCCGGTGACCTGCTCGGCCAGCTCGTCCCAGTCGCCGCCGGTGACGGTGAAGACCCGGCCCTCGGTGGTCTCGCGCTCCTCCGCCTGCTGCGGCGCCGCGTATCCGTTCGTCATGAGTACGACCTCCGCTGGTCGGGAGCCGGGATCTGGGCACCCTTGTACTCGACGGGGATGCCGCCGAGCGGGTAGTCCTTGCGCTGCGGGTGGCCGGGCCAGTCGTCCGGCATCATGATCCGGGTGAGCGCGGGGTGGCCGTCGAAGACGATGCCGAAGAAGTCGTACGTCTCGCGCTCGTGCCAGTCGTTCGTCGGGTAGACGCCGACGAGCGAGGGGATGTGCGGGTCGGCGTCGGGCACCCCCACCTCCAGCCGGATCAGCCGCCCGTGGGTGATCGACCGCAGGTGGTAGACGGCGTGCAGCTCGCGGCCCTCGTCGCCGGGGTAGTGCACACCGCTGACGCCGGTGCACAGCTCGAAGCGCAGCGCCGGGTCGTCGCGCAGCGTCTGCGCCACGCGCACTAGGTGCTCGCGGGCGATGTGCAGCGTCATCTCGCCGCGGTCGACGACGACCTTCTCGATCGCCTCGGCCGGCGGCAGCCCTGTCTCCTCCAGCGCGCCTTCCAGCTCGTCGGCGATCTCGTCGAAGACGCCGTCCTTGCCGCCGTAGGGGCGCGCGGTCGCGCCGGGCAGCCGGACGGTGCGGACCAGGCCGCCGTAGCCGGACGTGTCGCCGCCGTTGTCGGCGCCGAACATGCCGCGGCGCACCCCGATGACCTCGCCGGGCTGCTGCTCGCGGGGGGCCGGGACGGGCGCGTTGCCGGTGTCGCTCATCGCAGGAGCCCCTTCATCTCGATGGTGGGGAGCGCCTTGCGGGCGGCTTCCTCGGCCTCGCGGGCCGCCTCCTCGCGGTTCACGCCGAGCTTGCCGCCCTGGATCTTCTCGTGGAGCTTGAGGATCGCGTCGAGCAGCATCTCGGGGCGCGGCGGGCAGCCGGGCAGGTAGATGTCGACCGGCACCACGTGGTCGACGCCCTGCACGATCGCGTAGTTGTTGAACATCCCGCCGCTGGACGCGCACACGCCCATCGAGATGACCCACTTGGGGTTCGGCATCTGGTCGTAGACCTGCCGCAGCACCGGCGCCATCTTCTGGCTCACCCGGCCCGCGACGATCATCAGGTCGGCCTGCCGCGGCGAGCCGCGGAAGACCTCCATGCCGAAGCGGGCCATGTCGTAGCGGCCCGCGCCGGTGGTCATCATCTCGATGGCGCAGCAGGCCAGGCCGAAGGTGGCCGGGAAGACCGACGCCTTGCGTACCCAGCCGGCCGCCTGCTCCACCGTCGTGAGCAGGAATCCGCTCGGCAGTTTCTCTTCGATACCCATGGGTTGGCTCCCCTTGTCCCCTCGGTCCCTAGTCCCATTCCAGGCCGCCGCGCCGCCACACGTAGGCGTAGGCGACGAAGACGGTGAGCACGAAGAGGAGCATCTCCACGAGCCCGAACATCCCCAGGCGGTCGAAGGTGACGGCCCAGGGGTAGAGGAAGACGATCTCGATGTCGAAGACGATGAAGAGCATCGCCGTCAGGTAGTACTTGATCGGGAAGCGCCCGCCGCCGGCCGGATGCGGGGTGGGCTCGATGCCGCACTCGTACGCTTCCAACTTGGCCCGGTTGTACCGTTTCGGCCCGATGATCGAGGCCATGAAAACGGAGAAGATCGCGAAGCCGGCCGCGATGCCCCCCAGCACGAGAATGGGCGCGTAGGCGTTCACCGTCCCCCGCTCCTTCCAGTCGGCAGTGACTGACATGTACGGACCGACTCGCGGTGTGAGACGCCTCACCCGGCGACCAAGATCGCGTCTATGTGAGGCAGTTCACAAGCCCAAGTCGCCTGCATCCTATGCCTCCCGGTCTGTGATCTGCGACACGGGGTACCGGCTCACCTTTGTGATCTCCACCACCCGGCCAATGATCATGAAGTTGGATGAGCGGTGATCTTGAGGCGGATCACTCCCAAACGATCACTTCATGTCACATCCCTGTTGATTCTCGCTGGTCAGAGGGGTGGGTTCATTATCAAGTCAGGGGCAGGCCGGGCAAATTGGAGTTGGACGCGACCACGTGATAGCGCGCGGGCGGACCTCCGGAGGCATGCCCTCCGGCCGCCCGGCGACGGGGAACCGGCCGCGTGAAAGCGTGCACGAGCGCAAAACGGACCGCTCATGTGAAAGTGCGTCAAACCGTCCGAAGACCAAGATCGCGAAACGGGCAATTGAGCCGTGAGCACGTCAACTGTGGCGCATCCCACCTTTCTTGAACGGAACCATTCGTTCCTGATAGCCAGAGACGCATGTCCCAGAACAGACCGCAGATATCCGCGGCCCCGGCCCCGCCGTCCCATAGCGGCCGCCGGCGGCACGCCGTCCCTGCGCGCCCCAACTGGACGCGCAGGGCCGGACTCGTCGGCGGAGTCGTCAGCGCCATCGCACTCGGCGGCGCGGGCGCCCCCGCCCTCGCCGACAACCACGGGCACCACGACACCCCGGCGCCGGCCGCCCTCGACGCCTCCGTGGCCACCCCGCTCAGCACCGCGGTGACCGCCCGCCAGGCCGCCGACGCCCTCGCGCAGAACGCGCTCGCCCACTCGCTCGCCGCCGCCCGCGAACACGCGGCGGCCGCCGCGGCCGCCGGCGCCTCGGCGAAGCACCGGGCCGCCGTCGCCGCGAAGGCCGCCAAGGCACGGGCCACCGCGGCCGCGCTGGCCGCCTCGCGCAGCGCCAAGCGCGCGAAGCTCACCACTTCGTCCTCTTCGTCCCCTTCTTCCTCCTCGGCGGGCGCCGCCGCGCCGTCCGCCTCGAAGGTCGACAAGCTCATCGCCTTCCTGAAGGCGCAGATCGGCAAGCCGTACGTCTACGGCGCCACGGGCCCCTCGTCGTACGACTGCTCGGGCCTGACCCAGACCGCGTACGCCACCGTCGGCATCTCGCTGCCGCGCACCTCGCAGGAGCAGTCGACGGTGGGCACCCCCGTCTCGCTCGGCTCCCTGCGCGCCGGCGACCTCGTCTTCTGGGGCGGCGAGGGCAGCGCCTACCACGTGGGCGTCTACATCGGCGGCGGCCAGTACCTGGACGCGGCCAACCCGTCGACCCCGGTGGGCATCAAGCCGCTGACGTACTCCGAGCCGGACTGGGCCGTCCGCGTCCTGTGACGCTCACCCGCAGGGCGGGTCGTACGGCAGCTGCGGGATGTACTTCTTCCACTGCTGCGCGGTGAGGACGTCGCGCGTGGTGGAGCAGATCCACCGCGCGGCGTGCTCGGTGTCCAGGTCCCACAGCCGGATCACGCCGTCCTCCCCGACGGTGACCAGGCGGCCGTCGCGGTGGAACGCGACCGAGCCGACCGTGCCGTGCGTCCCGGTGAGCGGCCCGCCCCGGGCACGGGCGCGGGCCGGGTCGCTCACGTCCCACAGCCGGATCGTGCCGTCGCTGTTGCCGCCGCTGGCCAGCGTGCGGCCGTCCGGGCTGAACGCCACCGCGCCCACGGGGGTGGTGTGGCCGGTCAGCGGCGTGCCGAGGGCACGGGCGCGGGCCGGGTCGCTGACGTCCCACAGCCGGACGGTGCTGTCGTAGCCGCCGCTGGCCAGCGTGCGCCCGTCCGGGCTGAAGGCCACCGACAGGACGAGCCCGGTGTGGCCGGTGAGCGGCCGGCCGAGGGCGCGCGGGTGGGCCGGGTCGCCGACGTCCCACAGCCGGACCTTCCTGTCCCCGTTCGCGCTCGCGAGCGTCCGCCCGTCCGGGCTGAAGGCCACCTTGGCGGTGCCGTTGTCGAAGCCGGTCAGCGGCGTGCGCAGGTACACCGGGTCGGCGGCGTCGGTCAGATCCCACAGCTCGATACGCGAGTCCATGCCGCCGACAGCCAGCGTCCGGCCGCTCGGGCTGAAGGCCACCGACGCCACGTGGCCCATCCTGGTCTGCAGTTTGCGGCCCAGCAGGGTGGGGCGGGACGGGTTCGCGGTGTCCCACAACTCCACGTCCCCGTCGGTGAAACTGCCGCCGGCCAGCACCTTCCCGTCGGCGCTGAACGCCAGCGACCGCACCGACGCGGGGGCGGCGACGGCCGGGAGCACACCGAGGCCGGTCGTACGGTCAGGGTCGCCCAGGTCCCACAGCCGGACCTTGCCGTCGGTCCCGGCGGTGGCCATGGTGTGGCCGTCGGGGCTCAACGCGAGGCCGTCCAGGGAGCGGCTGTACGACGTGACGAGCCGCTGGGGGAAGATCCACACCCGCACCGTGCTGTCGGCGCCGCCGCTCACCAGGGTGCCGCCGCCCTGGGTGAAGGCCACCCCGAGGACCGGTCCGGTGTGGCCGACGAGGGCCGCGCCGCGCGAGACGGGGTTGTCGGGGTAGGCGACGTTCCACAGGTTGACCGAGCCGTCGTGGCTGGCACTGGCCAGGGTCTGCCCGCTCGGGCTGAAGGCCACCGACGTGATGGTCCCGGTCTGGCCGAGGAGTTCGCCGAGCATGACGACATGGGCCGGGTCGGTCGTGTTCCACATCCGCACCCGGCTGTCGGCGCCGCCGCTGGCCAGGGTGTGCCCGTCCGGGCTGAAGGCCACCGACGCCACGAAGTCGGCACCGTGCCCGTAGAGGGGCTTGCCCAGCGCGGCCGCGTGCGCCGGGTCGCGCACGTTCCAGAAGCGCACCGAGCTGTCGAAGCCGGCGCTGGCCAGCGTGCGGCCGTCCGGGCGGAAGGCCACGGAGTCGACCGCGTCGGTGTGACCGGTCAGCGGCCCGCCCAGCAGCGCGGGGTGGACGGGGTCGGCCACGTTCCACAGCCGGATCGTCGCGTTGTGGCAGCCGCCGGCGAGCACGTGCCCGTCGGGGCTGAACGCCACTGCTCCGACGGTGTCGAAGCAGCCGGTCAGCGGCGTGCCCAGCGCGACCGGGTGGGCCGGGGAGGTGACGTCCCACAGCCGGGCCGTCGCGTCGTTGCCCCCTGCCGCGAGCGTACGGCCGTCGGGGCTGAAGGCGACGGACTCGACGATGTCGGCGAGCACCTTGACCGGCGGGCCCAGCTTCGCCGGGTGCACCGGGTCGGCGATGTTCCACAGCTGGATCGCGTTGTGGCTGCTGCCCGTCGCCATCGTGCGCCCGTCCGGTGCGACCGCGACCGACACGATGCCGCCGATGCCGGAGGCGAGCGGCGTGGACAGCGGCTGCCCGGCGCCGGAGACCAGGTGCGCGCGCAGGTCGTCGTTCGGGCGCATCCGGTACGCGACGAGGTCGAGTTGCGCCGCGAGCGAGGTGTCGGTGGTGCGCAGCCGGTCGGCCTCCGCGGTGATCTGGCTGAAGATCGCGGTGTTCCGCTCGTCCAGGGCCTTGCCGCGCTGCTCGAACGCGAGGGCGGCGGCGCCACTGGCCAGCAGGGCGAGGGTCACCAGGACGGCGGTGACGGCACGGCGGACGCGGGCGGTGCGCTTGACGCGGGCGGTGGAGGCGGCGACGAACGCCTCGGTCGTCCGGTCGGCGCCCGGAACGGTGGTGCGGCCGGAGGTGGTGACGGCGGCGACCGCGCTCCTGGCCGCCTCCAGCCGGCTCGCCGGGTGGAGCAGGTCGTTCGGACGGCCGGCCCGCTCCCACGCGAAGGCGGCCTCGCGCAGCTCCTGCCGTACGGCGCTGCCGACCCGGTCGTCGTCGAGCCAGCCCTTGAGCCGCGGCCAGGCCCGCAGCAGCACCTCGTGGGTGATGGCGACGGTGTCCCGGTCCTGGGTCAGCAGCCGGGCCGCGGTGAAGGTGTCGAGGACGGTCCGCGCGGCCCGCGGGTCGGCCTCGAACCGCAGCAGGTCGGCGCGCGGGACGCGGCGCCGGGCGGGCTCGGCGCCCTCCGTCACGGTCACCAGCCGCAGGAAGACGCTGCGCGCGGCGTCACGGTGGGCAGCGGCGGCCGCGGGGTCCCCGTGGCCCTCGGAGTTCCTGCCGCCCCCGGGACCCTCGGAGTTCCACCCGCCCCCGGGGCCTCCGTCGCCCTCGGCCTCCCTGCCGAGCCGGGCGAAGGCGCGCTCCGCGGTGTCGGCCACCGCGTGCTCGATGCCGCCGGTCTCCTGGTAGCCGCGCACGGTGAGGACCCCGCCGTCGCGCCGCGTCCAGGTGGTACGCAGCGCGTGGGCCAGCAGCGGCAGCCGGCCCGCCTCGTAGTCCCCGGGGCTCTCGGCACTCCCGCCCCGCCCGCCCGGCCCGGCGCCGGACGCGCCCAGGTCGCGGAGCAGCACCTCGGGCAGGCCCGCCTCGACCTGCAGGCCCGCGCGCTGGGCGGGCAGCACGACGGCGTCACGCAGTTCGGCGCGGGACATCGGCCCCAGGAAGACCTGGTTGCCCTGCACCGCGCCGCGCAGCCACGGGTAGGCGGCGCACTGGGCGTAGAAGTCGGCCCGCAGGCCCAGGACGACGAGGCCGAGTGGTTCCTGACCGTCCCGCGGGTCCGCGAGCCAGGCCAGCTCCTCGACGAAGGCCCGCCGCTCCGCCTCGTCCTCGCACAGCGTGAAGATCTCTTCGAACTGGTCGACGACGACGATGACGCGCTTGCCCGTACCGGATCCGGTACGCGGCTCCGTGCGGCCCAGGGCCCCGCGCAGGGCGGCGCGGCGGGCGCCGCGGTCCGCCGCCCGCCACTCCCCCGGCGCGGTGTACTCGCCGGTCAGCGCGGCGAAGTGGGCGGCGAGGGCGTCCATCGGGCTGTGGGCGGGGGTGAACACCAGCCGCCGCCAGTGCCGCGAGCCCGCCGCGGGCAGGTCGCCGCGCCCGATCGCGGGCAGCAGACCGGCCCGCAGCAGCGAGGACTTGCCCGCGCCCGACGGCGCGACGACCACCAGCGGGGCGCAGTCGGCGACCGCGCCGTCCAGCCGCGCGACCAGGTCGGCGACCAGCCCCTCGCGTCCGAAGTACCAGTCGGCCTGGTCGAGTCCGAACGGCTCCAGGCCGGGATACGGGCACGCGTCGTCCTGCGCGGGGCGGCCGACCCGGTGGAGGCGGCCCTCGGCCAGGACGAAGGTGGCCCGCAGGTCGCGTACCTCGACGATGTACTGGTCGCGGCCCGCCTGGTAGACGCGCGCCTCGTCCGAGGCGCGCGCCTGCGGGAAGAACGGCGGGCCGTCCGGCTCCCCGGAACGCCCCTGGAAACCGCGCGGCTCCCCACCGGGCAGGCCGGGGCCCTCCGCGGTGGTCACCGCTCGGTGATGTGCTGGTCGCGGCCGGCCTGGTAGACGCGGCCGCTGCCGGTCGCCCGCGCCTCCTGGTGGATGCCGCCGCGCACCGCCTGCCCGCCGGCCGCGGCCTGCCACTCCGCGAGGGCCGCCCGCAGCACCGCCTCGGCGTCGGGCCGCGCCGCAAGCAACTCCGCTATCCGGTAGGCCCATTCCCCGCGCAGCGCCGCCTCGTCGACCGGCGCCCCCGCGGCCCGGCCCCGTACGACGGCGGCTTGCGCCGTGTCGAGATCCGCCGCGACGGCCTCGGCACCCTCGGGCCGGAACTGCCGCCACAGCCGCACCGCTCCGTCGCGTGTCCGCTGCCACCCGTCGGTGACCATGAGCGTGACCAGGGTGCTGCTTGCACCGGCCGACAGTGCGGCGAGCTGCGGGTCCATGTCTGCTCCCTGCTCCGATCACCGGATCCGGAATCTGACGGTGTCTCACTCTAGGTCAAGGGTCCGACATCGGGGCGGGGCCGGCGCCGCGTCCACCAGATCTCCACGTCCGGCGCGGGCGGGGGGGGGCGTTCAGACGAGCCAGCGGCCGGCCTTCATGAGGAGGCGGTCCCTCAGCTCGGGGACCGTCCCCCAGGCCCGCAGCTGCCGCGGGGCGACACGGTAGAAGTCGTACGGCTCGGGGTCCTTGCGGGGGTCCCACCCGTCCTTGGCGGCGAAGGAGTCGCCGACGCCGGGCGGGAGCGCGTCCGCGGTGAAGGCGGTGACGTCGCCCTCGACGTGCACGACGTCCCGCGTCGTCCCGAAGCACAGCCGGACGGTGCCGGTCGCCGCGAGGTTCGCGCCCGTGGGGTTGGTCGGCCGCGTCGCGAGCCACACGGCCTCGCCGTCCCACCAGAACGTGAGCGGCATCAGCGTCGGACCGCCGCCCGCCGGGTCGGCCGTCGCGACCCACACGTCCAGTTCCTCCGCCAGGATCCGCAGCGCGTTCGCCTTGCGCGCGGCGCGGGTGCGCGGACCGCTGCCGGGGGCCGGGGCCGCCGTGTCGTTCGCGGTGCCGTTCGTCGTGTCGTTCGTCGTGTCGTTCGTCGTGTCGTTCGTCGTGTCGTTCGTCGTCATACGGCACGACGCTAGCCGTGCCGCCCGCCGGGCGCATCGGTCCCCGGGCGTACGCCCCGCCACCGCCACGGGCACCCCCTGGGCCCTGGCGGTCCCCGTGCGCGGCCCCACCCTCGTCCGCTCGGCCCCGGCCTGGACGCACGCGGGACGTGACGGGGCCGCCGCCCGAACAGCGGGTGCACGGCGCCCGGCCCCCGGGGTGGCCGCCGCCGTACACCCCTCCCCTCCCCCGCTACCCGGTGTAGGTGTACGTGAAGTGCGGGGTGTCGTACTGCGGGCCGCCCTTCTCGTACGTGAACCAGTAGGTGAGCACGGCGCCGGACGACAGGCCGCCGACCGTCTGCGTCCATGTGCCGCCGCTGTTGGCCATCCGGAAGTTCTGCTGGCCCGCGCCGTTCACGAGGTAGTGGACGTCGACGTAGGCGGCGGGTGTGGTCGGTGTGAAGGTGATGCGCACCTGGCCGGAACCGGTGGTCGCCGCCCCGGCGGTGTAGTCGGGCGCGGTGGTGCCACCGCCGGTGCTGCCGGTGCTGGTGCCGGTGCTCGTACCCGTCGACGTACCGGTGGTGGTGCCGGTGCTCGTGCCCGTGGACGTACCGCCGGTGCCGCTGCCGCCCGTCGTGCGGTTGACGGCGATCCAGTCGACCGTCATGGCCGCGCCCGAGCTGATGTCGGCCGAGGGGGAGGTGCAGCCGCACACCTTGTTCGGGTAGGAGCCGCCGATCGCGACGTCGAAGATGGCGAAGAAGCCGTGGTCGACGGCCGCCTGCCAGGTCGCCGTCGAGACCTGGTTCTCGTTGACCGTGTACGTCACCTGGCCGTCGAGGGAGAAGCGCAGCTGCTCGGCGGAGGTGTTGGTGCGGTCGACGACCACGGAGTACGTGTGGAAGCCCGACTGGCAGCCGCCGCACGGCTGGAGGCCGCTGCTGATGCCGTCCGGGTCGTGGCACTCGCCCGCCCACACCCCGCAGTGGAAGGTCGTCGAGTGCTGGCTCAGCGCGTTGACGTCCTCCATGATGTCCAGCTCGCCGATGCCGGGCCAGTTCGTCGCCCCGACCGGGCGGGCGTCGGCGCCCATCGCCCAGAAGGCGGGCCAGTAGCCCAGCCCGGCGGCCGGTGCGGGCTGCTTCAGCGAGGCGCTGATCTGCAGTTGGCCGCCCGCGGGCGCGGCGAAGTCCGTGCGCTGCGTCTCGACCCGGCCCGAGGTCCAGTGCCCGGACGCGTCCTTGAGCGGTTTGATGACCAGGTGCCCGGAGCCGTCCTGGTAGACGTTGGCGGTCGAGTCGGTGGCCGTCTCGATCTCGCCCGTGCCCCAGTTCCCGGCGGCGCCCGGGTAGTTGTAGCCGGTACCGGTGTCGTAGAGCCAGTTCGCGCGGTTCAGGCCGGTGCCGGCCGCGCCGTTGAAGTCGTCGCTGAAGACGGTGGTCCAGCCGGACGGAGGAGCCGGCACCGCCGCCGCGGCGGTCCCGCCGCCCAGCGACACCCCGAGCAGGGCGCCGACGCCCAGCAGGAGCGCGCCGAGCCCGGCGCCGAGCCCGCGCCGCCGGGCCCGGACCCGCGCCCGGGCGTGCGTGTGCGGAGACGGTGGTGCGTGATCTGGGGTGCGCTGGCTCATGGGCGTGTGACCTCTCTGCCGGGCGGTGGGGGGACGCCGGGTCCCTGAGAGCGCTCTCAGACTCCCGGTTGCCGTGGAGTGTCGACCAATGGCAGGCACACGTCAATATCCCGCGCGGGGGCGGGTCGGGGGCTATCGTCCCGCGGGACGGCGGCGACGGCCTCGCCGGACGTGGGCGTACGGCATGGCGCGGCCACGGGCGACCTGGAAAGGTGAGGGGCCGTGACCACCCCCGCGACCCACCCCGACCTCGCCCGCCGCATCCGCGAAGCCGCCCTGCTGACGGGGCGGTTCACCCTCCGCTCCGGCCGCACCGCGACCGAGTACTTCGACAAGTACCGCTTCGAGGCCGATCCCGTCCTGCTGGACGAGATCGCCCGCCGCATGGCCCCGCTCGTCCCGGACGGCACACAGGTGCTCGCCGGACTGGAGATGGGCGGCATCCCCGTCGTCACCGCGCTCGGCCGCCACACGGGCCTGCCCTGCGCGTTCGTGCGCAAGCAGGCCAAGGCGTACGGCACGTGCCGGCTCGCCGAGGGAGCCGACGTCACCGGCCGCCGGGTGCTCGTCGTCGAGGACGTGGTGACGAGCGGCGGCCAGATCGTCCTGTCCACCGCCGAACTCCGCGCGCTGGGCGCCCGCGTGGACGCCGCCCTCTGCGTCATCGACCGCGCCCAGGGCGGCACCGAGGCGCTCGCGGCGGAGGGCATCCGCCTCCACGCCCTGCTGAATGCGGCGGACCTGAGCACGGCCTGACCGCCGCCCGGAAGGACGTCCGCGTCCCCCTCCCCCCGGCGGGCCACCCCTTCCGCCTCCACGGTGACGCCCCCTGAGACCCGCCGGGCGGCGCTCTGCGTCCTCCGCGCTCCGTACCGAAGGCGCGGGCCGCGCACGGCGGACGGGCGGCAACCGGCCATCGGGGCGAGGGACGGTACCCCCGGGCGGGGCGTGATCGTTTGGGAGGGTGACGGCCGCGACCGCGCGCGGCCGGCGTCCCCGCGGGAGGCGGCGGGGGGAGCACGCGAGGAGGGCGGCGCCGCATGACCTCGACCGAAGTCCGCGTCATCTGCGGGGAGCGGGTCGGACTGCCCGCCGCCCTGGTGGGCGCCGCCCGGCGGCTCGCGCCCCTCGCCGGCACGGTGCCGGAGGACGTCGAGAGGCAGCTGCGCTGCACCCTGGAGCGGCACGCGCTGGGCGACCACCACGCCTTCGTCATGGAGCTGCCCGGCCGCGCGCACGGCGCGGTGTGGACGCGCTGGATCCGCGGGCGGCGGCCCGCGACCGTCTTCGTCCTGCCCGACTGCACGGGCACGGGCCCGCCGCCCTGGTGCGAGCCGTGCTGCGAATTCGCCGCGCATCCGGGGGCGCACAGCTGGCAGTTGCGCGACACCCGGGAGGAGCGCTGACCTCCGCGGGGACACGCGGGGCGGGGGCGGGCGGAAGGCGGAGACGGCGCGTTGTCAGTGGTGGCGCGTAGCGTCGCCGGCATGGGTGCTCACATCGATCTCACGCTCGACGCGAACGACGTCGCCGTCCTCACCGCGTTCTGGAAGACCGCGCTCGGTTACGTGGACGAGCCGCCGCCCGCGCCGTTCGCGACGCGGGACGAGTGGCTGGCCTCGTTCGGTCTCGACCCGGAGGAGTCCGCGAACGACGGGGAGTGGCTGTGCGACCCGGCCGGGGTGGGACCGCGGCTGTCGATCCTGCGCGTGCCGGAGCCGAAGACGGCGAAGAACCGGCTGCACATGGACATACGGGTGCAGGGCGGCCAGGCCGGCGTCGAGGCGGAGGCGGCCCGGCTGATCGCGGCCGGGGCGCGGGTGGTCTGGCGCGACGAGGACCACTGCGTGCTGGGGGATCCGGAGGGCAACGAGTTCTGCGTCGCCCCCGACCGCCGGGGCTGACCCCGCGGGCGGGGCTGATGGAGCGGTCGTTCAGGCGCCCACGGGTGCGCGTTCAAGACACGCTTGCGGCCGAAGAACCCACGCACAGGCTCCTGGAAGTCCACCGGCGTGAATCCGACCAACCGGACTGGTGGACCGCACCGTCACCAGCACCGGCCCACGCCCACCCGCCTCACCGGAACGTGTCGCCCAGCACGGCGACCTGCCCGGTCACGCCACCTGGCATCGGCATCCCCCTGCCGAAGAGGGCTTCACCGCAGCGCGGCTTCCACCAGGGAAGCCGCTCCCTTCATGCCGGCCTCGTTCGGGTGGTACGAGGCCCTTCCGGAGGCCGGCTGGTACTTCTCCACCCACGGGCTGGCGGAGCAGGCGTCGTGGCCGTGGCTGCCGGTACGGAAGCGGACCAGGGTCGAGTGGGTGTTGTTCGTCGCGTCGATGTTCGCCTGTGCCAGGCGGGCGGACACGGTACGTTCGAAAATCCGCTGGTCCTGGTTGAGCGGTACACCGGTGCAGCCGCCGGTGTCGGGCAGGATGGAGGAGTAACTCACCAGGAGGACGCGTGCCCGCGGGGCCCTGGCGTGAACGGCGTTCAGGACGTTCTCGAGCCGCTGGCGGATGCCGCCGATGGCGCTGTTCATCGCGTTCTGGTCCACGGTGCCGCAGTTCTTGCCGCCGGTGTTCTGGCAGGAGTAGGTGTTCATGCTGCCCAGGTAGTTGATGTCGTTGCCGCCGATGGTGATCGTGACCAGGTCGGTCGCGCTGTTCACGGCGTTGATCTGGGGCGGTCGCGAACCCTGGTTGGTGGTGAGGATGTTGGCGGTCGTGGCGCCGCTGCATGTGACATCGGTCAGCTTGGCGCCGATGTCCCGGGCCACGATGCTGGCGTAGTTGTTGCCCGACCGCTGGCACTCCGCTGCCCCGCTGCTGGACTGGATCGGCGGGATGCTCGGGCCGGCGGCGAACGAACTCCCCAGCGCGACGTAGTTGAGACCTTGCGTCCCGGGGGCCGAGAGATTGGTCAGGTCCCCGTCCGTCGCTGGCTTCGCACTCGTGCCGTCCGTCAGTGAGCCCGCCGTGTCGCCGCTGTCGCAAGCCGTGAGGGTCAGAGTGCCGATGGCAAGGGCCGCACACGCGGCCAGGGCGTTCCGCCGGATCTTGTTCGCCGCCACGAGGTTTCCTGTTCTTCATGGCCCACGCGGGACCGCTCCGTTGCTGCCCTGGGAAGGACCGCTCGGTGACGGATGTGGTTCCTGGTGAAACCGCGAACGGACCGTCGCGTGACAGAAGCGGGACGTTCGCAGCGGCAGCCGCTTGCGGCGCACAGCCCTGATCCGCCGTCACCGGCCGCCTCTGCGTGGAAGCGTTCCTGTGCCGGCAGAGGGTGCTGGTCAGCAGCGGTGTGAACAGCGGAGTCCTCGAAACCGGGCGCCACGCGGTTCGACAGCAACCGGCCCTTCGGCATCGTAGAGGTCGGCACTGCTACACGAGCGGGACACGGAGGTCGCCGCGTTCGGGCGGCCGCCCTGGCTCCGCTGCGCGGGCGGTGGCGGGAGCCGGGGGTACGGACCGCGTCCGCCGCGGTACGGACGGTACGGGAGCGTGCCGGGGGACGCGGCGGCCGACGGACCGTCACCGCTGGGTGCCTGTCAGGGCACAACTGGGAGACGGAGCACGGCTTCTGGCCCCGTGGCCGGTAGTCTCCATGCCGCCAGCAGCAACTTCGGGGACGAGGCGGTCAGAGGATGAGCGGGGCGGGCGGGGCCGGAGGGTCCGGCGAGGTTTTCCAGCCACTCGAGGCGGACGATCCGGCGTCGGTGGGGGCGTATCGGCTGGCGGCGCGGCTCGGCGCGGGCGGGATGGGCAAGGTCTACCTGTCCCACACGCCCGCCGGGCGGCCCGTCGCGGTCAAGGTGATCCGGCCGGAGTTCGCGGAGGACGCGGAATTCCGCCGCCGGTTCAAGCAGGAGGTGCAGGCCGCACAGCGCGTGCAGGGCCTCTACACCGCGCCGGTCATCGACAGCGACGCGGACGGCACACGGCCGTGGCTGGCCACCGCCTTCGTGCCGGGCCCGACGCTGGCCTCCGCGGTCGCCGGGCACGGCCCGCTGCCCGTGCACACGGTGCTGCTCCTGGTCGCCGGGATCGCGGAGGCGCTGGAGGCCGTGCACGGCGCCGGGCTCGTCCACCGGGACCTCAAGCCGTCGAACGTACTGCTGGCCTCGGACGGCCCGCGCGTCATCGACTTCGGGATCGCCCGCGCCGCCGACGCCACCGCGCTGACCGGCAGCGGCGTCACCATCGGCACGCCCGCCTTCATGGCGCCCGAGCAGGCCTCCGGGCGGGAGATCACGCCCGCGACGGACATCTTCGCGCTCGGCCAGGTCGCCGCCTACGCGGCGCTCGGCGCGCCCGCGTACGGGGACGGCCCCTCGCACGCCGTGCTCTACCGGATCGTGCACGAGGAGCCGGACCTCGCGACGCTGCCGGAGGAACTGCGCCCGCTGGTGCACCGCTGCCTGGCGAAGAACCCGGCCGAACGGCCGTCGCTGGCCGAGGTCGTGGGGATGTGCCGGGCGGCCTCGCAGCAGACGGAACTGCGCCGCCCCGAGCAGTGGCTGCCGGTCGCGCTGGCCGCGGAGATCCCGGCGCGGCACGTCGCGCCCGACTCGCCCGGCACGCCCGCGGCTCCCCCGGCCCCGCCCGCCTCCGCTCCGGCGGCGGCCCCGGCCACCCCGGCACCGGCCGCGCCCGCCGCCCCGCCCGCCCCGGCCACTCCCCCGCCGCCCGCCGCGGCCCCGGTGCCGCCCGCGGCCCGGCCCCCGGCCCCCGCGGACGCCGCCCCGCCCACGCCCACCCGCCCTGACGTGGCCCCGACCCCGCCCCCGGTCCAGGCCCAGCCGCAGGCCCCGGCTCCGGCCGCGCAGCCCCCGGTCGAGCCCGCGCAGCCGGTCCAGCCCGCGCAGCCCGCCGCCTACGCCTCCCCGCAGCCGCAGGCCCAGCCGGGCGGCGAGCAGGGTGTCCCGGCGGCCTACGCCTACCCGGCCACGCACCCCGCCGGTCCCGGCGGCGCCCCGGCGTACGGCTACCCGCAGGGCGGCTCGCCGTACGCGCCCCAGGGCCAGTTCGGCGCTCCGAACGGCCCGAGCGTCCCGACCACGACCGGCAGCGGCGCAGGCGCCCCGCCGCCCAAGCGCATGGGACGCGGCAAGCGGGTGGCCATCGCGGTCAGCGTCGCGGTCGTCGTCATCGCGGGCGCGGTCGGCGCCGCCGTCGCCCTGAACGGCGGCGGGAAGAGCGACGACGAGGCCGACAAGCCCACCTCGCACACCTCCGCGCCCGCCACCACCGCCGCGCCGACGACCGAGCCGGAGCCGACCGGCGCGACGGACAGCAGCGGCGACTCGGGCACCCCGTCCGACCAGCCGTCCAGCCAGGCCGACCCCAACCCGCAGCCGGAGCCGCACAACGGCATCCAGCTGCCCGCCGGTTACCACCTGAGCTTCGCCGACAGTGAGCTGACCCCGCAGAACGACACGGACGACGACTTCTCCTACAGCTGCGCGAACGACCCGTGCAGTCTGAAGGCCTACGACACCAAGCTCGTGCTGCTCGACACCGGCGAGGAGGGCTCGCTCGCCACGTGCCTGCACGACACCCGCTTCACCCAGGAGATCAGCGTGGCCCGGGTGTCCCCCGGCAGCCAGATCTGCGCGCGCACCCCCGAGGGCACGGTCGCGCTGATCACCTACAAGAGCGCGTCGAAGGCCTCCGAGACGAGCACGTACGTGGTGCTGGACATCACGCTGTGGCGCAACGCGCTCCCGCCGCAGGAAGAGAGCTGAGCCACGCGAAGCGCCCCGGCCCCGCAGGTGACTGCGGGGGCGGGGCGCTTCGTCGTCCGTGCGCGGAAACGGCTCGGGCCCGGGGGCGGCTCCGGCCCAGGAACGGCCCGGGCCCGGGGGCGGGTCAGGCGCGCGGGGTGATCTTCGTCAGGCCGTTGATGATGCGGTCCATCGCGTCGCCGCCCGTCGGGTCGGTGAGGTTGGCGAGCAGCTTGAGCGCGAAGCGCATCAGCACCGGGTGGGTCAGGCCGCGTTCGGTGCACAGCTGGAGGACCTTCGGGTTGCCGATGAGCTTCACGAAGGCGCGGCCGAGCGTGTAGTAGCCGCCGTAGGTGTCCTTGAGGATCTTCGGGTAGCGCTGGAGGGCGAGTTCGCGCTGCGCCGGGGTGGTGCGGGCGTGGGCCTGGGTGATGACGTCGGCGGCGAGCTGGCCGGATTCCATCGCGTAGGCGATGCCCTCGCCGTTGAACGGGTTGACGAGGCCGCCCGCGTCACCGACGAGCAGCAGGCCGCGGGTGTAGTGCGGCTGGCGGTTGAAGGCCATCGGGAGGGCGGCGCCGCGGATGGGCTGCGTCATGTTCTCCTCGGTGTAGCCCCAGTCCTCGGGCATGCCGGCGACCCACGCCTTGAGGACCTCGCGCCAGTCCAGCTCGCGGAAGGCGGCGGAGGAGTTGAGGATGCCCAGGCCGACGTTGGAGGTGCCGTCGCCGAGGCCGAAGATCCAGCCGTAGCCGGGCAGCTGGCGCGGGACGGAGCCGCGCCGGTCCCACAGCTCCAGCCAGGACTCGAGGTAGTCGTCCTCGTGCCGCGGGGAGGTGAAGTAGGTGCGCACGGCGACGCCCATGGGGCGGTCCTCGCGGCGGTGCAGGCCCATCGCGAGGGAGAGCCGGGTGGAGTTCCCGTCGGCGGCGACGACGAGCGGGGCGTTGAAGGCCAGCGGGGTCTTCTCGACGCCGAGTTTGGCCGTCACCCCGGTGATGCGGCCGGTGCGCTCGTCGACGAGCGGCCCGGAGACGTTGCAGCGCTCGTACAGCCGCGCGCCCGCCTTCACGGCCTGCTGGGCGAGGAGTTCGTCGAAGTCCTCGCGGCGGCGCACGAGCCCGTAGTCGGGGTACGCGGCCAGGTCCGGCCAGTCCATCTCCAGGCGCAGGCCGCCGCTGATGATGCGCAGGCCCTTGTTGCGCAGCCAGCCGGCCTCCTCGGAGATGTCGATGCCCATCGACACCAGCTGCTTGGTGGCGCGCGGGGTGAGGCCGTCGCCGCACACCTTCTCGCGCGGGAAGGACGTCTTCTCCAGCAGCAGGACGTCGAGCCCGGCCTTCGCCAGGTAGTACGCGGTCGTCGAACCGGCGGGGCCGGCGCCGACGACGATGACGTCGGCGGTGCGCTCGGACAGGGCGGTGTCGGGCACGGTGGCTCTCCCGTAGTGCGGCGAAGGACGGCATGACGGCGCCGGGCCGCGGGCCCGGTTGCCCCCGAGTCTATGAGCCTGCGCGGCCGCCGGGCGGCGGCGGGGGCGTACGGGCCGGGCGAGTCCGCTGTTCCGGCACCTTTCCCGGGTCCCGGTACGGCACCGGTCCGGTACGGGGGCGGGTGCCCCGTACCGGACCGGGTGAGGTGAACGGGGGCGCTCAGCCCATGGACTTGGCGCCGTCCAGGGCCTCGCGGACGATGTCGGCGTGCCCGGCGTGCTGGGCGGTCTCGGCGATGATGTGCAGGAAGGTGCGGCGCGCGCTCCACCGGGCGTCGGCCTCGAACCACGGGGCCTTCGGCAGCGGGTGGGAGGCGTCGAGGTCCGGCAGCGTCGCGACCAGTTCGTCCGTGCGGCGGGCGACCTCGTCGTACGCGGCCAGCACACCGGCGAGCGTCTCGCCGGGCTGCATGGCGAACTCGGCGGTGCGCGCGGCGAAGTCGGCCTCCGTCATGGCCGTGAAGTCGGGCATCGCGGACGTGCCCTCGACGACGAAGTTCGCCCAGGCGCGCTCGACCGAGGTCACGTGCTTGATGAGGCCGCCGATGCACAGCTCGCTCACCGTCGACCGCTGCCCGGCCTGCTCGTCGGTCAGGTCGCGTGCGGTGAAACGCAGGAAGTGGCGGTGCTTGCCGAGCACTTCCAGCAGGTCGGCGCGCTCGCCGGTCAGTACGGGCGCGGGTGCGCCGGGCGCCGCCGTGGCGCCGGTCTGCTGCTGGTCGAGAGTGCCGGTCCCGGTCATGGTCGTCCGCCTTCCGCTGTCCGCAAGGGCTCTCCTTGGGCTGCGACACCCACTCTAGGAACCCTTGCGGACAGCTTCGGTCCGCAATCAGGGGATCCGGCCACCGGATCCACCGATCCGCCGGATCCGCGTCCTCACGGCTGCGGCGGCGCGTCCTCCGGCTCGTCACGCCCGGCGGCCTCGCGCTTGGTCAGCCGGTCGGGCTGGACCACCCCGAGGTCGTGCACCTCCTGCGCGGGCGGCTGCGGCGCGGGGGCCGGCTGGGCAGCCGCGCCGGAGGAGGGCTGCGCCGGCACGTACGCCCCGCCCTGCGGCTGCCCGTAGCCTTGCGGAGCGCCGAAGGCGGAGCCGGCCGGCGGCTGCGGCGCGTAGGGCGAGGGTCCCGCGTACGCCGGGGTGCCCGGCCCGTCCCCGCGGCCGAAGACCCGCCGGAGGAACGGCGCCACCAGGACGCCGCCGAAGGACCACAGCAGGGCGAACAGCAGCGCCTGCCCCGCGTCGGTGCCGACGTGCTCGTGGCCGTTGGTGCCCTCGGAGAGGGTGAACGTGTACAGACCGCTCACACCCGCCCCGCCGATCACGGTCATCAGCCAGAACATGAGGGTGAAGGCTCCCGCGACGGCGAACTGCTGGGCCCGGTCCCGCACCCGGCTCGCCGCGATCAGGCCGATCGCCAGCGCGCACAGCACCCCGCCGAGCACGGCGAGCGGGGTCGCCGAGCCGTCCCAGAAGTCGTTGAGCTTGCTCAGGCCGAGCGACACACTGTGCGACCTCCCGCTGTAGCTCTGGGTGATCTTGAAGGGGGCGCCCCAGCCGAGGCCGAGGCCGGACAGCCCGAGGTTCGGCAGCAGGATGGCCGCGGCGATCAGGCCGGGGGTCTCCAGCTCGTCGTGGTAGCCGACGCCGATCGCGTAGACGACGACACCGGCGAACAGCACGGTGACGACGAGCGCGAGCAGCGCGGTGCTCAGGACGCGGTAGACGGCGCCGAACCGGGTCCGCAGCGCGGGGCCGTTGAGGACCACGAGCGAGGTCACCAGGCTGAGCAGGAAGGACCACAGCAGGACGCGCCAGGGGCCGGAGTGCAGCTCGACACCGTTGAGGGAGGGCTGCGCGTAGAAGGCCAGGGCCGTCGACAGGACGCCGGTGAGCAGCGCGACCCGCACGGCCGCCTCGGGCCCGGCGGTGCGCGCGCGCACCGAGCGCAGGGTGAGGATCAGCGCGAGCAGCCAGACGAGGGTGAAGCCGAGCGGGACGACGGAGGCGTGGACGCCGCGGGTCATCGTGGCGCAGTCGTCGGCCTGCAGGTGGTCCGAGTAGCGGAAGGAGCCGTCGGTGCGGTATCCGCTGTACGTGCTGACGTTGCTGCCGTCGCCGAAGTAGCTGTCGCCGAAGTCACTGCCACTGCTGTCGCCGCTGCTGTCGCCGAAGTCGCTGCCACTGCTGTCGCCGAAGTAGTCGTCCCCGCTGTCACCGCTGCTGTCACCGCTGCTGTCGCCGAAGTAGTCGTCCCCGCTGTCACCGCTGCTGTCGCCGTAGTAGTCGTCGCCCCCGTCGCCACTGCTGTCGCCGAAGTCGCTGCCACCGCTGCTGTAGTCGTCGCCGTCGTCGCCGCCGTCCGAGAAGCCGGAGTCGTCGCTGCCGGAGGAGCACGCGTCGCCGAACCGGGAGCCGTAGGGGCTCGGGACACTGGCGTGGCCGCCGAGGCCCTGGACGGACAGCGCGAGGGCTATCCGGCCGCGGGTCTGCCAGCTGACGTCGTCGTTCTTCATCGCGTGCTGCGACCAGGTGGCGAGCACACCCGCGAGGACCAGCAGCACCACCGCCGGGACGACCGCGGCGGTCACCGCGCCGTTCCAGCCGCCGGAGAAGACCCGCCGGACGAACAGCGCCGCCGGCGACGGCGGCACCGGCACCCCCGGCGCCCCCGGCGGCGGTCCGCCGGCCCCCGGGAAGGTCGCGGTGGGCGCGGCGTGCGGCGGTGGCGGGGGCGGGGGCGGTGTCACGGGTGAGACCTGTGTGGGGGTCGGCGGCACCGGAGGCGGGGTCGCGGGCGCCGGACCGGCCGCGGGAGGCGCGGCCGCGGGGAGCTCACGGCCGCACTTCATGCAGAAGCGGGCGGAGGCGTCCGAGACAGGGTTCCCACACGTGGGGCAGTACGACATCGGGGGCTACTCCGTCGGTCGGGGGGATACGCGCTCCCCAGCACAGACACCGCAGCCTAGGGGTCAGTTCCCTTCCCGCACACCGGATTGGCCCACTCCACCGGGCCCCGGGCGGCTCAGCCCTCCGGACGTGTCCCGCGGTGCAGCGCCACGATGCCGCCGGTCAGGTTCCGCCACGCGACCCGGCCCCAGCCCGCCTTCTGCAGCCGCCCCGCCAGCGCCCGCTGGGCGGGCCACTCGCGGATGGACTCGGCGAGGTAGACGTAGGCGTCCGGGTTGCTGCTCACGGCCTTCGCGACGGGCGGCAGCGCCCGCATCAGGTACTCGGTGTAGACGGTCGCGAAGGGCCGGAAGGTCGGCTGGCTGAACTCGCAGATCACCAGCCGCCCGCCGGGCCTGACGACCCGCAGCATCTCGCGCAGCGCGGCGTCCGTGTCCTGCACGTTGCGCAGCGCGAAGGAGATCGTGACGGCGTCGAACACCCCGTCCGCGAACGGCAGCCGCGTCGCGTCCCCGGCGGTGAGCGGCAGCTCGGGGTGCCGCTTCTTCCCCTCGCGCAGCATCCCCAGCGAGAAGTCGCACGGCACGACCGTCCCCCCGGCGGCGGCGAAGGGCAGCGACGACGTCCCCGTCCCCGCCCCGAGGTCGAGCACCCGCTCCCCCGGCACGACGTCCAGCGCCTGTGCCACGGCCTTCCGCCACAGCCTGCTCTGCCCCAGCGACAGCACGTCGTTCGTCAGGTCGTACCGCGCCGCGACGTCGTCGAACATCCCGGCGACGTCCTGCGGCTGCTTCTCCAGCGATGCACGCGTCACGTTTCCACCTTAACCGCCGTGCCGGGCGGGCTCGTTCGGGGCGCGGGGCTCACGCGGGGGTGATCTGGAGCTCGGGGTGGGCCGTGCCGCCGGGGATGGCCGTGGAGGACAGGTGGGAGACCACGTGGTCGTCCACCGGGTCGTTCGCCGGGTCGTCGTGGACGACGAGGTGCTCGTAGGTCGTCGCGCGCTGGGCGGGGACGCGGCCGGCGGCACGGATGAGGTGGATCAGCTCCATGCGGTTGGAGCGGTGCTTCGCGCCCGCCGAGGACACGACGTTCTCCTCCAGCATGACCGAGCCGAGGTCGTCCGCGCCGTAGTGCAGGGAGAGCTGGCCGACCTCCTTGCCGGTGGTGAGCCAGGAGCCCTGGATGTGGGCGACGTTGTCGAGGAAGAGGCGGGCGATGGCGATCATCCGCAGGTACTCGAAGAGGGTGGCCTGCGTCTGACCCTTCAGGTGGTTGTTCTCGGGCTGGTAGGTGTAGGGGATGAAGGCGCGGAAGCCGCCGGTGCGGTCCTGGACGTCACGGATCATCCGCAGGTGCTCGATGCGCTCGGCGTTGGTCTCGCCGGTGCCCATGAGCATCGTGGTGGTCGACTCGACGCCGAGGCGGTGCGCGGTCTCCATGATCTCCAGCCAGCGCTCGCCGGACTCCTTGAGCGGCGCGATGGCCTTGCGGGGGCGCTCGGGGAGGAGTTCGGCGCCCGCGCCGGCGAAGGAGTCGAGGCCCGCGGCGTGGATGCGGCGGATGGCCTCCTCGGCGGTCACGCCGGAGATGCGGGCCATGTGCTCGACCTCGGACGCGCCCAGCGAGTGGATCACCAGCTGCGGGAACTCCCGCTTGATCGCGGCGAAGTGCTCCTCGTAGTACTCGACGCCGTAGTCGGGGTGGTGGCCGCCCTGGAACATGATCTGCGTGCCGCCCAGCTCGACGGTCTCGGCGCACCGGCGCAGGATGTCGTCGAGGCCGCGGCTCCAGCCCTTCGCGGTGTCCTTGGGGGCCGCGTAGAAGGCGCAGAACTTGCACGCGGTGACGCACACGTTCGTGTAGTTGATGTTGCGCTCGATGATGTACGTCGCGATGTGCTCGGTGCCCGCGTAGCGGCGGCGGCGCACGGCGTCGGCGGCCGCGCCGAGCGCGTGCAGGGGGGCGTCGCGGTAGAGCGCGAGCGCCTCCCCGGGGGTGATGCGGCCGCCGGCGGCGGCGCGTTCGAGGACGGCTGCGTGGTCGCTCACCAGGGAGTCCCTTCCGGAAAGGTGCAGGCGGGGCCGCGGACGGCACGACACGGGCCAGCGTACGCCGCCCGCGCGGTCAGTTCGGGGGCAGGAGGGTGACCTCCGCCTCCCGGGGGAAGCCGACCCGGCGGGCGAATTCGGCGATGCCCGCCAACTGCTCGGCACCCAGGGAGAAGTCGAGGGTCGTGAAGTAGCGGCGCAGCAGGTCGGCGTCGAAGGCCTCCCAGTGGGCGGCCTGCTCGGCGACCTTCTCGACCTCCTCCAGCGACAGGTTGCGCGACTCGAGGAAGGCGCGGTGGACGTCGCGGACGGTCGCGGGGTGCGCGGCCAGGTAGTCGCGGCGGGCGGCCCAGATCGCGAAGACGAAGGGCAGGCCGGTCCAGTCCTTCCACATCTGCCCAAGGTCGTGGACGTCCAGCCCGAGCCGGGGCGCGTCGTGCAGCGAGGCGCGCAGGGCGGCGTCGCCGATGAGGACGGCGGCCTGCGCCTCCTGCATCATCAGCGACAGGTCGGGCGGGCAGCGGTAGTAGTCCGGCCGGACCCCGTAGCGCTCGGTGAGCAGCAGCTCGGCCAGGCGTACGGACGTGCGGCTGGTGGAGCCGAGGGCCACCCGCTCGCCGTCGAGGCGGTCCAGCGGGAGCTGGCTGACGATGACGCACGACATGACCGGGCCGTCGCAGCCCACCGCGATGTCGGGGAGGGCGACCAGCTCGTCGGCGTGACGCAGGTACTCCATGAGCGTGACCGGGGCGATGTCCAGGTCGCCGGCGACGAGCTGGGCGCTCAGCTTCTCCGGGGTGTCCTTGGTGAGCTGGAGGTCCAGCAGCGCGCCGGTTCTGGCCAGGCCCCAGTAGAGGGGGACGCAGTTGAGGAACTGGATGTGCCCGACCCGGGGGCGGACGGCGCCGGGGCCGTCGGTGCGCGCTGAAGTGTCCACCTGGTGGACGCTACTCCTCGGTTCGCCGCGCCTCGTGCAGGGCCCCCCGCGTGTGCCGGAGAACCGATCATGAATCTCTTCCGCCGCCGCGAGGGGTCATGCTAGGCTCGACGCAAGTTGCAGTTTGGTTTCCCTTGCAGTACAGAGCCTGCGGAGCATGTAACCCGCAGGCTTTTGTCGTATTCAGGCTTCGCAGTTGCAGGTTCTGGAGCAGGGCGACCCTTTGGCCCAAGGAGGGCTTTAAATGGCTACCGGAACCGTCAAGTGGTTCAACGCTGAAAAGGGCTTCGGCTTCATCGCCCAGGACGGCGGCGGCCCGGATGTCTTCGTTCACTACTCCGCGATCAACGCCTCCGGCTTCCGCTCCCTCGAGGAGAACCAGGCGGTGACCTTCGACGTCACGCAGGGCCCGAAGGGTCCCCAGGCGGAGAACGTCACCCCCAACTAGTCGGTCACCTGACCTCCTAGTCAGTCCGGCGGCGCAGACCAGCGCCCAGAACCTGTAGTACCAAGGGGCCGCCTCACTTCCGGTGAGGCGGCCCCTGCCTCATCCGTCACGGCGCGCGTACAGCGCCTCGATGTCCGCGGCGAAGTCCCTCGCGACCGCCGCCCGGCGGATCTTCAGCGACGGCGTGAGGTGCCCGCCCTCCTCGGTGAAGTCCACCGCCAGCACCCGGAAGCGGCGGATGGACTCGGCGCGCGAGACCGTCGCGTTCGCCTCGTCCACCGCCTTCTGCAGCTCGGCCAGCAGCTCCGGGTCCCCGGCCAGCTCCGCCGGGCCCAGGCCCTCCTTGTGCCGCATCCGCCTCCAGTGCGCGAGGCCGTCCGCCTCCAGCGTGATCAGCGCGCCGACGTACGGGCGGTTGTCGCCCACCACCATGCACTGGCCGACCAGCGGGTGGGCCCGCAGCCGGTCCTCCAGCGGGGCCGGGGCGACGTTCTTGCCGCCCGCCGTGATGATGATCTCCTTCTTCCGCCCGGTGATCGTCAGATAGCCCTCGGCGTCCAGCTCGCCCACGTCCCCGGTCGGGAACCACCCCTCCACCGCCGGGAACGGCCCCTCGTCGTTCCAGTAGCCGGCGAAGACCTGCCCGCCGCGCAGCAGCACCTCGCCGTCCGCGCCGATCTTCACCGCCGTGCCCGGCAGCGGCCAGCCGACCGTGCCGAGCCGCGGCTGCAGCGGCGGCGTGACGGTCGCGGCGGCGGTCGTCTCCGTCAGGCCGTAACCCTCGTAGACCATCACCCCGGCGCCCGCGTAGAAGGCCGCGAGCCGCGCGCCCAGCGGGGAGCCGCCGCAGATCGCGTACCGCACCTTGCCGCCCAGCGCCGCCCGGATCCGCCGGTAGACCAGCGGGTCGTACAGGGCGTGCGCGAGCCGCAGTCCCAGGCCCGGCCCCGGTCCGGTACCGGTCTGCCGGGCGACCTGCGCCCGCCCGTACGCCTGGGCGACGCGCGCGGCCCGGTCGAAGGACGCCGCCCGGCCGAGCTTCTCGGCGGTGGCGCGGCCGGTGTTGTAGACCTTCTCCAGCACGTACGGGATCGCCAGCAGGAAGGTCGGCCTGAAGCCCGCGAGGTCGGCGAGCAGGTCCTCGGTCGCGATGCTCGGCGCGTGCCCCAGCCGCACCCGGGCCCGCAGGCAGCCCACCGCGACCATCCGCCCGAAGACGTGCGACAGCGGCAGGAAGAGCAGCGTGGACGCGGGCTCGCTGCTCACCGACCTGAAGACCGGGTGCAGCAGCTCGATCGCGTTGTCGACCTCGGCGAAGAAGTTGCCGTGCGTGAGGATGCAGCCCTTGGGCCGGCCGGTCGTGCCCGAGGTGTAGATGAGCGTCGCGACCGTGTCCGGCGCCATCGACTGCCGCCGCGAGGTGACGAGGGCGTCCGGCAGCGTACGGCCGTCCGCCGCGATCTGGTCCAGCGCGCCGGTGTCGAGCTGCCACAACTCGCGCAGCTCCGGCAGCCGCACGCGGGCGGCGCTCACCATACGTGCCTGCTCGACGCTCTCCACCACGCAGGCCGCGGCGCCCGAGTCGGCGAGGATCCACTCCGTCTGCGACGCGGAGGACGTCGGGTAGACCGGCACGGTGACCAGGCCCGCGGCCCATGCCGCGAAGTCCAGCAGCGTCCACGCGTACGAGGTCCGGGCCATGACGGCGACCCGGTCGCCCGGCTTCAGCCCGGCGGCGATCAGGCCTTTCGCGAGGCCCAGCACCTCGTGGCGGAACGCCTCCGCCGTGACGTCGCGCCACACGCCGTCCGGGCCCTTGCGGCTGAGGACGACGTCGCCGGGGGCCTCGTCGGCGTTGGTGAACGGGATGTCGGCCAGCGAGCCCCGCTTCGGCGGTTCCACCAGCGGCCTGACGGCGGCCGTCACGACCTTTCCGCCGGCCGCGGTCGTCTCGGGCTTCGCCCCCGGCGGGGGGAGCGTTCTGCGTATGGCCATACGTACGGCTCCTTGAGGGTGAGTGTGCGTCGTGCCCCGCAGGGGCGCGGGGAGCTGCGCGGGCGGCCGTCCACCGGGCGGTGGTCCCGCGGGCGCCGCCCGGGCGGAGCTCCGGGGGAGGACCGAACCGCCGCCTCGGCCCGGTGACGACCCGCGCCCCGCGGACGGCCGGGCGGCGCGCGGTTCCCCGCCCCCCGCGTGCCCACCGCCGCGCGCGGCGGTGGGCTCAGGGACGTGTCAGGACGGCGGTCACGCCCTGGCCGCCCGCGGCGCAGATGGAGATGAGGCCCTGCGCGGGGCCGCCGTGCGCGGCGAGGTGGTGGGCCAGCGTGGCGACGATCCGCGCTCCCGTCGCGGCGAAAGGGTGCCCGGTCGCGAGGGAGGACCCGGCGACGTTGAGCCGGGTGCGGTCGACGGGGCCCAGCGCGGAGTCCAGCCCCAGCCGGGACACGCAGTAGTCCTTGTCCTCCCATGCGGCCAGCGTGGCCAGCACCTGCGAGGCGAAGGCCTCGTGCACCTCGTAGTAGTCGAAGTCGCCCAGCCCGAGCCCGGCGCGGGAGAGCATGCGCGGGACCGCGTAGGCGGGGGCCATGAGCAGGCCCTCGGCGCCGGAGACGAAGTCGACCGCGGCCGTCTCGTAGGCGGTGAGGTAGGCGAGGGGTTCGAGGCCGCGGGCGGCGGCCCACTCCTCGGAGGCGAGCAGGACGACGGCGGCGCCGTCGGTGAGCGGCGTGGAGTTGCCCGCGGTCATCGTGCCGTCGGGGCCGCCGTAGACGGGGCGCAGCCGGGCGAGTTTCTCGGGCGTGGAGTCGGGGCGGAGGTTCTGGTCGCGGGTGAGGCCGCGGAAGGGGGTGAGCAGGGGCTCGAAGAAGCCCCGGTCGTAGGCGGCGGCGAGCCGCTGGTGGCTGGTGGCGGCCAGTTCGTCCTGGGCCGCGCGGGTGATGCCCCACTGCGCGGCGGTGAGGGCGGCGTGCTCGCCCATGGACAGGCCGGTGCGCGGCTCGGCGTTGCGCGGGATGTCGGGGACGAGGTGCCGGGGGCGTACGGCGGCGAGCGCGCGGGCGCGGCCGCCGAGGGTCCTGGCGCGGCGGGCGGCGAGGAGGGTGCGGCGCAGCTGGTCGTTGACGCCGAGCGGCGCGTCGCTGGTGGTGTCGGCGCCGCCGGCGATGCCGCTGTCGACGACGCCGAGCGCGATCTTCGCGGCGACGGCGAAAACGGCCTGGAGGCCGGTGCCGCAGGCCTGCTGGACGTCGTAGGCCGGGGTGTCCGGGGCGAGGACGGAGCCGAGGACGGTCTCGCGGGCGAGGTTGAAGTCCCGGCTGTGCTTGAGGACGGCGCCTGCGGCGAACTCCCCCACCCGCTCGCCCGCGAGGCCGGTGCGCTCGGCGAGGCCGTTCAGCGCCGCCGTGAGCATGTCCTGGTTGGACGCGGTGGCGTAGGGGCCGTCAGCGCGGGCGAAGGGGATGCGGTTGCCGGCGATGACGGCGACGCGGCGGACGGTGTGCATGCGGTCTCCCGATCTTCCGATCTGCGTGACTCACCAGTAGCCTTACCGCCGGTAAACTTACTCCAGAGTAAGGAGAAGGCCAATGGCCGACCGCTATCTCCGCGCCACCGGCACCGCACCCGGCCGCTTCCTCGCCCGCCGCCTGGGCCTTCCCCTGCCCGTCCCGCTGCGCCGCCACTCCGCGGAGACGCCCGAGCTGCCCGGGCCCGTCCTCCGCCTCACCGCGGGCGGGACCCCGCCCGCGGCGCCGGACCCCGCGAGCGGCCCGCGCCCGGCCGGCGGCGCGCCGTACGGCGGGATCGTCGTCGACGCCACCGGGGTCGACGGGCCCGGCGCCCTCGCCGGGCTGCACCGCAGCCTGCACCCGCTCGCCCGCTCGCTGGCCCCCTGCGGGCGGGTCGTCGTGCTCGGCGGGCGGCCGCAGGACGGCGGCTTCGCGCGGGCCGCCGCGCAGCAGGCGCTGGAGGGCTTCGTCCGGTCGTTCGGCAAGGAGATCGGGCGGGGCTGCACCGTCAACCTCGTACGGCTCGCCCCGGACGCCGAGCCCGGCCCGGCGCTGGACTTCCTGCTCTCGCCGCGCTCGGCGTACGTCAGCGGGCAGGTCGTCGAGGTGGCGGCGGCGCCCGCCGCGCCCGCCGCCGAGGGACCGCGGACCGCGCTGGTCACCGGCGCCGCACGCGGCATCGGCGCCGCCGTCGCCGAGACGCTGGCCCACGGCGGGGCGTCCGTCGTCCTCCTCGACGTGCCGCAGGCGGGCGAGGCGCTCGCCCGGCTCGCCGCGCGCCTCGGCGGCACGGCGCTCACCCTCGACATCACCGCGCCCGACGCGGGCGAGCGCATCGCCGCGGCCCTGCCCGCGGGCCTGGACGTCCTCGTCCACAACGCGGGCATCACCCGCGACCGCAAGCTCGCCAACATGGCCGCCGACCGCTGGGACGCCGTCATCGACGTCAACCTCGGCAGCGTCCTGCGCACCACCGCCGCGCTCCTCGACGCCGGAGCGGTCGCCGACCACGCCCGGATCGTCGGCACCGCCTCCATCGCGGGCATCGCCGGGAACGTCGGCCAGACCAACTACGCCGCCTCCAAGGCCGGGATCATCGGCTGGGTCCGCGCCCTCGCCGCCGACGCGGAGCTGCGCGGGCGCGGCATCACCGCCAACGCCGTCGCGCCCGGCTTCATCGAGACCGCGATGACCGCGGCCGTACCGCTGGTCATCCGCGAGGCGGGCCGCCGGATGAACTCCCTCGGCCAGGGCGGCCGGCCCGTCGACGTCGCCGAGACCGTCAGCTGGCTCGCGGCGCGCGGCTCCGGCGGGATCAACGGCCAGGTCGTCCGCGTCTGCGGCCAGTCGCTGCTGGGCGCCTGACGTGGCGCCGCTCATGCTGACGCTCGGCCGCGGCGCCCTCACCGGGCTGGCCAAGCGCCCCTCCGCCGCCTCCCGCCTCACCCCCGCCCGGCTCACCCGGGAGGCCGTACGCGTCGACCCCGCGCGGGCCGCCGCGTACGCCCGCGTGTGCGGGTACGAGCCCGGGCCCCTCCTCCCCCTGACCTACCCGCACGTCCTCGGCTTCCCGCTCGCGGCGCGGCTCATGGCCGCCCGCGCCTTCCCGCTGCCGCTGCTGGGGCTCGTCCACACGTCCATCGCCCTGCGCCGCCTGCACCCCCTGGCGGTCACCGACCGCCCCGACCTCACCGTCCGCACGGAGGAGCTGCGGCCGCACCGGCGCGGTACGGAGGTCGTCGTCGTGACCGAGGCGCACCTCGCCGGCGAGCTCGTCTGGCAGGACGCCAGCACGTACCTGGCCAGGCACCGCGTGCCGGACCGGGAGACCCCGGCGGCCGCCGCCCCCGGCGGGCCCCCCGGCCTGCCCGCCGTCGCGACGTGGGATCTCGCCGGCGACCTCGGCCGCCGGCACGCCCGGGTGAGCGGCGACTACAACCCCATCCACCTCACCGCCCTCACCGCCCGCCCCTTCGGCTTCCCCCGCGCGATCGTCCACGGCATGTGGACGGTGGCCCGCTGCGCCGCGCTCGCCGCCGGGGCGGACGCCCTGGAGGCCGAGTTCCGCCGGCCCGTCCTCCTCCCCTCGACCGTCGAGTTCGCCTCCGCCGGCGCCGACTTCGCCGTACGGTCACGCGCCGGCGTGCACGTGGTGGGCACGCTGGGCTGACGCCTGCCGAGGCGGCGCCGCGCGGGGTCACCGCGCCGCGAGGACCTCCGCGGGGAGGGCGGAGAGGGTGGCCAGCGCGGCCAGCAGGGCGGCGGACTGCTCGGGCGTCAGATGGCGGGCCAGCAGGGCGTCCTCGCGGGACTGGATCGCGTTCTGCGCGGCGTCGCGGAGCCGGATGCCTTCCGGGGTGAGCGCGAGGAGGCGGACACGGCGGTCGGCGGGGTCGGGCGTGCGGGTGATGAGCCCGCGGGCCTCGAGGTCGGCGAGGACCCCGATGATGCGGGTCTTGTCGGCGCCGATGGCCTCCGCGAGCGCGGCCTGGCTGCGCAGGGGCTCGGGATCGAGCCCGAGGAGCACGGAGTAGGCCCACATGGTGAGGCCGTGCTCGCGCAGCAGCGGCAGCTCCGCCGCGGTGAGGGCGCGGCCGAGGGGGACGATCATCGCGGCGAGGTCCTTGCGGGGCGGGCGGCGGGCGGCGGACATCGCAGGAACTCCCTTGACAGACGATAAGCTCTCGCAGACGATAAGCACATGCCTACCGATATCGAACGGCTCCGCGACCTCGACGCACGCGCGGTGCGGCTGAGCACCGGGCTCGTCCGGCAGTCGACCGTAGCCGATCTGCACCGCCCCACCCCCTGCGAGGGCTGGGACCTCGCGGATCTGCTCGGGCACATGACGGCCCAGCACCGCGGTTTCGCCGCCGCCGCACGGGGGGCCGGCGGCGGGACCGCGGCCTGGGCCGTCGTGGAGCACGCGGACCCGGCGGCGGCGTACGCGGCCGCCGCCGCGGACGTCACCGCGGCCTTCGCATCCGTGGGCGACCCCGAACAGCCCTTCACCCTGCCGGAGTTCAGCACCGGCCCGGACTTCCCCGCCCGCCTGGCGATGGGCTTCCACTTCCTGGACTACCTGGTCCACGCGTGGGACGTCGCTGTGGCGCTCGGCGTGCCCTTCACCCCGGACGCCGACCTCGCCGAGGCCGCGCTCCCGATCGCCCTGGCCGTACCCGACAGCTCGCCGGCCTTCGCCGGGGCGCTGCCCGCGGCCGCGGACGCCGACGCGCTGACCCGCGTCCTCACCCGGCTGGGCCGCGCCCCGCGCCCGTGAGGCAGCTCCACCGTCCCGCCGTCTAGATCGCCTGGGCCAGACCCGTCCAGGCGAAGGTCATGAGGGAGCCGGCCAGCTCACGGGCGGGCGGCGGCTCGGGGGCGGTCGACGCCCACGCGGCGAGCGACTCCGCGGCCCCCACCAGGGCGTGGGCGTACGGCGCGACGGCCCGGGTGTCGGGGGCGCCGCACGCGGCCGCGATGAGCCCCGCGGCGAAGTCGACGATCCGCGCCCGCAGCCCGGCCACCTCCGCGGCGAACGGCTCGCCCACCGTGCGGGCCTGCGTGTAGAGCACCGTCCAGCCGTCGGGGTGCGCCGCGGTGTGCCCGAAGAAGCCGAGCAGCCCGCTGCGCAGCTGCCGCTCCGGCGGCGCGTCCGCCTCGACGGCGTCGCGCACGGCCGCGGCCAGGGCGTCGGCCTCCCGCCGGATGCACGCGGTGAACAGCGCGTCCTTGGACTCCAGGTACAGGTACACCAGCGGCTTGCTGACGCCCGCCGCCTCCGCGATCTCGTCCATCGACGCGGCACGGAAACCGCGGCGCGCGAAGACCGCGACGGCCGCGTCGAGCATCTGCCGCTCGCGCTCGGCCCGCGGGACCCGCTTGCCCCCCGCCGCGGGCATCAGGCGGTGTGCGCGGCGCCGTCCCGCGCGGCGTCGTCCGCCGCGTCCTCCTGCTGCTGGTTGGCGGCCAGGTTCCGCCGGGTGCGCTCGACCCTGTCCGAGACCTGGGTCGCGGCCTGCTCGCGCACGTTGCGCAGCAGGACGAAGCTCAGCGGGGCGGACACGATGAGGGCCAGCAGGGCGACCCACAGGTAGTTCGAGTCACCGAGCCCGGCCGGCAGGACACGCAGCCGGACCAGCCCCCAGATGACACCGAAGCTCGCGACGATGAGGCCGAAGCGCATGGCGGTGTACCTAAGCATGCTCCCAGTGAAGCACGCCGCTCCCCCTCCGCCGGGAGCGGCCCCCCGAAGCCGCCCGGCCCGTGGCCGCGGGCCGAGGGGGCCGGAGAGCCAAAGGATCAGAGGGTCAGAGGGTCAGGAGCATCATGATGTCGTCGCGGTCGTCGCCCGGGGCGACGCGTATCGCGTCGGGGACGCGGCCGACCTCCTTGTAGCCGCACGCCGCGTAGAAGGAGTCGACACCGGTGCCGCCCCGGCACGTGAGGCGGATCGCCTCGATGCCGGGGAGGGCGCGGGCGGCGGACTCCGCCGCGGACATCAGGACGCGGCCGTAGCCGCGGCCCTGGTGGCGGGGGTGGATCATGACCGTGTAGAGCCAGAGCCAGTGCCGCATGAGGCGGTGCTCGTTGAAGGCGAGGAAGACCGTGCCGGCCACGCGGCCGTCCTCGTCGCGGCCGACGAGCAGCCGGCGGCCGCCCCGCGCGACCGCGGCGAGGGAGGCGTCGAGGGTGGGGCGGATGTCGTCGGGGGTGACGGGCGGGACGAAGCCGACCGCCCCGCCCGCGTTCGTCACGTCGGCCCAGAGCGTGAGGATGCCCTCGCGCAACTCGTCGTCCAGCACGGGGTCCAGCTCGCACGTAAGGGTCATAGATCCAGAGTAGCCATTACGTGGAGCCGGGTCCCCGTGAAGCGGGTCACACCCGCATGGGCTGCGGGGAGTCGCGCCGGGAGCCGTCCGGGCCCGGGTACTCGCGGATGATCTCGTAGCGCGTGTTGCGCTCGACCGGGCGGAAGCCCGCGTCGCGGATGAGGTCGAGGATGTCGTCGCGGGTGAGCTTGTTGGGGGTTCCGTAGTCGTCCGCGTCGTGCGTGATCTTGTACTCGACGACCGAGCCGTCCATGTCGTCGGCGCCGTGGTTGAGGGCGAGCTGCGCGGTGGACAGGCCGTGCATGACCCAGAAGACCTTGACGTGCGGCACGTTGTCGAAGAGCAGCCGGGAGACGGCGAAGGTCTTGAGCGCCTCCGCGCCGGTGGCCATCGTGGTGCGGGCCTGCAGGGTGTTGCGGACCTTGCCGTCCTTCATGTCCACGAAGTCGTGCTGGTAGCGCAGCGGGATGAAGACCTGGAAGCCGCCGGTCTCGTCCTGCAGCTCGCGCAGCCGCAGCACGTGGTCGACGCGGTGCCGGGGCTCCTCGATGTGGCCGTAGAGCATGGTGCACGGGGTCTTGAGTCCCTTGGAGTGCGCCAGCCGGTGGATGCGGGACCAGTCCTCCCAGTGGGTGCGGTGGTCCACGATGTGCTGGCGCACCTCCCAGTCGAAGATCTCCGCGCCACCGCCGGTGAGGGACTCCAGACCCGCGTCGATCAGCTCGTCGAGGATGTCGGAGGCGGACATCCCGGAGATGGTCTCGAAGTGGTGGATCTCGGTGGCGGTGAAGGCCTTCAGCGAGACCTGCGGCAGCGCCTCCTTGAGGGCCTTGAGCGACCGCGGGTAGTAGCGCCAGGGCAGGGTGGGGTGCAGGCCGTTGACGATGTGCAGCTCGGTGAGGTTCTCGCCCTCCATGGCCTTGGCCAGCCGGACGGCCTCCTCGATGCGCATCGTGTACGCGTCCTTCTCGCCCGGCTTGCGCTGGAAGGAGCAGTACGCGCACGAGGCGGTGCACACGTTCGTCATGTTGAGATGGCGGTTGACGTTGAAGTGGACGACGTCGCCGTTCTTCTGGGTGCGCACGTGGTGCGCGAGCCCGCCGAGCCACGCGAGGTCGTCGGACTCGTAGAGGGCGATGCCGTCCTCACGCGTCAGCCGCTCGCCTGCGTAGACCTTCTCTTCCAGCTCCCGCTTGAGCCCCGCGTCCATGTGCTTCTCCTCCTGCCGGGATCGACCGCCCCGGCGTCCGACCATACGCTCAGGCTTCCTCGGGCAGAGCGCCGACCCGGTTCTCCCACTTCGTGGACAGCACGATCGTGGTACGGGTGCGGGCCACGCCCTTGGTACCGGACAGCCGGCGGATGGTGGCCTCCAGGCCGTCCACGTCGTTGACCCGGACCTTGAGCATGTAGGAGTCGTCCCCCGCGATGAACCAGCAGTCCTCGATCTCGTCGAGGTCGCGCAGCCGCTCGGCGACGTCCTCGTGGTCGGCGGCGTCGCTGAGCTGGAGGCCGACGAGCGCGGTCACGCCGAGGCCGAGCGCGGCGGGGGCCACCGTGGCGCGGTAGCCGGTGATCACCCCGGCCTGCTCCAGGCGGTTGATGCGGTCGGTGACGCTGGGGCCGGACAGGCCCACCAGCCGGCCCAGTTCGGCGTACGACGCCCGGCCGTTCTCACGCAACGCCTGGATGAGCTGTCTGTCCACCGCGTCCATCAGGGGGGACCCTCCTGTTCGTGCCGCGACTGCGCTGTCTGGACACGAATCTAAGGCATGGCGGGGCCTGCGCCCTGCGCATCTGCCCGTGCGAGGCCGCCCTGCCAGCGGCGGTAGAGGGTGTGCGGCACCCCGGCCGCGTCCAGGGCGCGGCCGGCGACGAAGTCGACGAGGTCCTGGATGTGCGTGGCGCCGGTGTAGAAGGCCGGCGAGGCGGGCAGGACCGCGGCCCCGGCGTCGTCGAGGGCGACCAGGTGGCGCAGCGTCTGGCCGTTCAGCGGCGTCTCGCGCACCGCCACGACCAGCGGGCGGCGCTCCTTGAGGGTGACGCTCGCGGCGCGCTGGAGCAGGTCCTTGGACAGCCCGAGCGCCACCCCGGCCACGCACGCGGTGCTGGCCGGCACGATGAGCATGCCCCTGGCCGGGTACGACCCGGAGGACGGCCCGGCGGCCAGGTCGCCGGCCGGCCAGTGGCGTACGCGGTCCAGGTCCGGTACGGGGTGGGCGGCCGGGTCGCCGTCGGCCCCGCGGGCGAGCAGCCGGGCGAGGTCGGCACGCCAGTGGGCGTCGCGGAAGGGCCCGCCGGTCTCGTCCAGCAGGGTGAGCCGGGCGGCGCGGCTCACGACGAGGTCGACGTCCTCTCCCGCGGCCAGCAGTGCGCGCAGCACCGCGGCGGCGTACGGGGTGCCCGAGGCACCGGAGATGCCCACCACCCACGGGGTGCGGAACGGTCCGGCCTGCGGTTTCCCGTCCTCCTGCTGTGCGTCGTCCACGCGGACGAGGGTAACCGGCCGGGCCGGGGGCCGCCGCGGGGAACCCGTCGGGCGCCGCCGGCGTCCTCCAGGAGTAAGGAGTACCGGGAGTGGCGGGCCCGCTCGCCGCCGCGAGGCGGCCGGGAGTCAGGGGGGTTGGCCGTGGCGTACGGACACACCGCGGACGGCGGGAGGCGGTCATGAGCGTCCCGGGCGCGCTGCTCGCCCCCGTACGGGCCGGCGGCCGGGTGGCCGCGGCGGGCGCGCTCATGGGGGGCTGGCTCGCGCTGCTGTGGGGCATCGAGGTGGTCAACGCGCTGAGCGGTCAGCGGCTGGACACCTACGGCATCACCCCGCGGCAGGGCGGCGAACTGCTGGACGTCGTGCCGGCCGCCTTCCTGCACGTCGGCTTCTCCCATCTGGCGTCCAACAGCCTGCCGCTGCTCGTCCTGGGCTTCATCGCGGCGCTCGGCGGCATAGCCCGCTACCTCGCGGTGGCCCTGACCGTCGTGGTGGTCAGCGGGCTCGGCGTGTGGCTGACCGCGCCCGCGCACAGTGTCACACTCGGGGCGTCCGGGCTCGTGTTCGGCCTGTTCGGCTACCTGGTGGTGCGCGGCTTCGTGGACCACCGGGCGCTGGACGTCATCGTGGGCATGGTCGTCGGCGTCCTCTACGGGTCGATCCTGTGGGGGGTGCTGCCGACGGCCACCGGGGTGTCCTGGCAGGCGCATCTCTTCGGTCTGGCCGGCGGCGTCGTGGCGGCGTTCCTCTTCCGCGACCGCTCGCAGGCGCGGGCCTCCTGACGGAGCGGCGGCCTCCGCTGCCGTAACCCGGCAACCAGGAGGCCGCGCACCGGCTGACATGTCCCGTCGAAAGCGCAGCGTCGGCACAGGTAACCTTCAGTCAAGTTTGCGCAAAGTCCGTCGGCACGGAAGTGCCCGGCGGCGAACGAGGAGTTCGACATCAACAGCATCCGCAAGGGTCTTGCCGCCGCCGCAGTCGTGGCACTGATAACCGCGGGCGCCGCCGCCTGCGGCGACGACGAGCCCAGCACCCCTCAGGGCAAGGTCTCCAACGCGTTCACCCACCTCGGCGACCAGAAGTCCGTCACCGTCGGACTGTCCTTCGACGGCTCTGCGCAGCAGATCTACGCGGCGATGAAGGACCAGGACGACTTCGACCAGTCCGACGCCAAGATGCTCGCCGGTCTGAGGATCAGCGCCGCGCTCAGCTCCCCGAAGCCCTTCGCCCAGCTCAAGCAGGGCGACGAGGGCGGCAGCGTCGGCTTCACCGTCGCCTCCGGCGCCTCGGACGGCAAGGACGGCACCACGCTCGTCGGCCTGCGGTCGGTGGACAAGAAGGTCTACCTGAAGGTGGACCTCAAGGCCATCGCCGGGCTCGACCCGTCCGACAAGGACCTCCAGGAGCTCGGCAGCGCCGCCGACTCGGCCGACCAGATGCCCTCCTCCTTCGCCTCGGTGAAGACGCTCGTCAAGGGCGGCTGGGTGTCGCTGGACCCCAAGAGCTTCACGGACTTCTTCAAGTCCCTCGGCTCGCAGGGCGACGACGCCTCCGGTGACTCCGACAGCTCCGGCGACGACCCGCTGGCCGGCCTCGGCCTGCCGACCGGCCTGCCCACCGGCCTGCCCACCGACCTGGCGAACAAGAGCCTCACGCAGCTCATCACCCCGCTGCGGGAGTCGCTCACCCGCGACGCCAAGCTCACCGACCTCGGCACGAAGGACGGGGCGGACCACATCCAGGCGTCCATCCCGGCCCGCGCCCTCGCCAAGGACCTGCAGAGCGGCCTCGGCTCGCTCTCCAAGTCGCTGCCCGGCGACGTGACGAAGGGCCTGAACGACGTCCCGGACAAGACGGTCAAGCTGGACCTGGCCATCAAGGACGGGAAGTTCACCCACATCACCGTCGACCTCGCCCAGTTCGACGACACCATCCACGGCACGCTGCCGCTGGACGTGTCGATCGACGACGAGGCCGCCCCGGTCAGCGCGCCCTCCGGCGCCCAGCAGCTCAACCCGCAGGACCTGATGGGCCTGGTCATGTCGCAGCTCGGCGGCTCCGACGACGGCTCCGGCGACTCCAGCGCCTCCGACACCTCGGACACCGAGGACCTCAGCGGCGCGCTGGACGACCTCGACTTCGACGCGAGCGACTACTGACGGCCCCGCGCGCGGCCCCGGTGGCTCAGCCGCCGAGGCCGCGCGCGAGCAGGTCGCACAGCGCGAAGGCGAAGAGCGTGATGCCGATGACGCCGTTGACGGTGAAGAAGGCCCGGTTGAGCCGGCTCAGGTCGTGCGGCCGGACGATGGAGTGCTCGTAGAGGAAGGCCCCGGCGACGATCGCCAGGCCCGTCCACCAGAAGCCGCCCGCGTCCGTCAGGACGCCGTACCAGACGAGCAGCGCGGTGGTCACGACGTGGCTGCCGCGGGCGCCGTGCAGGGCCGCCGGGATGCCGAAGCGGGCGGGGACGGACCTCACGCCGTGCGCGCGGTCCGCGGCCACGTCCTGGCAGGCGAAGATGAGGTCGAAGCCGCCGATCCACACCCCGACCGCGAGGCCCAGCACGACCGCGGGCCAGGACCACGAGCCGGTCACCGCCAGCCACGCCCCGATCGGGCCCATGGCCTGCGCCAGCCCCAGGATGGCGTGCGGGAAGTTCGTGAAGCGCTTGCCGTACGGGTAGACGACCATCGGCACCACCGCGACCGGCGCGAGCGCCAGGCACAGCGGGTTGAGCAGCGCGGCCGCGCCCAGGAAGACCACGAGGGCGACCAGCGCGCCCGTCCACGCGGTGCGTACCGACAGCGCCCCGGTGACGAGTTCGCGGGTCGCCGTGCGCGGGTTGCGGGCGTCGATCTCCCGGTCGATGATCCGGTTGCAGGCCATCGCGAAGGTCCGCAGGCCCACCATCGCCACGGTGACCAGCAGCAGGTCGCCCCAGTGCACGTGCCCGTCCGTGCGGAACATCGCGGTGAGGGCCGCGATGTAGGCGAAGGGCAGCGCGAAGACCGAGTGCTCGATCATCACCAGCCGCAGGAAGGCCCGCACGCGGCCGTCGGGCCGGTGGCTGGGGCCGATCAGGTCCGGGGTCGCGGTGTCCGCGCTCACAGGCCGTACTCCCTCCATCGGCGGTCGACCTTCGCCGCCGTCTCCGGGTCGGAGAGCACCATCTCCGGCCAGCCCCCGTCCCGCGTGTAGCCCTCCTCGGGCAGCTTGCGGGTCGCGTCGATCCCGGCCTTGCCACCCCAGAACTGCTGGTAGGAGGCGTGGTCCAGATGGTCGACGGGTCCTTCCACGACGGTGAGGTCGCGGGAGTAGTCGGTGTTGCCGAGCGCCCGCCAGGCGACCTCGTGCAGGTCGTGGACGTCGCAGTCGGCGTCGACCACGATGATCAGCTTGGTCAGCGACATCATGTGGGCGCCCCACACGGCGTGCATGACCTTCTGGGCGTGCTTCGGGTACTTCTTGTCGATCGAGACGATCGCGCAATTGTGGAAGCCGCCCGCCTCCGGCAGGTGGTAGTCGACGATGTCCGGGACGATGACCTTCAGCAGCGGCAGGAAGAAGCGCTCGGTGGCACGCCCGAGCGGCCCGTCCTCGGTCGGCGGCCGGCCGACCACGATCGACTGGAGGACCGGCCGCCGGCGCATCGTCACACAGTCGATGGTGAGGGCGGGGAAGGGCTCCTGCGGGGTGTAGAAGCCGGTGTGGTCGCCGAACGGCCCCTCCGGCAGCGTCTTCCCCGGCTCCAGCCAGCCCTCGATGACGACCTCCGCCTGCGCGGGCACCTGGAGCGGCACCGTTTTGCAGTCGACCAGCTCGATCCGCTTGCCCTGCACGAAGCCCGCGAAGAGGTACTCGTCGATGTCACCGGGCAGCGGGGCGGTCGCCGCGTAGGTGACGGCGGGCGGGCAGCCGAAGGCGATCGCGACGGGCAGCCGCTCGCCGCGCCGCTGGGCGGCCTGGTAGTGGTTGCGGCTGTCCTTGTGGATCTGCCAGTGCATGCCGATGGTGCGCCGGTCGTGCCGCTGGAGGCGGTAGAGCCCGAGGTTGCGCACGCCGGTCTCGGGGTCCTTGGTGTGGGTCAGGCCCAGGTTGAAGAAGGAGCCGCCGTCCTGCGGCCACGTGAAGAGCGCCGGGAGCGCGTCGAGGTCGACGTCGTCGCCGGTCAGCACGACCTCCTGGACGGGCCCGTCCTTGACCTTCTTCGGCGGCACGTGCAGCATCCCGGACAGCTTGCCGAAGGCCTCCCGCACACCGACGAAGCCGTGCGGCAGCTCGGGCTTGAGCAGCCCGGCGATCTTGTCGCTGATCTCGGCGTAGGACTTCAGGCCGAGCGCCTTGAGCAGCCGCCGGTCGGTGCCGTAGACGTTCATCGCGAGCGGCGCGGCCGAGCCCCGCACGTTCTCGAAGAGCAGTGCGGGGCCGCCGGCCTTGTTGACCCGGTCGGTGATCTCGCCGACCTCCAGGTACGGGTCGACCTCGGCGGTGATCCGCCGCAGGTCGCCCTCCTTCTCCAGTGCCCGGAGGAACGAGCGGAGATCGTCGTAAGCCATGGGCCCCAGTCTCGCATCCCGCCCGGCGGCGCCGGGTCAGACCCCGGCGTAGGAGTGCTTGCCGCCGACGAAGATGTTGACGCCGTAGTAGTTGAACAGGAAGCACGCGAAGGCGATGAGGGCCAGGTAGGCGGCCTTGCGGCCCTTCCAGCCCGCCGTGGCGCGCGCGTGCAGGTAGCAGGCGTAGGCGACCCAGGTGATGAACGCCCAGGTCTCCTTGGGGTCCCAGCCCCAGTAGCGGCCCCAGGCGGCCTGCGCCCAGATCGCCCCGGCGATGATGGTGAACGTCCACAGCGGGAAGACCAGGGCGTTCATCCGGTACGCGAACTTGTCCAGGGTCGCCGCGGCCGGCAGCCGCCGCATGATGTCGCCCCAGCGCCCGTCGTCCGCCCTGCCCGCGGCGACCGCGACCTCGTAGTGGTCGCGGAAGAGGAACAGCAGCGTGCCGACGGCGGCGAGGTAGAAGACCGCGCCGGAGATGATCGCGCACGACACGTGGATCCACAGCCAGTACGAGTGCAGCGCCGGGACCAGCTGCTCGCTGCTGGTGTAGAGGACGCTCAGCGCCAGGCCGAGGTCCAGCAGCACGGTGGTGGTCAGGAACAGGCCGATCCAGCGGACGTTCTTGCGCAGCGCGAGCAGCACCAGGTACGTGCCCACCGCGACCGCGCCGAAGGTGGTGGAGAACTCGTACATGTTGCCCCACGGGGCGCGCTCCACCGAGGCGGCGCGGAAGGCGACGCCGCCGGCGTGCAGCAGCCACGCGAGCACCGTGAAGGAGACGGCGATCCGGCCGTACAGGTCGCCCTTCTCGTTGCCTCCCGCGGCGCCGGGCCCGTCCTCCATGCCACGGTCGCTCGCCGAGGCGCGGGTCACGACGGCCGGGCGCTCCAGGGTGACGGTGCCGCCGCCCGCGGTCTTCACCGTGACCTGCTGCGCCGCCCTCCTGCGGGCCGCCTCGGCCTCCTCGGCGGCGGCCTGCTGGGCGCGCCCCTCCTCGGTGAGCGCGGCGGACTGCACGGCGATCTTGCTGCGCCCGCCGAAGACCCACTCGGCGAGGTGCGCGAGGAAGGCGAGCGTGTACACGAACATCGCCGAGCGGATCAGGTAGTTGCTGTAGTTCGCGAAGTTCTCGTTGACCGCGGCAGCGATGTTCACGCGCGCGCTCCTTCGTCGTCGGTCGCTGGGGTGTCGGGTCCTGACCCGGACTCGGGTGGTGCGGCGCCGCCGCCCTCCGGTTCGGGCGTGACGGGCGCGTCGGGCAGCATGTGGACGGCCACGTCGCCCAGCTCGTCGGCGATCCGCGCGGATTCGCTGCGGCCCAGGCCGCCGAGCTCGACGACCGTCCCGCCGTCCTTCCCGGCGCTCGCCCGCACCCAGATCCGGCGGCGCTGGATGAACAGCGAGCCGGCCAGGCCCAGGATCGCGCCGACCCCGCTGACCAGGGCGCCGAGGTTGCCGGACTGGTGGGAGATGGTGAAGCTGGCCCAGGTCTCGATGCCGTCCAGCCGCAGGCTGCCCGCGCCGTCGGGCAGTGTCATGGTGTCGCCCACGCCGAGCAGGTCGGACAGCGGCGAGCCGTCCGGCTTCCTGAACTGCGTCAGGTGGGTGTCGTCGAGCTGGTAGACGTTCTGCTGGACCCCCGCGTCCAGGCCGAGGTCGCCGTGGAAGGCGTTGACGGCCAGCCGCGGGTTCTGCAGCGTCGGGAAGGTCGAGTACATGCCGACCGTGGTGTTCGCGGCGAAGGTCGGGGCGAAGACGCCGCGGAAGCCCAGCTGGTCGGGCTTGCCGTCCTTGCCGATCGCGTCCGGGACCTTGATGACGCCGAGCGAGGTGAGCGCCGAGTCCTGCGGCAGGAACGGCACGGTGGTCTGCACGGCGTTGCCCTGGCCGTCGGTCACGGTGACCTTGACCGCGTAGCCGTGCGAGATGAGGTAGACCTTCTCGCCGCCGATGCTCAGCGGGTGGTTGACCGAGATCGTGCCCTTGGTCGTCTTCGAGTCGTCGGTGCCGGTGTAGTAGCGGATGTTCGCCTGGAACTTGAGGGCGGTGCCCTTCTCCGGGCCGCTCGTGGCGTACTGCGAGTCGAAGCTGTCGAGCTTGAAGCCGAAGGGCTGGAGATCGTCGGCGCCGTACCAGGTGCCGCCGCTGAAGTCGTCGTACTGCGTCAGGTTGTTGACGAAGCCGTCGCCCTCGACGACCAGCTTGCCGCCCTCGGCCTTCTCCAGCGACGTCAGCGCGAAGGCGACCAGCAGGCCGAACAGCGAGACGTGGAAGAGCAGGTTGCCGAACTCCCGCAGGTAGCCCTTCTCGGCCGCGACCGAGGTGCCCGTCACGCTCGTGCGGAAGCGGCGCCCGCGCAGCACCCTGCGGGCCGCCTCGGCGACCTGCTCCGGGCTCGCGTCGGTGCGCCAGGTGCTGTACGCCGGCAGCCGGGTCAGGTTGCGCGGCGCGGCCGGCGGGCGGGCGCGCAGCTGGCCGACGAACTGCCAGGTGCGCGGCACGATGCAGCCCGCGAGCGACACGAACAGCAGGATGTAGATCGCCGAGAACCACGGCGAGCTGTAGACGTGGAAGAGGCCGAGCCGCTCGTACAGCGGCGCCAGCGTGGTGTGCCGCGACTTGAAGGCCTCGACCTTGAGCTGGTCGTTGTGCTGCGGGATGAGCGAGCCGGGGATCGCCGCGAGCGACAGCAGGAAGAGCAGGATCAGCGCGATCCGCATCGAGGTCAGCTGCCGCCACATCCAGCGCAGCCAGCCCAGCACCCCGAGCCCCGGCATGTCGTTCAGGCTGTCGGCGGGGGCGGTGCTCAGCTGCGCGCCCGCCGCGCCCAGGTCGTCGCGCTCGGGCTGCCCGCCGCCGGGCGCGGCACCGCCCGTCCCGGCGTCGCCGGTTTTCTCCGTGATGCTCATGGGTTCAGACCCCTGAAGTGAAGCCGCTCGACCAGATCTGCATCTGGTAGGTGATGTGGTCCCACACTCCGGTGACCAGCAGGACGCCGACCGCCACGAGCATGACTCCGCCGGTCCTGATGACCCACGCGTAATGCCGCTTGACCCAGGCGAAGGCGCCCAGCGTACGGCGGAAAGCTATGGCCGCCACGATGAACGGCACGCCGAGCCCGGCGCAGTAGAAGGCCATCAGCACCGCGCCGCGCAGCGCGCTCGCGTCACTGAAGGCCAGCGTGTTGACGGCGGTCAGGGTCGGCCCGACGCAGGGCGTCCAGCCGAGTCCGAACAGCACGCCGAGCAGCGGCGCGCCCGCCAGCCCCATCGTGGGCCGGACGTGGAAGCGGAACTCGCGCTGCGTCACGCCGCCGACCATGCCCATGAAGGCCAGGCCCAGCACTATGGTCAGCGAGCCGAAGATCTTCGTCAGGACGTCCTTGTGGACCAGCAGCGTCTGCCCGAAGTTGCCGAACAGCGCCCCGCCGGACACGAAGACCGCGCTGAAGCCGAGCACGAACAGCGCCGCGCCCGCGAGCGTCCGCCCGCGCCGCGCCTCGCCGAGGTCGGTGCCGGTGACGCCGGTCACGTACGACAGGTAGCCGGGGACGAGCGGCAGCACGCAGGGCGAGAAGAAGGAGATGAGGCCGGCGAACATCGCGACGGGTATGGCGGCGAGCAGCGCACCGGTCAGGACCGTGTGCGTCTGGTCGAACGCCAGGGCGGTCAGCGCGCCGTTCCCGGACATGTCACTTCTCCGCGACGATCTTGTCGATCATCTCGTTGAGGCCGTCCTCGGTGAGGGCGCCGAGGACCCGTGCGGCGATCTTCCCGTGCCGGTCGACGACCAGCGTGGCGGGCAGCGACGCCGGGTTGACGTTGCCCTTGGGGAACTTCAGGATCAGGTTGCCGGCCGGGTCGTACAGGCTCGGGTAGGTGATCTTGAAGCGCTTCACGAACTGCTGCGCCGGCGAACGCTCCAGGTCGCGGGTGTTGATGCCGAGGAACTGCACGCCCTTGGACGCGTCGGCCTGCGCCACCGACGCCAGGTGCGGCGCCTCCGCGCGGCAGGGCGAGCACCACGAGCCCCAGATGTTGATGACGACGACCTTGCCCCTGTACGCCGCCAGATCCGCGTGCCCGCCGTCCACGGTCCCGCCCGCCAGTTCGGGCGCCTCCTGGCGCTCGGCGGCCTTGACGTACGTGATCGTGCCGGCGCCGCCGACGAAGTTCGCGCCACTGGACGTGGCGGACCCGCTCGACGACGAGCACGCACTCAGCAGCGACGCCACGGCCGCGACACAGGCGAGCGCCGCGGCACGGCGCGGCGTACGGCGCCGGAAGGCGCGGGTAGGACTCATGTGAAAAGTTTCGCATGTGCCCCGGGGCGATCTTCCACACCCCCGACACCGGCACCAAAAGCGGCAATCGCCCCAAGTAAGGACCAGGTGATGACCGCGCCGCGCCGCGGCCGGGCCTCAGGCGACGGGCGCGGGCGGTGACGCGGTGGTGCCCGCGGGCTTGGGGGCGGGCAGTGTCATGAACTCCTTCCAGCCCTCCGTGGGTTTCTGCCCGACCTCCAGCCGGCGCAGCCGTTCCAGCACCGCCGGGTCCTGGGCGTCCAGCCAGTCCGCGAGCTGCCGGAAGGACACCATCCGCACGTCGTCGTGCCCGGCGGCCGCGATGTACGTGAACGCCTCCTCGACCGCGTCCATGTAGATCCCGCCGTTCCACTCCTCGAAGTGGTTGCCGACGAAGAAGGGCGCCCGGTTCGTCTGGTAGGCCCGCTCGAAGCCCGCGATGTACGACTGTGCGGCCTGCTCGCGCCAGTACGGGTAGTTGCGCGGGTCGGACCGCGTCGCCGCGTGCGACTGGTTGGCCAGCATGTTGTAGTCCATCGACAGCACCTCGAAGGTGTGCCCGGGGAAGGGGATGAGCTGGAGCGGGAAGTCCCACAGGCCCAGTTTCTTCGACGGCCACACCTGGTTGCCGCCCGGCGAGCTGGCGTCGTAGCGCCAGCCCAGTGCCGCCGCCGTCGGGAGCAGGCTGTCCTGCCCGAGCAGGCACGGGGTGCGGCCGCCGACCAGCTCCTTCTCGTAGTCGAAGGGCAGCGGCTCCTCGCCGTGCCAGCCGGTCTGCGTCTTCCAGGTCGTGACGAACGTCTTGGCCTGGTCGATCTCGCTCTTCCAGTCCGCGGGGGTCCAGCGCCCGACGCTCCCGCTGCCGGTGCAGAAGTGGCCGTTGAAGTGGGTGCCGATCTCGTGGCCCTCCAGCCACGCCTGCCGGATGTTGTCGAGCGTCATCCGCAGGTGGTCGTCGGCGAGGTAGCCGATGTCCGAGGCCCCCAGCGGGCTGTTGGGCGGGGCGTAGTTCAGCTTCTTGGCCTCCGGGAGCAGGTAGAGCCCGCTCAGGAAGAACGTCATGGACACGCCGTGGTCCGAGGCGAGCTTGCGGAACCGCGGGAAGAGCCCGTTGCCGACCTCGCCCGCGCCGTCCCACGAGAAGACCACGAACTGCGGCGGGGTCTGCCCCGGCTCCAGCCGGTCGACCGCCGGCTGGTTCGGCTGGGCCCCGGTGTGGGCGGTCGAGCCGTCCCCGATGAGGGTCACCGTCCGCGTCGGGGCGTGCGCGCCACTGGCTCCCGACGGCTCACCCGTCCGCCGCGCGTCGGTCCCCCTGCCGCCCTTCCCGGCCCCGCACCCCGCGACGGCCAGCCCGGCCGCCGCCCCCGCTGTCGTCGCCAGCAGACTCCTTCGGCTCATTCCACTCATGCGCGGTCCCGTCTCTCGGCCGATGCACTTGCCGTGCGGCTCGGGCGGGTCTCCGCGTGGACGCCCGCCTTGCCGTCCACACGTTCCTCACGCTTTATACGATTGTGGTCAAATCACATTAATTACGCCCATACGGCGGGCCCCCTTCCCCCCTCCCGGGGGACACCCCGGCCCCCGGGACGGCTTGCAGCCGCACCGCGGGGGCACGCGTTCTCAGGGGCGCGGGGCACGCGTTCTCACGGGCGCGGGGCACACGCTCTCAGGGACGCGGGGAATGCGCGACAGGCCCCCACCGGGGCGCGGGCCGTCACCGCCCGAGGGGCAGTACGGTCCTCCCCCCAGGCTTCGCCCGGGAGGTGCCCCCAGGACCACCGGCCGGCGGCGGGTGGCTCGCGCGGTTCCCCGCGCCCCATGCGGACGCACCGCACCGCCCTGCACAAAGGGGGCTCTCGGGGGCCTACGCCCCGAACGCCTTGCCGGCCCCCTTGGGGGCCTTGGCCCCGCCGCCGCGCAGGTGCGCGGGCACGAGGTCGATCGCGGGCTCGGAATAGCCCACGGACACGATCTCGTCCCCCCGGTACGTGAAGCTCGTCAGGCTCGCCAGCGTGCACTGCCGGCGCCTCGGGTCGTGCCACAGACGCCGGCGCTCGGCCCACGAGCGCACGACCCAGATCGGCAGCTGGTGGCTGACGGCCACCGCCTCGTGCCCCCGCGCCGCGTCCCGCGCGGCGGCCAGCGCCGCGCTCATGCGGACGACCTGGTCGACGTACGGCTCGCCCCAGCTGGGGCGGAAGGGGTTGGTCAGGTACTTCCAGTTCGCCGGGCGGCGCAGCGCCCCGTCGCCGATGCCGAAGGTCTTGCCCTCGAAGATGTTCTCCGCCTCGATGAGGCGGCCGTCCGTCGCGAGCTCCAGGCCGTGCGCGGCGGCGACCGGCGTCGCCGTCTCCTGCGCGCGCTCCAGCGGCGAGGCGACGACGTACGTGATGTCGCGGTCCGCGAGGTGCTCGGCGACCCGGTCGGCCATCTTCCGGCCCAGCTCGGACAGGTGGTAGCCGGGGGCGCGGCCGTACAGCACGCCGCCGGGGTTGTGGACCTCGCCGTGGCGCACCAGGTGCACCACGGTCAGCTCGTCGGACCCTGCGGCCCGGTCGGTCCCGGAACTCATGCGCGCGCCTCCGCTGCGGCTCGTGCGGCGGCCGGCAGCGCCGCGGCGATGCGCTCCACGGCCCGCTCGTCGTGCGTCGTGGACACGAACCAGGACTCGAAGGCGGACGGGGGCAGGTAGACGCCCTGCGCCAGCATCGAGTGGAAGAACGGGGTGAAGCGGTACGCCGCCTGCCGCTTGGCCGCCTCGAAGTCACGGACGTCCTCGTCCGTGAAGAAGACGGAGAACATATTGCCCGCCGTCTGGATCCGGTGCGCGACCCCCTCCTTGGACAGCGCCTCGGTGACCAGCGCCTGGATCCCGGCCGAGACGGCGTCGAGCCGCGCGTAGGCGGCGTCGTCGAGCAGCCGCAGCTGGGCGAGGCCGGCGGCGGTGGCCACCGGGTTACCGGACAGCGTGCCGGCCTGGTACACGGGGCCGGCCGGGGCGAGCAGGGCCATGACGTCGGCGCGGCCGCCGAAGGCCGCCGCGGGGAAGCCGCCGCCCATGACCTTGCCGAAGGTCATGAGGTCCGGGCGCACCCCGTCCAGGCCGTACCAGCCGGCGCGGCTGACGCGGAAGCCGGTCATGACCTCGTCGGAGACGTAGAGGGCGCCGTCGGCGGCGCAGATCTCCTTGAGGGCGGCGTTGAAGCCGTCGCGCGGCGGGACGACGCCCATGTTGCCGGGCGAGGCCTCGGTGATGACGCAGGCGATCCCGCCCGGGTTCGCGGCGAAGGCGGCCCGTACGGCGTCCAGGTCGTTGTAGGGCAGCACGATCGTGTCGCCGGTCTGCGCGCCGGTCACACCGGGGGTGTCGGGCAGCCCGAAGGTCGCCACGCCCGAGCCGGCGGCGGCCAGCAGCGCATCGACGTGGCCGTGGTAGCACCCGGCGAACTTCACCACCTTCGCGCGTCCGGTGAACCCGCGCGCGAGCCGGATCGCGGACATCGTCGCCTCGGTGCCGGACGACACCAGCCGCACCTGCTCCAGCGGCTCGACCCGCGCCACCATCGCCTCGGCGAGCGCGACCTCGCCCTCGCCGGGGGTGCCGAAGGACGTGCCGCGGGTCACGGCGTCCCGCACGGCGGCGACGACCTCGGGGTGCGCGTGGCCCAGGATCATCGGGCCCCACGAGCAGACCAGGTCGACGTACTCGCGGCCGTCCGCGTCGGTCAGGTACGGACCCGTACCGGACACCATGAAACGGGGCGTACCGCCCACGGCGCGGAAGGCGCGGACGGGGGAGTTCACGCCTCCTGGGGTCACGGCCGCCGCGCGGTCGAACAGTTCCTGGGACACTGGTGCTTCGTACGGGTAGCTCACGGATACATGCTCTCAAACGCCGGGCGTTGCGCGACAACGTCTCAACCGTGCATCTGACACGATGATCGGGTTGCATGGTTGGGGCGGCAGATGGTCGGGTAGTGGAATGCAGCAGCGGGGTGGCGGTCCGGGCGAAGGACCGGGAGAACACGTACCCGAATCCGAGGGCGCCGGCCCCACCGGCAAACGCCGCCGCACCCCGCAGAACCGGCAGAACGCACAGAACCCGCAAAGCCCGCAGAACGCGCAGAATCCGCAGAACCGACACGCAGCAGAGCCGAGCAGTCCAGCACCACGCGATCCAGAACACCACGAGCAACAGCAACACCGCGAGCCGCGCGACGAGCCAGACCGGCGCGGGCGCGGACGCCGAACGACCGCAGAGGGCAGGAGCAGGGGTGGCCGAGTGGGGGTGACCTACAAGTACTTCGGCGCGCCCGACGGCGCGACCGCGGCACGCGTGCCGATCTCCATGCGCCCCGAGGAGCTGGGCGGCGACGAACTCGGCCAGGGCATGTACACCAAGGTCAAGCCGGAGACGATGGCCGCGATGGTCCTCACCGGCATCGAGGGCATACCCCCGAACAAGGTCCCGCCGCTCGAACTCGTCGTGCTGCACCCCGACTACGCCGTGGTCCGGCTCCCCGCCTCCGTCGTCGAGCCGCTGCGCAACGCCAACGAGGAGTCCCTCGGCGCCGCAGCCTTCATATGGTCCACGGTCCCCGACCGGCGCGGCCCGCGCGACGCGTTCGTCATCTACCAGATGCTCCACGAATGGCAGGACTTCGCCCGCCGCTGCCAGGAGTCCGGCCACCAGCTCTACTGCCTCGTCTGGCCCTGACCTGCGGCTTCTCCGCCAACGGCTGGCGTACCGGCCTTCCGGTCCGGGCGCGGGGTCCGGGGCCCGTCAGGCCGCCAGGGCACATTGAGGGCACACGGCCCCGGAAGGGGCTTCGTCGTTCCCGGCGAAAAGCCTGGTCGATGGCCCGCCTCGTCCGCGCGCCGCCGGCGGGCAAGCCCGTCCGCGTCCGCGAGCAGCGGCTGGGCAGGGAGGTGCCCGAGCACGTGTGGCACTGCCCGGAACGCACCGCGCCCGGCCCTCTGCGGCCCGAAATGCAGGCAGCCGCCGCGGCGTTCGGCCGCGCGAACCGCTCCGCAAACCGCGCCGGACAGCCCGCCAGGCCCCCACCCGCCTGCGGACGGCTTACCAGCAGGCCGCAGGGCCGGTCCTTGCCGGCCTCGCCTCACGCACCCCGGCCGCCGAGCGCTGCGCCTTCCGGCCGGGGTCACGGAGAAGCGGCGGAAAGGCGGCGGTCATAAACCGGGAGGTGCCTCGGGGTACGGTGCGCCGCCGACCCAGGGGTCGACGTGGTCGCGCTTCCACAGGTAGCCGTCGGGGTGGCCGGTGGTGATCGGCGGCCGCGGCCGGGCGTTGGCAGGGGAGGTCGAGGGCCGCTAGGTTCGCGTCGCCGAAGGTCGAGATGCCGGAGTCCGGGAGCAGTGCGTGTCCTCGTTGCATGAGTTGCAGGCCCTGCTTGGCGCGCCCGGCGGCCGCCGGCACGCTCCGGACGACTGGGACGAAGTCGAGCAGCACATAGGCTCCGCTCTGCCTGGTGACTTCAAAGCGTTCCTGGACGCCTACGGCAGCGGGGTTGTCTCCGGCGAACTCGTGGTCTTCCACCCGCGCGGGTCGAGCCCGTTGCTGGAGCGCATGCTCAGGACCCACGAGTGCTTCGCTGAGCGCCGCGCCGGGAGTCTCGACAGAAACGACGTCGAGCATTACCCGTACCCCTTCCACCCCGAGGTCGGCGGGCTGATCTCGTGGGGATACGACTACAGCGGCGACGAGCACTTCTTCCTCCCCTGCGACCGGGACCCGGATCGATGGAAGATCGTCACGATGGCCCACGAAGAGGGTTGCGAGACGTTCGACGGCCCGTTCTCCCGCTTCGTCCTCGGGTTTGTGCGGCGACTGCTCGATGTCGACCGGTACCACGGCATCGACCCGGAGGCGCTGGAGTTCCTCGAGCCGGAGGACCTGGAGGAGATGGCTGCCGCCGGGGAGATCGGCCCCGTCCAGCCGAGCTTCGAGCCCTTCTGAGCGTCGGGGACCGTGAGGCCCGGGCCGGATCTCCTCGGCCTGAAACCCCAGACCGCATTCAGGGCACATGAACCCCGAAAAACGCCGGTGACCGGCGGAAAACGCTGAGGGTCGTGCCGCCTGCTCACCAGGCGTCTTGCCGGGAAGCCGCAGGTCAGCGGCCAGTGTGCACCACTTGCTCCACGAACGGCAGGACTTCGCCGCCGCTGCCAGGAGTCCGGCCACCAGCTCTCCTGCCTCGCCTGGCCCTGACCTGTGGCTTCTCCCGCCGGGCGGCCGGCCCGCAGCCACCCGGCCCGCCCGTGGCCCCGGGAATGCGCCGGTGTGACCGGCCGCACCACCCGACGGGACGCCTCTCTTTCGGGGGCGCGCTCCGGCTGCTCCTGACATGATGTCAACCGCTGTGCGCTGCAGGAGGATCGGAGGTGCGCGTCGTGGCTCGTGGCCAGAGCACGCCCGAGGGGCGTGGAATCGGGCTGGAGGTGTCGGACCCCGCGCAGATGGCGGCCCTGCGCGCCTGGGTCAGGCAGCAGCCCGGTGTCCGCACGTCGCTGGCGGAGGGGACACCGGGCGCGGGGAGACTGGGCGCGGCCGACGTGCTGTCGGTGGTCGCCGGGAGCACGGGGCTGCTCGCCGTGGTCAGGACGCTGCCCGACTTCATCAGGTCGCGCCGCTCGACGTTCCGTATCGAGACGACCGTGAGGGGGGAGCGCCTCACCATCGACGCGACGAACGTGGAGGACGTGCTCCCGCTGCTGGAGCGGCTGCTGGATGAGTGACAACCCGTTGCCGACCGACTACTCGCGTTCACGGGCCGTACTGATCGGCGCCTGGGACTACTCCGCCCTCCCGGCCGTACCCGCCGCGCGGAACAGCCTCAAGCGCATGAGGGGGCTGCTCACCGGGCCGCTGTGCGCGTGGCCGGGCAAGCGCGTCGACGTCATACGCAACGAGAGGTCCCGCGGCAGTCTCCCTGACCGCTTGATGGAGGCGTTCAGCGGCGCGACGGACGTCGCGCTCTTCTACTTCGTCGGGCACGGGCAGTTGCACGACGACGAGCTCTGCCTCGCGCTGTGCGACTCGCCGGCCGGGGGACCGCGCCGGACCACCGTCGGCCTTCCGTTCGCCGACGTCCGCAGGGCGCTGCACGAGTGCGACGCGCGCACCAAGATCGTGATCCTGGACTGCTGCTTCGCCGGCCAGGCCGCGCGGGCCGAGCACAGCCTCACCGAGGGGACCGCGAGCCTCATCGACAGGACGCTCGGCACCGGCGCGTTCACCATGGCGGCGAGCGGCGCCTACCGGACCGCGTGGTACGAGCCCGCCGCGCGGACAGCCACCCCGCAGACCTACTTCACCAAATACCTGGTCGACACCGTCGAGGCGGGACTGCCGGGCCATCCGCAGGGGCTGTCTCTCGGTGCGGTGTTCACGGCGACGGCGGAGGCGCTGTCACGGGACCGGCTCCCGGCGCCCACCCGTTCCGTACGGCATGACGCCGACCGGTTCGTCCTGGCCCGCAACGCCCGGGCGTCGGCCGAAGGGACGGGGGCGGACACCGGCCGTGACGCCGCGGCGCCGGGGCCGCGTCCCCGTACCGCCCCGAACGCGCGGCGGCGCAGCAGCGCCCGGGTCGCCGCGATCGCCGTGGGCTGCGTTGCCGTCGTCGGGACCGCGACCGCCGCCGGGGTGATCGCGGCCGACCTCGGCCACCGCGGGAAGGACCACGGCGCCGCCGCGCCGGGGCAGAGCGAGTCCTCCGTGAGCGAGCCGCACACCACCGGGCCGGCCGCGCCGGTGCACCCGACCACCAGCAGCCCGGCCCCGGCCGGGACCACCCCCACCACGACTCCCCCGGCCACCCCGCACACCACGGAGGCGTCCGAGACCCCGGCGAATGCCGCAGCGGACGTGGACTTCCCCGAACCGTGCGACCTGCCGAGCCGGGCCAGCGTGAGGGACTTCAACCTGCAGCTGCCGGGAACCGACAGCAACTACAACACCGCGCTCCACCAGGAATGCCTCTGGAACGGTGCCGGCGTCGATCTGTTCGGCATCGGATACACGACCAATCCGTACAAGAAGGGGCCGATCGCCACGGACGTCCCCGGTGCGCCCACGAGCAGCGCGCTGATCAACGACGCCGGGATCTGCATGGTGAGCTGGCCCACCTCCTACGGATCCGCCTTCGCCTACGCCGACGTCGACCCGTCCGAGGAGGAGGACAAGTGCGACGCGGCCCAGGCGTGGGCCGGCTCCATGTACGTCAGCATGCCCAGCTGACCTCCCGCCCTTCCCGGCCGAGGCCACGACATGACCAGCGAGCCGCCCCGGCCCGCCGCAGGGCCCAGCCCCCCGCTCACCGCCCGCCGGCGCCCGCCGCCGTGTCCGGCGCGTCCTCCGCCGCGTCCCAGGCGAGCGCCTTGAGCTGCATACGGGCGGCAGGTCCGCAGTCGGGCACGGTCGCCCAGAACGGGTGCGCGGCGACCAGGACGGACAACCGCACCAGACGGCGGCGCAGCACCGTGGTCTGCGCGCCCGCGGAAGCCGCGAGCCGGCGATAGGTGACGTACCACTCGCGCTGGGCCTGGACGAGGTCCGCGGGGAAGGTGTGGTGGTGCATGCCGGGGATTCAACCACACGTTCGAACGCTTGTACGAGATACGTGGCGCACATAACCGCAGCGTGTCGCGTACTCCACCCGGACCGCGCAATCCGCGGGCCGGTGCCCTCACAGGCACAGGACCAGGACGCAGATCCCGTGCGGCGGGTCCACCGGGTCGGTGGCGGCCGGCGGGGTCGTGGCGGGAGCCGGCGTGCTCGCCGCCGGCGGGGGCGTCGTCTGCGGGGGCTGCGGGGCCGCGGTGGTGGGGGCCGGCCGGGCCGCGGACGCCGACGGGACCGGCTGCGGCTGCTGCGTACGGTCCGCCGGCCGGTGCGGGGCCTGCGCGCGCGGCACGAGCGGGACGGAGCGGGTGCGTCCGGGCGGGGTCGTGGCCGCCGGGTCCGGGGGCGCCGGGGTGCCCGTGCGGGACGGGGCCGTGGTGCTGCCGGGCGGCGCGGTGGCGGCCTGCGGGGCAGTGGGCAGGGTGTCGCCGACGGGGGTGTCGGGGGACGTCGCGGCATTCGTGGCCCCGCCGGAGCCGCCGGTCGGCATCGCGGCGACGGTCAGGCCGCCCCCGGCCAGCGCGACCGCGGTCGCCGCGGCCGCCCGGCGGCGGTTCCGCCGCCAGCGCGCCTGCGCGTGCCGCCGTGCGGCCCGGCCGCCGGCCGCGGGCAGCGCCGCGAGGGGCTCGCACGCGGCCCCGCCACCGCCGTCCCCACCGCCGTCGGGACCGGGGCGGTCGTACGGCGGCGGTTCGGGCGCCGGGGAGCCGTGAGCGGGCGGGGACGGCGGGACTTCCTCCACCGGCGCCTGCGTCCGTATCGCGGACAGCGCCGACCTGGCCGGAGTCGTGTACCCCGCGGTCTGCGCACCGGATTCCGGTGCCGGACCGGCCGCGGAAACCGGCGCCCGGTAGGCGGATGCGGGCGGCGCGATATCGGGCGCATAAGCACCGCAACCCGGGCACACCAGCGCCCCGTTGAGGTTGCGACGGCATTGGTAGCAGTAGTCCATCGTCCTGTTTCCTGCCATGGCTTTCCGGTCTGCCCGGGGTGACCACGAAACGCTAACAGCGGCACCGCAAGGCCCTGCGGGGCAGTTGTGAGGCTTTCGAAAAGATCCCCCGCGCAATTCCGGCGAAGTCACCGTCAACCGCGCTCACGCGCATAGCGCAGCAGCACCACCCCGTTCCCGAACGTGCGGCTCTCGGCCAGCCGCAGCCGCGTACGGCCGGCGGCCGGCGGGAAGAGCCGCTTGCCGGAGCCCAGGAGCACCGGGTGGACGTAGACGGCGTATTCGTCGATCAGGTCGTGCGCGGCGAAGGAGGCGGCCAGACCGGCGCCCCCCACCGCGAGATCACCGCCCGCCCGCGCCTTGAGCGCCTCGACCTCGGCGGGCACCACCTCGCGCACCACCGACGCATTCCACGCGGCGCTCTCCAGCGTTCGGGAATACACGATCTTGGGCATCTCCCGCCAGATCCGGGCGAATTCCCGGACCGGCGCGGGGGCCTGCGGGTCCTCGTCGGCGGTGGGCCAGTATTCGGCCATGAGTTCGTACGTGACGCGCCCGTCGAGAAATGCGGCCATGTCACGCAGCTGATCATTGAAGTGGGCGTGCAGCTCGTCATCGACGAGATGCCAGTCGATCTCCCGCTCCGGTCCCTCCATGAAACCGTCGAGGGAAACCGACATCGCGCACACGATTTTCCCCATCGCGCCCGCACTCTCCTTCCCGCCTTCGCCTCCGGGTACGAGCCCGCCGTTCCGTCCGGGTGTTCGTACTTCCGGTATCCGGATACTCCTGTCCCGGATTGTGCCGTGCGGGTCCGACAATGCGCCGCCACCAGCGCATTCGCCGCGCACGATAGGCTCGCAGGCAATCGGAGGGCATGCCGCCGGAAGGCGGCAGGGGAGGACGGCGCGGTGGACACGGCAGGCGGGACGGCGCGGATCCAGGACGACACGGTGGGCGGCTACCTGGAGCGGCTCGCCGCCCGCGTACCGGCCCCCGGCGGCGGCGCGGCCGCGGCGCTGCACGCCGCGCAGGGCGCCGCGCTGCTGGCCATGGTCGCCCGCTACTCGACCGGCGAGAAGTACGCCGCCCATGCCGGGGCGATCGCGCGGATCACCGCCGAGAGCGACGAACTGCGTGCCACCGCCCTCGAACTGGCCGCTGCCGACGCGGCCGCCTTCACGGCCGTCACGGACGCCTACGCGCTGCCGCGCGGCGACGACGCGCAGAAGGCCGCGCGGTCGGCGGCCATCGCGCGCGCCCTCGTGGGCGCGGCCGAGCCGCCGGGGGCGGTCGTCGCCGTCGCCCGCCGGCTCGTCGCCCTCGCCGAGGAACTGCTCCCGATCGGCAACCGCAACGTCGTCACCGACGTCGCCGCCGCCGCGGAGGCCGCGCGCGCCGCCGCGACGACCGCCCGCGTCAACGTCGAGGTCAACCTCGGCGGTGTCAGGGACCCCGACACCCGGGCCGCCCTGGCCGCGACCGTCACCGACGTCGACGCCCTCGCGGCCCGCGCCGCGGCGGTCACGGAGTCCGTCCGCGCGTCACTGGCCTGACCCCCCTCGCGCGGCGGGTCGCGGACGACGCGCACCCCTCCCGCCCGCCGCCCGTGGGGCCCCGCAGGCGCGTCGGCCCGCCCCCGCCCCCGGCACAACCGTCAGACGAACGACCACCGGCACCCACACCGCACCGGCAGCTCGGCCACGCCCCACCGCAGACCCCACCCCCGGCCACGGCACAACCGTCAGACGAACGGCCACCGGCACCCACACCGCACCGCACCGCACCCGCAGCACGGACACGCCCCGCCGCCGAACCGCCTGCCCAGCGCGGGCCCGCCCCCGCCCCCGGCACAAACCGCCAGACGAACGACCACCGGCACCCACACCGCACCTGCAGCACGGCCACGCCCCACCGCCGAGCCGCGTGCCCGGCGCGGGCCCGGGTGGCGGCCGCCGCGGCGCAGGCGTCCGGAGCGCCTACGCTGGCGCTGCGCGCGAACCCCTGCTCCCCCCCGTACCGAGGAGTCGTCAGCCATGAGCGACAGCACCGCATCCCTCACCGGCGCCGAGTGCGCGGCCGGCCTGCGCGCGGAGGCGCAGGAGATCGCCGAGCGGCTGGTGGGCGGCGGCGGAGCCGCGCCGCGGCTGGTGGTCGTCGTGGCGACGCAGGACGAGAGCACCGCGTGGTACGTCCGCTCCATCACACGCGCGGCCGCGAAGATCGGCATCGTCTGCGACACCGTCACCCTGCCGCCGGACGCCGAACCGGACGCCATCCGCGCCCAGCTGGCGGCGCTGAGCGGCGACGCCGGGGTGCACGGGATCATCCTCCAGACGCCGCTGCCGCCCGGCGCGTCCGCCGCGGACCTGGCCGGGGCCATCGCGCCGGCCAAGGACGTGGACGGCGCCAACCCGCTGAGTCTGGGCCGCCTCGCCGCGGGGCTGCCCGCCTTCGCGCCGGCCACCGCCGAGGCCGTCGTACGGCTGCTGGACGCGCACGGGCTCGCGCTGGCGGGGCGCACGGTCGCGGTCGTCGGCCGCTCCACCGTCGTCGGCAAGCCGCTCGCGCACCTGCTGCTGGACCGCGACGCGACCGTGACCGTCTGCCACTCCAGGACCGCCGACCTGGCCGCCGTGACGCGCGGCGCGGACATCGTGGTGGCCGCGGCCGGACGCGCCGGGCTCATCACCGCCGAGCACCTGGCGCCGGGCGCGGTCGTGGTCGACGTCGGCACCAACCCGACCGAGGACGGCGGCCTGACGGGCGACGTGGACGCGCAGTCCGTGCGGGGCGTCGCCGCGGCGCTCTCCCCCGTGCCCGGAGGGGTCGGCCCGGTCACCACCGCGCTGCTGCTGCGGCACACCGCACTGGCCGCGCAGACGGCGCAGCAGGTCACCGCCCGGCCGTGACATCTGTCATGGCCGGGCCCGGACGGACGGCTCTGCCGCCGGCCCCCCGCCGGCGGCGATGCTCGTGCCATGACGATCACCGAGGCACTTCCCGCGGCGCACACCGCTCCTGACGTCCTGCCGGCCGCCACCGCCGCCGCGCCGGCCGCCGGGCAGTACCGCGCCCCCGCGGACTTCCGGCCGGTCCCCGTGTGGTTCTTCGCCTTCGAAGGCCTCATGGGCGGGGCCTTCGACGTCCTCAAGGCGCACCCGGACGGGTGGATGGTCCTCGCCGGGTGCGCCGCCGTGAACCTGGTGCTGGCCGCCACCGTGCTGCGCGGCCGGCTGAAGATGGCCAAGGCCATGCTCAAGGGCAGGCGCACCCGCAAGATCGCGGCGGGGCTGATCGCGCTGCGGCTCGGCGTGCACGCCGTGCTAGGCGCGATCGGGATGCAGGCCACCTCCGGCTGGGCGCACCTGGCCTTCGCCGCGGGGATGTGCGCCGCCACGGTGGGGCTCCTGGCCTTCGACCAGCGCGTGATGCTGCGGGCCCTGTGCGCCGAGCAGGCCGCGGCTGCCGGCCGGTGATCGCCGGGGCCGCACCCCGGCCAGCCGGGAGCGCCGCATAAACTCCCCGGGGGACGCACGCACCACCCGTACGAACCCACACTCGTCCCCTTACGGAAAAGGCGGCAGCATGAGCACCCGTACCGCAGTGGTCACCGGCGCGAGCAGCGGGATCGGTGCCGCGACGGCCCGCAGGCTGGCGGAGGCCGGCTTCCACGTGGTGCTCACCGCACGCCGCACCGACCGCCTCGGCGCGCTCGCCAAGGAGCTGGAGGCCGCGGGCCACAGCGCCTCCGTGCACGCCCTGGACGTGACGGACCGGGCCGCCGTCGACGCCTTCGCGGCGGATCTGGCGGAGCTGCCGCCCGTGCACGTCCTGGTCAACAACGCGGGCGGCGCGCTCGGCACGGATCCCGTCGCGACCGCCGACCCCGCCGACTGGCGCGCGATGTACGAGGTCAACGTCCTGGGCGTGCTGAACGTCACGCAGGCCCTCCTGCCCGCCCTCGACGCCTCCGGCGACGGCACGGTCGTGGTGCTCTCCTCGACCGCGGGCCTGGCGACGTACGAGGGCGGCGGCGGCTACGTGGCCGCCAAGCACGGCGCGCACGTGATCGCCGAGACGCTGCGGCTGGAACTGAACGGCCGCCCGGTCCGCGTCATCGAGATCGCGCCCGGCATGGTCAGGACCGAGGAGTTCGCCCTCACCCGCTTCCGCGGCGACACCGCCCGCGCCGAGGCCGTCTACGCGGGCGTCGCGGAGCCGCTGACCGCCGACGACGTCGCCGACACCATCTGCTGGGCCGTCACCCGTCCCTCCCACGTCAACGTGGACCTGCTGGTGCTGCGCCCGCGCGCGCAGGCGTCCAACTACAAGGTCCACCGGGAGCAGTAGGCGCCCTTCGCCTCCGGAGGACCCGGCGCACACCACGCCGGGCCGGCGCGTGCACGACGGTGCACGCGCTCCTGACGTCACGTCAATTCACCGCGGGTTCACCCCTCCCGGCGGTTACCGGTGCACGGATGGCGGGAACCATCTCGGCGCGGCTCTTCGCGCGTAGACCCCGGCGTCGCCCCCCGCACGCCCCGACCCGCGGTCCCGCGCGAAGAACCGGACGTCCCGTCAGTGCCCCACCACCGCCCGGAGGTTCACATGCGCCGCTTCCGCAGTCCGGCCCTTCCGCTGGCCGCCGCCGCCCTCGCCCTGCCCGCCGTCCTCACCGCGGCCACCCCCGCCGCGGCTGCCCCCGCCGACAAGCCGCAGGTGCTCAGCAGCTGGACGCAGACCAGCGCCGCCAGCTACAACGCCTGGCTCGCCGCCCGCAACAACCAGGCCGCCTGGTCGGCGTACGGCTTCGACTGGTCGACGGACTACTGCTCCGACTCCCCCGACAACCCGCTCGGCTTCCCCTTCAAACTCTCCTGCGCGCGCCACGACTTCGGCTACCGCAACTACAAGAAGGCGGGCACCTTCGCCGCCAACAAGGCCCGGCTGGACAGCATGCTCTACGCCGACCTCAAGCGGGTCTGCGCCGCCTACTCCGGGGTGACCAAATCCGCGTGCGACTCCACGGCGTGGACGTACTACCACGCGGTGGACGTCTTCGGCAGCGCCGCGCCCGCGGCGAACGCCTCCTGAACCGCCCGGCGGGCCGGGGCCGTTGCGCGGTCCCGGCCCGCCGGTGTGCCGCTCCCGTCAGCTGCGGGCCGTTGCGGTCGTGGAGCCGCACGGCCGTGCCGCTGGCGGCCGGCCACTCCGCCGAGCACGACGGATCCGCGGAGCTGCGGACAGGACGGCGTTCCCGGTCCGATTCGGGCAGGCCGCGGGTCGGCAGCTCCGGCCCCCTGACGGACGCGGGGGCTATCCGGCGGAGACGAGTGTGAAGGACACCTTGTCGTAGGGGTGTCCGTTGACCTGGAGCTGGATGGCGTGGGCGCCGGGGTAGTAGCGGCGTGTGCTGAGGGGACGGAAGGAGTGGCTGCGCCCCAGTTCGGTCGTCTCGCCGGGGGACAGGGCGCGTTTGGCGAGTGTGAAGACCTTGGGGGCCTGTTTGCCGTTGGCCTTTCGATGGTGGACGACGTAGTCGACGGCCAGGGTGACCGGCTTGTCCGAGTTGTTGGTGATGCGGGCGGTGAAGTCGAGTGTGCCGCCCAGGGGGATGCCGGTTCGCTTCAGGAGGGGGCCTTCCACCGTGAGGTCGGTGCGGTCGCCGTGGAAGCCGACGAGTTCCAGCGCGGTGGGGTTGCCCTGTTTGACGAGGGTGCGCATGGCGTGGCGGATCAGCGCGGGGCTGGTCGGTGCGGCGCCGTTCGCCCAGCGGGTGGCCTGGGCGGTGGCGAGATCGGGGTCGAGGCGGGAGATGTCGTTGAGGTGGTTGGCGACCGAGCGGCGCACGGTGGCGGAGGTGTCGGTGTGCAGCCGGTCCAGCAGGGGGAGGGTGGCGGCGGGGTTGCGGGTCAGCTCGGGGACCTGGCGGGCCCAGGGCAGTTTGGGGCGGGTGCCCTCGCTGGCCAGCCGACGCACCGCGGGGTCGGGGGAGGCGGTCCAGGCTGCTGCGGCGGCCAGCGTTCTGGGCAGGTCGGCGTTGAGGAAGGCCCGCAGCGCGAACTCGGCGGTGAGACGGGGCGTGAGCTGGGCGAGGAGGTCGAGTCCGTCGTCGAAGTCTGCATCGGAGGAGGATGCGGTGGCCGCGGAGGCGACGGCCTCGGTGAGCGGCCAGACCATCCAGCCGGTGAGGTCGTCGCTGGTGAGGGCCGCGCGCGTCGCGTGGGCGAGCTGGGCGTAGTGGTGACCGGTGTCGGCCAGGAGGGCCTCGCCGACCGCACGGGCCCGCCGGCTGAGGGAGAGCGGGCCGAGGGTGGCCGCGCTGCCGGCCACGGTGCGCCAGCGGGAGGCGGTGGGGGACGTGCTGCGCAGGACGGCCGTCAGGCCGCGGATGCTGTCGGGGCTGATCAGTTCGTCGGCGGTGGGCACGGATCCTCCGGGGAAGGGCGGGGCGAGCGGGTGCAGCTCGACCCGCCGGGGGTGGCGTTGCGTCAGCTGGTGCGGGCGGGTTCGTCAGCGGTGGTCCCGCCGCTGCGGGGATAGCGGGCCCGCATGGCGGGGCTGGCGGCGGGGCCGGCGGCGAAGACGTAGGCATGGCTGTCGTCGAGGCGGCGGCCCGTTGTGGCGTCGACGACCACGGGTTCGACCTCTTCGCCGCTTGTGGTGTCGATCAGGATCATGCTGCGCTGCTCGGGGGTGAGGCGGGAGTTGCCCCACGCCGCCAAGGTGATGATCACGGGGCGCAGGGAGCGTCCCAGGTCGGTCAGGACGTACTCGTTGCGGACGGGATTGGTCTGGTAGGGACGGCGCTCCAGCAGGCCGTCCGCGACCAGCGTCTTGAGGCGCGCGGTGAGCATGCTGGTGGAGATGCTGAGGTTCTCCTGGAACTGGTCGAAGCGGGTGTACCCGTCGAAGGCGTCATGGAGGAGCAGCAGCGTCCACCATTCGCCGACGTGCTGCACGGTCGTGGACAGCGGGCATTCGAAGTCCTCCGCCCTGATCCGGCTTGCCAAGTTGACCACCTCCGCAGAGTTACTGCTAAAGTCGAAGCTACTGGCTTCTATTTTAGCAGTAACGACGGGTGCGCCCCCTCTTCGGTCCGCACTTGGGAACGGAACACATCATGGCCACCCCCCTCGGCGAAACCGGCGACTCCCTGAAGGGTCGACGCGCCCTGGTCACCGGCGGCACGAAAGGCGTCGGTGCGGCGGTCGCCCGGCGCCAGTCCCAGGCCGGCGCCACCGTGCTGGTCACCGCGCGCAGCCGCCCGGACGGCACAGCCGCCCCGGACATCGTCACCGCGGACCTGGCCGCTCCAACGAGCTCAGCGTCAGCCTCCTCGCCGCCGTCCGCCTGGACCGCGGCCTGCTGCCCGCCATGACCGAAGCCGGGCGTGGCGCCATCGTGCACGTCTCCTCGATCCAGCGCCGCATGCCGCTGTGGGACGGCACCCTCGCCTACGCCGCCGCCAAGGCCGCGCTGACCACGTACAGCAAGGGCCTGGCCAACGAGGTCGCTCCGCTCGGCATCCGGGTCAACTCCGTCAGTCCCGGTTTCGTCCGGACCACCGCCGCCGACGGGCTCGTCGCCCGCATCGCGGAGAACGCCGGCACCACCCACGAAGCGGCACTGAAGCAGCTCATGGACTCCCTCGGCGGAATCCCGCTGGGCCGCCCCGCCCGCCCCGAGGAAGTTGCCGAGCTCGTTGCCTTCCTCGTGTCCGACCGCGCCTCCGCCATCGTCGGCGCCGAGCACGTCATCGACGGCGGCACCGTCCCCACCGTCTGATCCCCGAACCCCCAGGAGTCCTCATGTCCACCGACCAGCCCCAGACCATCGCTCCCGAGGCTCTGCCCGAGGCCGTCACCGGCTTCCTGAAGGCCCACCGCGCCCACGACGCCGCCACGGCACTCAGCTTCCTCCACCCGGACGCCACCGTGACCGACGAGGGCAGGACCCATCAGGGAGCCCCGGCGATCGAAGCCTGGATGACCCGTGCTGCCGGCGAGTACACGTACACGATCGAACTCATCGGCGCGCAGAAGGCCGATGCGGACCACTACGTCGCCACCCACCACCTGGAGGGCGACTTCCCGGGCGGCGTGGTCGACCTGCACTTCCGCTTCAGCCTCGGCGACGGCCTCATCGAGGACCTGCGCATCGAGCCCTGACCCACGCAAAGCGTACCCGGCGACCTCGCGGGGCCGGGCGGCATCCCTGGAGACACCGCGCGGCCCCCTTCTTCGCCGCCGTACCGATGGTCCCCGAGGCCGGCGACGTCCACGCACCTGCCGCCGAGCCCGGTGATCGGCCCGGATGTCACCGCGGCGGCCGCGGGCGCGGTGAGCAGCCCTGCGGTTCCGGCCACGCACGCGGCGCCGGCGGCCGCGCGCACTTCCGGGAGGGAGGGCATGGTGGGGGTCCGCTGCCGAGCCGGTCCGCTCCAGAGGGTGCGCCCAGTTGGGCAGCGCGCCGGCTACCGGGCGGCGGCCCGGGTGCCGGGGCCCGGTGTCCGAAGAGGCAGCCCCTTCGTACCCGATGGTTTGACCCGCTCCGCGCTGCCCGTTCCGGCCCCCGCACGCGACGGTGTCGGCTGGTGCGGTTTTTGGAAGCTGGGCTGGGGGGGTTCGGTGCGCGAGCGTCAGCATGTCGGCGGTAGCGGCGGCGGGAGAGCCGGTGCCGCGGCCGGTGCCCCGGGGGCGCGGCCCGGCCGGTCCGCGCGCCGCGCGCTGCGGCTCGGCGCCCTGGTCGCCGGCCTGCTCCTCGTCGCCGGTGCCGCACCCGGCATGGCGGCGGGACGTCCCCCTTCCGTCGCAGGCCCGCCGGTGAACCCGCAGGTGGTGGACCAGGCGCTGGCGCCCGGCGAGTCCACGCACGTGGCGAAGACGGTCGCCACGCCCACGATCCCCCCGCGGCCGGACGTGGTGCTGCTGATCGACGACACCGGCAGCATGAAGGACAGCATCGCCAACGTCGCCTCGTCCATGAAGACCGTGGCGACGAGCGTCCTGCAGCAGCAGCCCGGCGCGCGCTTCGCCCTCACCGCGTACGGCGACGTCTCGGACGGCGCCAAGGCCTTCACCGTGGAGCACCAGCTCACCTCGGACGTCTCCGACATGGGCGGCTGGTTCGACGACCTCACGGCCGAACGCGGCTACGGCAGCCCCGGCCCCGCCGAGGACTGGATCAACGGGCTCTGGCAGATCGCCGGCGGAGCGGGCGGACGCATCTCCTTCCGGCCCGAGGCGAGCCCGATCGTGGTCCTGATCGGTGACGCCTCCAGCCACGACCCCAGCCTCGGCCACCCGCTCGACGACACCATCGACGCGCTCAGGACCGCGGGAGTCCGCGTGCTCGCCGTCGACATCGACACGGACCTGGGCGACGGCCTCGACGGCAACGGCGACACCCCGAACAACCACGAGGGCACCCACGACCCCGACGAGGCGACCAAGGTCGTCACGGCCACCGGCGGCAAACTGATGAAGGGTGTCAACGAGAACGCCGTCGCCCAGGCCATCGGCGACGGCCTGGTCAACCTGCCCACCACCGTGACGTACGAGACCCTCGGCTGCGACCCCGCCCTCACCGTGAGCCTCGCTCCGGCCAGCCGGACGGTCACCAGCGGCGAGACCGCGTCCTTCGACGAGACGGTCGCGGTCTCCCCCGACGCACCCCAGGGCACCGAACTGACCTGCGCGGTGCAGTTCCTGCTCGACGGCAGGGTGCCGGGCACCTCCGGCCCCGACGTCGTGACCGCGCATCCCGTCCGCAGCGGATTCCGGACGGGCCCCGCGCGTACCGCCCCTCCTCCAGGAGCCGCCTCGCCCGGCACGGACGGGGTGACGGGCACGCCCGCGCCCGTGGCGGGGACGGGCGGCCAGGGCGACGCCACTGCCGGGGCGGGCTCCGTGGCGGGTGCCGGCGCCGGGAACACCCCGTGCGGTCCGGACGGTCCGGACCCCGGCGGCCTGCTCACCGGCCCGGACGGCCTCCTCGCGGACACGGTGGCGGGCCTGCCCGGCGGCGTTGCGGGCTGCGCGGCCGTGACGGGCGGCACGGCCACGGACGCCGGTACGCAGGCCGGCACATCCACGGGTACGTCGACGGGCACCGCGGCCGGGAGCAGCACGGGCACCACCACCGGAACGGCCACGGGCACCACCGCCGGAACGACGACCGGCACCACCACCGGCACCACCGGCGGTACCCGTGCCCCGCTGCCGCAGCCCGCGAACGACTACCAGGAGATCATCGGCATCGCCGTCCGCGACGTCACCGCGCCCGTGGTGACCGTCGACAGCCGGTCCGTCGAGGCACAGGGCTCGAAAGGCGCGCACATCAGCTACACCGCGACCGCCGTGGACGGCGTCGACGGCCCGCTCCCCGTCGCCTGCACGCCCGTGTCCGGCTCGCTCTTCCCGCTCGGCGCCACCACCGTCACCTGCACGGCGACGGACAGCGCGGGCAACACCGGCACCGCGGAGGCGACGTTCACGGTGCTCCCGAAGCCGATCCCGAACCAGGCCGATCTCGCCGTCCACATCGGTGTGGGGCCCGCCCCGACGTACACCGGCGCCTCTACGCTCGCGCAGGTCACGATCACCAACGCGGGCCCGCGTGCCGCGACCGGCGTGGTCGTGTCGTCGGCGTGGCCCGCGACGGCCGCGGGCACGAGCAGCGTGGGCGCGCTGACGGCGTGCACGAGCGCGGAGCCGTGCACGATCCCGCCCGGCGGCCGGGTCACCGTGCTCCAGCAGGCCGTCTACCACGTGCCGCTGACCGGCACCGTGCGCGTCGGCGTGCACGGCTCGCCCACCGACCCGCGGACGTCCGACAACACCGCGACCGCCCCCCTCCGCGTCCTCCAGCCGAAGCTGGCGCTCAGCCCGGCGGTGGTCCGGCCCGGCGACGTGGTCGTGGTGCGCGGTACGGACTTCCCGCCCGGCTCCGCCGTCCCGCTGTCGTGGAGCCGCGGGCTCACCGCGCGGACCGACGCCGCGCTCGTGGCACCGGACGGCACCTTCACGGCGCAGGTCGTCGTCCTGGCCCGCGACCTGCTGGGGGTGCGCGAACTGCGGGCCGCGCCCGCCGGATACGACCCCCCGGCGGCGGTACCGGTGCTGGTCGTGCAGCAGACCGTGCAGCCGCCGGACTTCGCGGCACGCAGCTGAGCCCCGACTGAGCCCGTACTGAGCCCGCACCGGCCGGAAGGAGGCAGGCACACATGATCCACGAGGTCGACGAGGCCCTGCGCGCCCTCCTCCGGGCCGAACCGCTCGCGGGCGGGCAGGTCGCCGTCGTCTTCGACGCCCCCACCCGCGACTGGGCGGCCAAGGTCAACGCCCCCACCGTGAACCTCTACCTCTACGACATCCGCGAGGACATGCGGCGCCGCGAGCGCGGGCTGCTCAACGAGTACGACGAGCACGGCACCGTCACGGGCCGCCGCCGCCCCCCGCGCTACTTCAAGCTCTCGTACCTCATCACCGCCTGGACGCGCCGGCCGGAGGACGAACACCGCCTGCTGTCCTCGCTGTTGCTGTGCCTGCTGCGCTACGAAGCGCTGTCGCCCGAGCTGTTCAGCGGCACGCTGGCCGGACTCGGCCTCTCCGTGCCGATGAGCGTCGCCCTGCCGCCGCCGGAGGACCGGTCGTTCGCCGACGTGTGGAGCGCGCTCGGCGGGGAGTTGAAGCCGTCGCTGGACCTGGTGATCAGCGTGCCCGTGACGGAGTCGCCGGTGTACGCCGCCGGTCCGCCGGTGGGCGAGGACGGGCTGCAGCTCGGCTTCTCCGAGGGCGTGCCGCCGCCCGGCGCCCCGCCGGAGCGCGCGCCCTCCCGGACGCCGTCCGGGGCCGAACTCCCCGTCTACGGCCTCAGGCCGGACGTACCCGCACCGCCGCCGCGCGAGCCGCACGAACCCCGCCGGTCGGGCATCTCGTCCCGCGTGGCGGAGGACCGGTGAGCGCGGGGCCCGGGGAACCGTACGCGGCCGCGGAGGGGCCGTACGGCACCGGTACCGGCTCCGCCGACCTGAGCCTGCGGCACCTGCTCGCACGGGCCGCGCTCGTCGAGGAGCGCGTCCGGCGGGCGGTGGACGCGCGGCAGGCGGTCGACCCGCAGCCGGACGACGCCTTCCGCGGGCTCTACCTCAGCGACGAGACGGTTCGGCGGCTCCTGGACGAGGGCCGCTCCCTCGCCGGTCCCGACCAGACCGACGCCGAACGCTTCGCCGCGGCCGAGGCGCTGGCGGACGCCGCGGAGCGCACCGCGGCCGGCGGCGCTCCGGACGGCCCCCCTTACCCCGCAGGCCCGGTGGGTGCGCCCGGCACAGGACCCTCCCCCGGGCCCCTGCCCGGCGGCAGCACCGCCCCCGCCCGCGGCGCCTCGCGGCTGCGGCACCTCGCCCGCACCTTCGGGCTCACCCCGCTCGACGTCGAGATCCTGCTCATCGCCCTCGTGCCCGACCTCGACGACCGCTTCGAGCAGTTCTACGGCTACCTCAACGACCATGTCGCGCGCTGCCGCCCGACCACCGGACTCGCGCTCGGTCTGTGCGGGCGGGCCGCCGCCGATCCGCACGCACGGGCCCGGCTCGCACCGCAGGCACCGCTGCGGGCCGGCGGGCTGCTCGTGGTCGAGGAAGCCGAACGCCCCTTCCTCAGCAGGTCGTTGCGCGTGCCCGACCGCGTCACCGGCCACCTGCTGGGCGACGACACCCCCGACCCGCGGCTCGCCGACCTGCTCACGTCCTGGCACGACGTCCCCGGTGTCGGCGATCCGGACGTCCTCGCCGCCGCCCTGTCCCACGGCGTCCGCCTCGCCCACCTCCGCGAGGAGCAGGGCGGCGCGGGCACCGCCCTGGCCGCGGCGGCACTGCTGCGCTCGGGCCACCGCGTCCTCGGCGTCGACCTGCTGCGCCTGGCCCAGGACCCGCACCCCGCGGAGGCCGTACGCGTCCTGGCCCGCGAGGCGCGGCTCACCGGCGCGGGCCTGGTGTGCGCGCCCCTCGAAGCCCTCACCCCCGAACGCACGGAGGCCCTGCGGCTGCTGGCCGACACCGCGCCGCTCACCGTCCTCGTCGGGCGCACACCCTGGGACGCCGCCTGGTCCGCCCGCCCCCCGCTGCTGCTGCACGCCCCGCGGGTCGACCCGGCGACCCGCGCGGCGCTGTGGGCCCGCACGTACGAGGCGCCGGTGCCGGACGGCCTCGACGTGCGGCGCACCCTCGCGCCCTTCCTCCTCACGCCGGACCAGATCACCCGGGCCGCCCGCAGCACCGCGCAGGCCGCGCTGCTCTCGGACGCCCCGCTGGACGCCGACCACGTACGGGCCGGTGCGCGCGCCCAGAACGCCGCGGGCCTGGACCGGCTGGCCCGGCGCGTCGAGCCCGCGGTGGGCTGGGACGACCTCGTGCTCCCCGCCGACCCGCTCGCCCAGCTCCACGAGCTCGCCGCCCGCGCCCGGCACCGCGACCTCGTCCTCGGCACATGGGGCATGCGCCCGGGCGGCGGGCGCGGCCGCGGCGTGACCGCCCTCTTCGCGGGCGACTCCGGCACGGGCAAGACGATGTCCGCCGAGGTCGTCGCGAAGGACCTCGGGCTCGACCTCTACACGGTCGACCTGGCCACCGTCATCGACAAGTACATCGGCGAGACCGAGAAGAACCTCGAACGCATCTTCAGCGAGGCCGCCGGCGTCAACGGCGTCCTGCTCTTCGACGAGGCCGACGCGATCTTCGGCAAGCGCTCGGAGGTCAAGGACGCGCACGACCGCTACGCCAACGTCGAGAGCGCGTATCTGCTCCAGCGCATGGAGACCTTCGACGGCCTGGCCGTCCTCGCCACCAACCTCCGCGCCAACCTCGACGACGCCTTCACCCGCCGCCTCGACCTCGTCGTCGACTTCCCGCTCCCCGACCCGGAGCAGCGCCGCCTCCTCTGGCGCCGCGCCCTCCGCCCCGTCCTCCCCGCCCCGTCCACCCTCGACCTCGACTTCTGCGCGGAGTCCTTCGAACTGGCCGGCGGCAACATCCGCTCCATCGCCGTGACCGCGGCCTACCTCGCGGCGGAGGCCGGCACGGAGCTGACGATGCCGATGCTCATCCACGCGGTGCAGCGCGAATACCAGAAGCTCGGCCGCCTGACCCTGCCCTCCGAATTCGGCGAATACGCCCACCTGCTCACGGCGTAGCGGAGCGGCCTGCCTACTGCGCCTCGACGACTGCCCCGTCCGCGGTCCGGCAGGCGGTCACGTGCGACAGCATGGAGGCGTACGAGCGGAAAGCGGGATGGACCGACACGTTCGCGGGCTTGCCCTCGGAGATGTTGTCCATCAGATCGGGAGCGGAGAACTCGAGCACCTGGGTGTCGCCGACATCCCTGAGATTCACGGCCAGGAACGAGCGGTTCGACTCCTCCCACTCCCCGACGGGGAAGACGCCTGCCTCCTCGACGAAGAGATGCCGCTGCTCCTCGCCCATCGAGACCAGCCCGATCGAGTACCAGATCTCCTCCAGGTAGTCCGCCCTCGGCGTGTACGAGTCGAAGTCGTCGAAGCGGACCTGCACGTCCGGGGCAGCGGAACACAGGACCTGCCGGATCCCGTGGAGCCAGGGCGGCAGGCGCACGCCCTCCTTCTGCTCGGCCGCCCTCCCCGCGCGCGCACCGGCGTCCCTGGTGAAACCGAGTCCGGGAAACCGCCGGACGAACGCGAGAAGCAGTTCCTTTTCGGCGCCGTCGAGAGGGGAATCGCGGACCCAGCCCTCCGCCTCTCCGGAACTACCTGTGGCCTCCGCCGCGAAGTTGCTCAACTCACTCTCCTTGCGAGGGACTCGAAGCGCTCCATGATCTTGGCAAGATTGCCTCTTTGGTACTCCGCCGTTATCCGCGTCCCGCCGTTCTTCTTGTTGAAGAGGTCGGGGTGCATCCCAGGAGTCATGCCCCCGCCGTCCCAGACCCATTCCTTCGCCACCTTCAGCGCCCCGGCGACCGCACCGGAGGGAGTGGTCGAAGCGGTGAATGCGTCCCGCAGGGCGTTGTGGAAATCCGCCTGGCCGACGGTCTGCTCCTCCTTCTTCCAGTAGACCGCCCCCGAGTGTCCTTGGAGTACCGTGTAGTCCTTCTCCGGGGAACCGTTGACCGAGTCCTTTTCCACCTTGCGCGACTTCCCCGGCGCGAACACGACCCGGAACGTCTCGTTACGCAGCTCGTGCTGGAGGTCGATCCAGGCCTCGCCGTCGGCGGCGGCCTGCCGGGCGCGCTTCATCACCTCAAGGATGAAGTTGCTGGGGATCCACTCGTGATGGGCGTTCATGGCCGCACGGAAGCGGTCCTTGACCAGGTCGACGACCAGTTGGGTCGCATTCCACGCCTCTTCGAAGAAGGCGAAGTCGACCTTGACCTCGGCGCCCTTGAACTTGACGGTCTTGGGTTCGCCGCTCGCCACGCCGTGGAGGAAGGATATGATGCCGCCTCGGGGGATCGCCGACCTCATGATGTCCCGGTAATCCTCCCCGGAATACACCACGGACGTTTCCAGAACCGATTCCTCGGGGCTGGCCGTGGCCAGTACGGAATACCGTCGCCCACCCCCCTCGACGGGCTTCAGCCGCAGGGACTTCAGGCCCTCGGGCCGCAATTGCGTGAACACCTGGTGCACGGTCGACTCGAGCGCCTCGACGGAGGCTACCGGAGATGAGGTGCGGCCGACAAGCAACTCATGGGCCTTGCGCTTTACATCCCTACTCTTCGGATTATCTTTCTTATCATCTTCCGCATCCTTCTTACTTCCGGGCTTGTTCTTCCCGCCGAACGTCGACTTGAGCTTCGCCCAGATCTTCTTGCCCGCCTTGATGATGAAGCCGACGATCTTGTCGATGACGCGGTTGACGGGTTTGGCGACGGCGTGGAAGACGGATTTGACCTTGGCGGCGAGGTTGCCGA
>NZ_JBIRRA010000007.1:501404-515678 GCF_044333485.1 Streptomyces sp. NPDC020983 | reverse complement strand
GCCGGCCTGAAGCTGTTCGTCACCAACATCGCCGACCACCTCAAAAAGGGCCTGGTGTCCTGGCTGCTGGGCACCGCCGTCAAGGCCGGGCTGAACCTGCCCTCGTCCTTCGACCTGAAGGGCATCATCCAGCTCATCACCGGCCTGCTCGGCCTGACCTGGGCCAACATCCGCGCCCGCATCACCGCCAAGGGCATCCCCGACCAGGCCATGACCGAGGTCGAGAAAACCGTCCCCGTCGCGCAGAAACTCGCGAAGGAGGGCCCCGCCGGGATCGAGCAGGAGATCGTCAAGGACGTCGGCGACCTCAAAGCCACCATCCTCGGCAAACTCACCAGCTACCTGATCCCCACCGTCGTCATCGCCGGCATCACCTGGATCCTGTCCCTGCTCAACCCCGCCTCCGCGTTCGTCCGCGCGGTCAAGGCGATCATCGACATCGTCTCCTTCGTCATCAACCAGGGCGCCCAGGTCATCGAGTTCGTCAACGCCGTCCTCGACGCCGTCATCGCCATCGCCGACGGCGGCCAGGCCGGCGTCCCCAAGATGGTCGAAACCGCCCTCGCCGCCGCCATCCCCACCCTCCTGGGCCTGCTCGCCTCCCTCCTCGGCATCGGCAACCTCGCCGCCAAGGTCAAATCCGTCTTCCACGCCGTCGCCAAACCCGTCAACCGCGTCATCGACAAGATCGTCGGCTTCATCATCAAGACGGGCAAGAAGATCTGGGCCAAACTCAGGGCAACCGGCAAGAAGGTCAAGGACAGGCTCACCGGCAAGGAAAAGAACGGAACAAAGGTCAAGGGCCGTAAGAACGAAGCGGCTGCCCTTGCAGACGCGGACCGGGAACTCACCAAGGCCGGCTCCCACGAGGCTGCGGCGACCGGCCTCCGCGCCGTGGAACGCAAGCACGACGTCCCGCTCCGTCTGGTCGTGGATTCCCACACTCCAGAGGGCGAGGTGGTGCATGTCCAGACTGCCCGGACCGCGCAGCACACCCTTCGCGACGACAAGCAGACGCGTGACGAGATCAAGACGGCGATGCGCGACAAGCACAACAACACGCTCATCGAGCAGGTGCACCCGTACTGGTGGAACACGTACATCAGCAAAGTCCGAGCCGGCCCCCTGCCGAACTCGCCTCCCCTGTTCTCGTTGGCCGATCTCGCGGGCACCGACACTGACGCACGGGCGCTCAGTCAGACGGACGGATTCGTCCAGCCGCTGCTCGACTATTTCAAGGGGAACCGGAAGACGGCGGAGGCCAACGAATTCTACAACCATGTGTTCGGCTCTCAGAGCCCCCAAAGAAAGGCGTTCCTCCAGGCCCTTGGGGCGCCCGTTCCAGCGGTACTGGCGAGGCTGGCCGCGAGCCGACTGCCGTCAATCACCGACGAGTCCTTCCGAACGAGTCTGCAGGATGCGGGCATCGAGCAGCTCGGGCCGGGCATCTACAAGGTTGGTGTCTCACCCTACGGACAGTTCGACCTTCCGACCCTGCGGCAGAAGGAGCACTCGGACTACTTTCCAGAGAACATCCACAAGGTTGTTGAGGGTGACACGGCTACCATCACGTACACGACGCGGGCCGGCAAGAACTTCACGGTGGTCGAGAAGGGAAAGGACCGCTCGGAGTCGCTCACCGTGACGGGCTACGACCTGAACCTCAAGCCCAGCGGCGCCCCACGCGGCATCACGCAGACCCCAGCCGGCTTCGTGGAGGGTGAGGAGATGAACCGGGCACACGGCGTCGCTGACATGTTCGGCGGATCCGGATTCCAGGAAGGCCTGAACCTGGTGTCGACGAGCGACCACTACAACAAGCAGATCCAGGGCGCAGCGGAGAGATCGATCAATGCCGACATCCAGACGTTCGCCGTGCTGAACGGGGTGGACGTGAGCGGCGTGTCCATGGACCTCACGGTCACCATAACGTTCGGCATACTGGTCAGCGACATTCTCAAGGACCGGGTCACGAGCCTGCCATGGTACAAGGAGTCTGATCCGGAGTCGCAGCAACGGTTCCTGGATCTCCTGCAGAAGGTCTCCAATCCTCCGATCCGGCGGGCGGAGCAGACGAAGTACGAGTACGTTCTGAAGGCCAACGGCAAGAGCAAAAAATACACCCCCGAGCCGGTCGGAGCCGATGTGTGGCTCTTCGTGAGAAAGAGTGCGAGCTGACGTGAACATCGACGAGGCTGTGACCTTCTTCCAGGAATTCCTCACCGCGGTGTACGAACAGGACGTCGCCAACCTTGCGGAGCCGGACGATCAGCTCGAGCAGAGGGTCGCACGCACGGAGAGCTTCATGTACTCCTCACCCGGCACCAGCATGACGTCCCCGTTCATGCGTCCTCGCGGTCTGCCGGCCGAGGAGTTGGCCGAGATCGCAGAGAAGGCAGCGCTGCCGGTGCGCCGCCGGGTGTACATGGTTGTGGAGTACGACGTGCCCGGGTGGGGCACCTGCTTCGCGGCCAACGTCGGCGGTGGCAAGGACACCAACTACATCGCCTACGAGCGCCAGTACTGGGCGATGGAGGTCGACGGGCTGCCCAAGATCGTCGCGCTGTACGGGATCGACTTCTACGCTGAGGGGCTCGCCTGGGAGAACCTCATGGGAGCGGTGCTCGAGCCCACCGGCGATCCAGTGGCAGTCCGCGCCTTGGAGGAGCCTCGCGTCCCACGTGATCTGGATGACTACCAGCGCGTGATCGCGTCGGCCCCGCAAGATGGCGCGTAGCCTCTGTCTCTTGCGTCGTCGTCGCTGGTCTTCGGCATCGCCTTCCACGGCCGGCTCTCAGGCCGACCGCCGACTCACCTCACCCGACTTGCACCCCTGGCAGGACAGACTCATGGTCACTCCCGACTCGGGGCGATCGCCCCGAACCCGCGGGTGCCAGAGCACGGTGAGGTCGAGGCGTCCTATCTTCAGGCGGTCGCGGCCTTCGCCAGGGACACCGGCGTCGATCACCTGGTCGAACGGGAACCGCAGATCCTGTCCCTGGCACACTTCGGCGTAGAGGCCCGGTGGACGGCTTGGGGCTGGACGGACTCTTCCCTGCTGACCCAACCGGCTTTGACGACGGGCAGAGGTGCCGCTCGATGTCGGGCTGGAGCTGGTGCGAGCCGTGTTGCGCGACAACGGCGCCTGGTGCCAATGGGAAGAGGAGGGCGCTTTCGCGGTCCATGTGGGATGGGACCAGTACCTGTACATCGGCAGCGCCCCACCCTGCGAAGAGGCACTGGCACCGAAACAGCCGTCGTCCGCGCCGGGTGGGCCAGTCAAGGAAGTCATGGGTGCCGCCGGCGAAGTCGGTGCGGATCAGGGTGCGCCGGCCGCGTCGGAGTTGGAACAAGGCCTGGCGGGTGGTTGCTACGTGGTCGCTCGCGGTGCTGCTGCCCGCGTTGCCCGGCCGCGGCCGGCCCGCGACCGGCTCGCCGGAGCCGTGCGGGCCGTGGTCGACGAATGCGACCGGAGGATGGCGGCCGAAGGTCTTCTTCCCGCGAACCGCTGTCGGCGGGCCCGGCCCATGGCTACGCGGTCCGGTCAGTCAGCAGGGAGCGGGCCAACCGGGTCTGCATCGCGGCCAGCCCGCGGACCACCGGAACCGCCGTGGCCAACATGACCACCCCTACGGCGGTGTTGAAGCCGATGTCGACTGCCCGCGAGCTGGTGTCGAATATCAGCTCCGCCAGTCCCTGGTCGTCCGGCCCCTGCGGCAGGGACCACGACCATGAGCCGTAGAGCAGCTCGCCCACACCGCCGAGGGTCCACGTCAGCGCCACGCTGAACGTGATGACCTGGAGCGGGAAGGCGACGACCAGATGGGCCAGGTCGCGCCAGGGCTGTGGTTCGCGCACCGCGCGCAGCCACCCCGCCCATCCCGCGCCGGCCTGCCGGGGGTGCTGCAACGGCAGCGGACGGCCCGTGACGGCCGTCACCCGTCGGCGTTCCGTGTTGGCCAGCGCCCGTGCCGCGCGCAGGGTCCCGGCCAGGACCGGCAGTCCGACATAGATCAAGAGGGTGGACACCCCCAGGGCGAATCCGGTGACCGCTACGGTGAACGCCGCCGTCCCGAGGGGCAGTCCGGACAGGAGATAGCCCAACTCCCGGCGGAATCTGTGGCCAACGGGCCCGGTCTCGGTGGACGCATGCAGCACGGTGGGCGAGGCGGTCTCAGTCATGGCACTACGATCGCGGTTACGCGCGGCCGGCGTCCAACCTGCTACCCGGCCACCGGGGGTAGGGCTTGCCCTACCCCCACAGGCCGAATTGGTGATGACACCGGGGCAGACGCTCGTCTGGGCGTTGGCCCGGCACGCGATGGTCCCCCTCAACCACGGCGCCCCGCGCTCCGCCGCCGACCTCGCCACGCGCGCCTGCGCCGAAGCCGGCAGGAAGCCGTCAGCGGCTGCCGCGCTCGCCGCAGCCGTCGCCGCGCGGGCCGTCCTGACGACGCGGGCCGACGCCGCCCCCTGCGGCATCTGCCGACCCGACCGGCCGCTGCGCGCCGCGGCGTAAGCCCGTCCGATGCTGCCGCTCACGCAGGCAGCCCGCTTGAGCAGCCGGTGGTCACTGCGGGAGGTCGCCCTCTTCGACCATGTGGAGCAGCTGCCCGCGGAGCCCTGCCCGCTTCACCGGGTCGTCCGAGGCCTCCGCCGTCACCGCCATGGAGCCCATGCCGGGGTCCCCCGCCACGACCTCAACGACCCCGTCGTCCGTATGGCCGTTGGCCGCCATCGTCAGGACCGTCGCCAGCTCGCGGCGCACGTCGTCGGTGGACAGTTCCTCGTTGACCGCGTAGCCCGCTGCCGGGTGTTCGCGTTCGACCAGTTCGGGCCGCTGGGTATCCGTCCCACCGTCGGCTCGTCCATCGGTCAGCTCGATGTCATCGCCCGTGCTCCCGGACCGTACGCGCTTGCTCGCCGGCGCCACAGCGCGAACCGGTGAAACCACCCGGCCGAAAGTGCGTGCGAGGTAGAAGGCGCCAGGCCGGTCCCGGGCGGCCGCTGGGCCGGCCCTCGCGCGGATGCGCTGAGCGGGTCACTGCGGGGCGGGCAGCCGGTCCAGGCTCCAATATGCCGGCGACCCGCCACACCGCCCCGATCGGACCGTACTCGGCCAGCCGGGCCGCGGTGGTGGTCGTCACGACCAGGCGGCGGTACCGGACCGGCCCCAGGCCGGCGGTGCGGGCCAGGAACTCCGCCCCCGGCTCTCCGGCGCGGCGAGGTGCCGGCGCGAACACCACCGGCAGCCGCGGGAACGGCTGGTCGAGGTACGGCCCGGCGTAGTGCTCCCGCCGGTGCTGGCGCGGCGCCCGCGCCGCGTTCCCCCGCCTCGACCGCGGCGCGGTGCGGTGCGGTGCGGTAGGCGGCATAGCGGCCCGGCTTCGCGGTCGGAGGCGGTGGTCAGGGCGTGACCGTACGGGTCTCGGTGGTCAGCGCGACGTCGGAGAAGCCCTTGTGCCACCAGTGGTGGTGGCGGCGGTAGACGTCCGGGTCACGAGCGGCGAGGAACGCCGCAAGCCCCGCGGCCTCCTCGGTGAGACCCTGCCAGGTGCGACCGTCAAGCCGGTGGAAGGACGTGAGCTCGACCCCGGCGTCCACCGCCCGCCAGACGCCGGCTACTTGGCCGTCGACCAGCAGACAGGGCAGCATGTCGCCGTTGCGCCGTGCGACCAGCGGCCGGTACCGGGCCGGCAGGATGCGTCCTGGCACGGCGTGCGCGAGCAGGGTGCTGTCCCACATCGGCAACAGCCGCGGCGGCACCGGCACGGACTCGTCCGGCAGCCCCGCGCCGGCCAGGTCGTACAGCGGTGCCGGGCCGCGGCGTGCTCCGGGACCGGGGATCTGGACGACCTGGTCGCCCAGCGCGTCCAGCGCCCGCGTGGCGGCCGCGCGGCCGAGCAGGGTGAAGCGGGCGAAGTCCCCGAGAGTGGCCGGTCCGAAGGCCCGCAGGTACGACAGGAGGAGGCGCCGGGTTCCGGTGTCCGCGGGCTCAGTGTTCTCAGCGCTCTCAGCGCTCTCAGCGCTCTCAGCGCTCTCAGCGCTCTCAGCGCTCTCAGCGCTCTCAGCGAGACCGGTATCCGCTATGGCCCGGTAGGTATGCGGTTGCCGGAATGACCAGGGGCCGCCAGTAGGGCTGTGGCGGATCGGGGCGTACGTGCGCAGGGCCCACCAGATGCGGTGGGCGTGCTCGCCGAACCGGTCGGCGAGTTGCTGCTCGACCTCGGCGCCGGTGCGCGGTCGGGACAGGAACCGGGCCAGTTCGGGAAGGAGCCTGTCCGCGTCCTCGGGCGCTGCGCCCGTCGCGGCGTAGCGGCGGTCGTGAAGACGGACCGCGCGCAGACTGCTCGCCATGGCGGCGTGGAAGGCCGCGTAGTCGTCCGCGTGGACCGCGTGGAGCGTGATCCGCATCAGTGTCGCCTTCACGAGCCGGCCGTCGGCGAAGGCGGCGTCCAGGTCCTCGGGCGTGAAGTCCTGCAGTCTGGTCCACAGCGCCAGGTACGGCGAGGCGGGCGCCTGCGCCTGCAGTGCGCACAGGCGCCGCACCGCGGTCGGTACGTCCAAGGAGGCGCGCTGCAAGAGCAGTTGTCGATCCAGGGTGGCCAGGAGGAGGCGCCGCTCGGAGATGCCCACGGCACGATCATGCCACCCGCACACGGGGGCGCGATCGGCTCCCGGCCCATCACGACCGGTCGGCTGCCGGTCAGCACCCGGTACGGGCGTGCCGCCGCCACCCACCGTGAGGTCCGGCGACCGTGCCGGCGCCGACTGCCTCGCGGCGGGCGGCTCGGGTGCTCACCTCCCGGTCGTCGCCGCTGTGGGGGCGGCGGCGCGGGGAGCAGCGCGGATCACGCGTTCGTAGCGCTTGTCCCTCAGCAGGATCGGCAGCCTGGGCATGGCGACTCAGGCGGCTTGAGCCTGTTCGCTGTGCCGGCCGACCGCGGCACCGTGCGGTCAAGGGGTCGGACAAGGGGGCAAGGGAGGCCCGCGGTGAAGGCCCCCGCCCGGGCACCGCGCCCCTCACATCGCACCCGCCTCAATTTTGCTGACTGTCGCCGGGGAGCGCCGGCTTCTGTCACGGGCGGCCTACAGGCGGGGGGCAGCAACCGGCCCCCACTACCCGACCGAAGGAGACGGCCAGAGGCGCAGCCCGAGGACCAGCCACCGCATCGACCACCTGGCCCGCCTGGTGGACAACCTGCTCGACGGGCTCGCCGCACAGGCGGCATTCGGGCGGGCGCAGAGCAGGTGACAGGGCCGGGTGGCCGATGGTCGCGCACACAGGTCGCCTTCCACCGTTCCACGGCCGTGACCTGCGGTAGTGATGTCCGTAAAACGCGGCCCGGCTCCAGCAGCGAAAACGCGCACCGTTGCGCGTCACTGCCCCGCCCTGGAGGCGCGTCAGCCGCTGGTGGCCGCGCCGGAGCGCACGAGGCCGGACTCGTACGCGTACACCACCGCCTGGACGCGGTCCCGCAGACTCAGCTTGGCCAGGATCCGGCTGACGTGCGTCTTGACCGTGCCCTCGGTGACGTTCAGGTGCGCGGCGAGTTCGGTGTTGGACAGGCCGCGCGCGATCAGCGCCAGCACTTCGCGTTCGCGCTCGGTCAGCGTGGCCAGAACCGCCGCGGAGGGCCGGTCGGCGCCCGGGCCGGGGGCGGGCGCGGTGCGGATGTAGCGGGTGATGAGCCGGCGGGTCACGCTGGGCGCCACCACCGCGTCGCCCCGCACGACGACGCGGACGGCCGCCAGCAGGTCGGCCGCGAGGGTGTCCTTGAGCAGGAAAGCGCTCGCGCCGGCGCGCAAGGCGGAGTAGACGTACTCGTCGAGGTCGAAGGTGGTGAGGACGAGGACCCGGGCGTGGTCCGCCGCGCAGATCCGCCGGGTGGCCTCAACGCCGTCCGTCTCGGGCATGCGCACGTCCATCAGGACGACGTCAGGCCGCAGTTGGGCTGCCAGCGCCGCCGCCTCGGCGCCGTCGCCCGCCTCGCCGACGACCTCCATGTCGGGGGCGTTCTCCACGATCATGCGAAAGCCGGTACGTACCAGGGCCTGGTCGTCGGCGAGAAGGACGCGTACGACGCCGGTCATCCGCTCCGCCCGTGGATCGGGAGGCACGCGTGTACCGCGAAACCACCGCTTACGCCCGGCCCCGCGCTGCACCGCCCTCCGAGCAGCATGACGCGCCGCCGCATGCCCGGCAGCCCGTTGCCGCCGTTCGGGCCCGCCCCCGTCCACGGGCCGCCGCCCCCGGCCGTGCCCGCGCCCGCCCCGTCGTCGCTGATCTCGATGGTGATCTCCCCGTCTGCGTACCGGAGTGCGACGTCAGCGGTCGCGCCGGGCCCCGCGTGCTTCATCACGTTCGTCAGCGCCTCCTGCACGATCCGGTACGCCGACAGGTCCACCGTCGACGGCAGCGCCCCGGCGGTGCCCTCGACTCGCAACCGAACGGGCGTGCCGGACTGCCGCACGCGTGCCAGCAGGGCGGGCAGCCCGTCCAGACCCGGCTGTGCCTGCCGGGTGCCCTCCGTCCCGTCCCGCCCGTCTGGCTCGCCCAGTGCGGCCAGCACCCGGCGCATGTCGGCGAGCGAGTCGCGCCCCGTGGCGACGATCGTACGGAGTGCGGCGCGCGTGGCGTCCGGCCGGTTGTCCAGCGCCGCCTCGGCGCCCTGCGCCTGAACGACGATCAGTGACAGCCCGTGCGCGACGACGTCGTGCACCTCGCGGCTGATCCGGCCGCGCTCGTCCGCGACCGCAAGTGAGGCCTCGCGGTCCCGTGCCCGCTCCAGGTCCTGGGCGCGGGCGTGCAACTGCTCCAGGTAGGCACGCCGGTTGCGGTTCCCCGAGCCGACCGCCCACGCGGCGACCAGTGCCGACCCGAGAACCGGGAAGCCACGCCACGGGCTGGACCCGTCGCTCTTGCACACCGCCCCGCCGGGGTCCGCGCCCACAACGGCCCGAGCACCCTGCGGCGACGGCGCGGAACCCACCACAGGCACGGTGGCCTGCGACAGGCCCGTCTCCGATGCGCTGACGTGCCGGTTGCACACCCGCAGGTTCGGCACCCGCAGCGACCGGGCAACAGGTGTCCCGATCAGCCCGGCCACCAGCAGCACCACCGCGCCCAGCGCCAGCAGCGACGCCAGCCGCGAGCAGCGTGCCGCGACCGTGCCGAGCAGGACGAGTACCGCGAGGTCCATCACCGTGGGCAGCACCCCGACCGCCACCCGCGCCGCCGCCGACACCGAGCACACTGCCAGCATCGTCACAGGCCACCTGCGCCGCAGCATGACAGCCGCCGCGGTCAGCGCGGTGGCGGCCCACCACACCGTCACCGCGCCCGCGCCGCCCCTGCCCTGGCCGGCCGGGGGGTGCACGAGGCCGGACACGTCCGTCAGCAGCAGGCACGCCAGCAGCAGACCGCAGGTCAGGGCCACGTCCTGGATCTGCGGTCGGCGGGCCCAGGAGCGCAGGACGGCGATGGGAGAGTCCCTCATGGTCGCGTCAGTGTAGGTGCCGCCGCTGTGCACCGGATCTGTCGCGAGAGGGATACGCGGGCGGCCCCGTACATCCCACGACAGACCTGCGATTCGGGCTCACGGCAGACGCGCCGGGCACCAGCTGGACGGCAAGGTCGCCGTATGACCCGATCGACGACGACCGAACACCGGTCCGCCAGCTCCCCCGTTCCCGACCGCCCCGTGGATTCCGTCCTCGGCGCCCCCTCCAGGGGCACCGGCCTCAGCCGGCGCGGCCTCCTGCGCCGTGCCGGGCTCGCCGCAGGCGCGGCCCTCCCGCTGCTGGGCCTGGCGGCCACCACCACACCCGCCCGCGCGGACGTGCCCACCCCTGCTCCTGCCCCCGGCCCGGACCCGGACCAGCTCTTCCAGGACGGCGACCTCACCGCCGCCGAGTACGCGTACGCCCGCCTTCTGCGGGCCGACCCCGGCAACGCCCACGCGGCCGCCCAACTCGGCTACCTCTGCCTGCTCTCCGACCGGCTCACCCCAGCCGGCCGCCTCCTGCGCGAGGCGCTGCGGCTGGACCCCGGTGACGACGACGCCAAGCGCCACCTGTCGCAGTGCTACCTGCGCCAAAACCTGCCGGCCCCCGCCGGCCCCCTGCTCCCCCCGCCCGAAGCGGCGCGGCAGGCCGCCCTCACCGGCACGCCGTACGAGATCCGAGGCGCCCAGTCCACTCGCGTGCCGTTCCTCGCCCTCGACCCGCTGCCGCAGGTCTCGGCGAGCGTGAACGGTGGCGCGTCCGGTCGCTTCGTCCTGGACACCGGGGCCGCCGACCTGACACTCACCACGGACATGGCCCAGCGGCTGGGGCTGAAGCCCGTCGCGATGTCGCAAGGCATGATCGCCGACCGTACCGTCACCACGTATCTCGGTGTCGCGTCGTCACTGCGTCTCGGCGGAATCGAGGTGCGCAACGTGCCGGTCACCTGGATCGACGGCGGGATCCTGGCGTTCCCCGACGGCACGGTCACCGACGGCACGATCGGCATGTCCGTCTTCTACCGGTTCATCACGACACTCGACTACGCCAGGCAGGCCCTCGTCCTGCGCCGCAAGAACACCGCCCAGCAGCGCGCGTTGCGTACCGAGGCCGCCCGCGCCGGCCTGCACCCGCAGCCGCTGTGGCTCGCCGACCACCTGCCCTGCACACCTGCCGTCCTCAACGGCTACGGACCGCGCATCGCGACGATGGACACCGGCGGTGCGGGCGCCGGCGTCAACACCAGTCCCGACAACGCCGCCCGAGCCGCCATGGCCGTCGACTGGTCCCACCCCACGCCCATCAACGGCGGCGCGGTGACCGTCTACCCGGCCACCGTCGACCGCGTCGCCCTCGGCGCCGCGGTCGCCCACCACGTCCCCGCATCCGTCGGCCCGACCCCCTGGGAGGGCATGACCCGGTTCTCCACCATCGGCAACATCACGCACGAGTTCTACAAACCCTTCGCCGTCACCTTCGACTTCGCCACGATGCGTCTCTACATCGGCTGATCCTCTGCCCGCCGGAACCGGAAGGCTCCCGCCGCACCGCCCCGCCACCACCCGGCAGGCCCGCGCCGCCCCGGCACGCGCCGATACCGCAGCGTGCCAGGTGTGTGCCCGGGGCGCTGCCACACACGCAAGTGGCCGGCGCGGGCAGCCGATGGACTGGCTGCCGCGGAAGCCTGCGGGCGGCGAGGCGGCGGGCTCAGGGCCGCTTCGCCTGCTTCCTCCACCGGCAGCAGACGGGTGCCGGGGCGTCAACTCTTGCCCGCCCCGGGGGTGGCCAGTGGCGGCCTGGCCCGCCCGGGAGCGGGATCAAGAGCAGCGCGCAGCTGTTCGACGGGACGGGCCTGGCCCCTGTGCCTGAAATGAGCACGCAACCACCCTGGCCGAAATGCGTTGCCCGGGTCGGTACGTGCGTACTTAGATGAGGGCTGTGCTGTTTCAGGAGGAGTTGATCGCGCGGGTCCGCGAGGCGTGCTCGGCCGACGACGGCCTGGACGCGGCGTTGATGTACGGTTCGTTCGCTGCAGGTGAGGCCGACCAACACAGCGACATCGAGTTCTGGTTGTTCTTCACGCCTGAGCGTCGCGTCGAGGTCGATCCGGGTTCGTGGTGCGGGAGCATTGCGCCGATCTCCTACGGGCTGCTCAACGAGTTCGGCTCCTTCGTGGCGTTCTTCCCGGGACTGGTACGGGGGGAGTTTCACTTCGCGACGGTGGATGAGATCACCAGCGTTGCTGACTGGCCCGCCCGTGGTGCGGCAGTTGAGCGGATGCTGGTAGTGGACCGTAGAGGTGTGCTGGAGCCGGTGCTTCGCGCCATGCCGGAGCGGTACGTCCCGCCGGTCGACAGTCCGCAGGCGGTCGCTGAGTACTGCGACCCGTTCGTCAACTGGCTCGTGCTTGCGTATCACCTGGTGGGGCGTGGCGAGAATCTGCGAGCCTGGGACGCCCTCGGGCAAGCTCAGCGTCATCTGGTGTGGATGGCGCGTCTGGCTGAGCGGTCCACTGCACACTGGCTGACGCCGGAGCGTGGTGCTGAGCGGGAGTTGTCGGCGGCAAGCGTGGCCGAACTGTGCGCCGCTACTTCGGCCGCTTCGTCTGAAGCACTGCTGGAGGCACTGCGAGCCGCGCTTCGGCTCGGCCATCGGCTGTGGCTGGTGCTCGCCGATCGATACGATCGACCAGCCCCGACGGCCTTGTTCGCGCAGCTGGCCAGTGCCCTGGACGATCGTGCCGCCGATCGCTGAGCCAGGCTCAGGACGGCGCTGCACAGGGTGATCAGCTCGCTCAGACCCGCGGCTTCGCCTGGTCTTGTTCACCAATGGTGAATCGCCCGGGGCCGGCGGAGACTGATGCGCCCCGGCTTGCATGGAGTCGAGTTGCTGGAGTCTGACGAGCTCGTGCAGGGTTGGCCGTGACCTCGGTCGGCATGGTTCGTCGGACCTGTTGCGGTGGGGGTTGCAGCGCGTGAGGTGATCGTGTCTGAACGGCGGATCACGGGTCCGTCGCGGGGCGCGATCGCAGATCTGGTGGCTGAGGTGGGCCCGGGTTGGCGGGCCCGGCGTGATGCGGAGGTGTGTGCCCGGCCGCGGCGGCGGGCTGTCGGGGTGGGCAGCGTCGACCTGGAGATCATCGCCGACGCCGCCCACGAGGGTCTGGCCGCACAGAGACCTACGGCCAGGTCGTCACGCCGCCCGAGAAGGCGCCGCGGCGAAACAACTGGAGCACCTGCAACGGCTCATGGCTCACCACGAACAGGCCCGATTCGCCCACTCCTCACGGCGCGTCCCCCTCGAGAAACGGCATCGCCCACCTCAAGAACTGGGGCGCCCTCGCCCGGCATCACGGCCACCGCCATCATCTGCCCGACACAGTCCAAGCCGTCGCCGGCCTTCCGTCCGACCAGCAAGCAGCCGACCAGTCCGCCCGACCCACTCTCCCCGCACGACGAGCAGCGTGATCAACAAGCCGTGACACCACTCAAGCACGCGCTGCCAACAACCATGCACGAGCTCGTGAGTACTCCCGTTGTAGATCCCGATCTTGAGTCGTTGATCCCTTCTGTGCCGGTGGGATCGTAGGGCTGCGGCAGACTGGTGCGCCTCCGTGGAGAGGTGGGCAGGTGCCAGTGGATCGCGAGTCGACGGATCTTGAGGCGTACGTGAAGCGGTCTCGGAGCGGTCCGTGCTTCGTGTGTGCGTTTCTGGCCGGGAGCCCGGATTACCCGCATGCGACGGTTTTCGAGGATGTCGATCACGTGGCGTTCCTGGACAGGTGGCCCACGGTGCCGGGCAAGGTCCTGGTCGCGCCGAAGGTGCATGTCGAGCACGTTGTCCGTGACCTGAACGAGGAGGCTTACAGCCGGCTCATGCTGTTCGTCCGGGAGATCGCCCTTGCGGTCGAGGCTGTCTGCGAGCCGGAGCGTACGTACCTGTACTCGCTCGGCAGCCAGCAGGGCAACGCGCATCTGCACTGGCACATCGCCGCTCTGCCGCCCGGTGTCCCCTACCCTCAGCAGCAGTTCCATGCCCTGATGACGGAGAACGGTGTCCTGGCGCTGCCGTCGGACCAGGCGGTCTCGATGGCCGCACGGCTGCGTGAGGCGGTCATCGCCCGGGGCGTCCTGAAGGAGGGATGACCACCGGCGGGAAGCCGACTCTTCCCGGTCGGGGGCCTCCTCGGTTGGTGGCAGTCCGCTGAGCCGCTCGATGTTGACGGCGATAGCCGTCAGACGTGCTGGATGTCGGCCTTTCCCTGCCCTCGGTACCGGCAGTGCCGCAAGCCGTACCCCTGGGCGAACTCGTTGACGGTGGCCTCGAATCCGGAGCGGACCGCTCCCGGCCTACCCCCGCAACCCGCACACGTGAGGCCGGCGCCACGGGACGAACTGCGCGGCTGCCTCGCCTCACCTTGCCCCCACACGCACTGGGCTGAGCGGCCAACGTGCAACGTCGCCGGCGACACCGCGCAGAACCCTGGGTCGACACGAAAACCTGGTTCGCTGTGGCCCTCTGGCGCAGGGAACCCGCGGGGCCGCTCTCCAGAGCATGGACCACGGCGGCGGCCGTCGTCACCACGTGTATGGCCGGCGTGTCCGGCGCGGTGGGCGCAGCCGTCGGAGCGGGGGCGCCAGGGCGCGCCGCGTGGGGGGGGGGGGGGGCCCCCCCGGCCGCCCCCCCCCCCCCCCCCCCCCCCCCCCCCCCCAGCAGCGCGGGGAAAACAGCCCAACGGGGGGGGGGGGGGGGGGGATGCCCCCCCAC